>CAYHRK010000016.1:7672-14520 GCA_964358795.1 uncultured Vicinamibacterales bacterium
AACCGATCCACAGCGTGACGATGCCAAGACCGATCAGATGCAGGGCAAAGGGCACCACGACGGAGGTCGAGGCGATCATGACGATCGATGCCACCATGGAGCTGATGGCCGCGACCCAGGCGAGGATGTGCTGCCGACGCCAGCACGCCACGGTCAGCATGGCTGCCACAAACACCGTCAGCGCCATGGCGCCCATCGCCGGAGTCAGCACGCCGAAACGAATGGTCGCCTCCCAGATCAGGGGAAAGGCGATGATGGCCGTCGCCAATCCATGAAAGGTGGCAACCCAACCGCCGCGAGCGGATGCGGCGCGGCCGGCAGCCACTGTCCACGCCATGGCATAGAGCAGCCCCGCGCCAACGCCCGCCGCTGGCGGCAGCGTGCCGTTGTCGGTCATGGCTCGCAGCAGGAACGCGCCGCCCAGCACGATGAACAGGCGTCCGAGCAGGGACAGGACACCGACCAGGTCGGGACGCTCCACCGCCGGGCCGCGCTCCACGGGCGCCGACCTGTCGTCGAGTGCCGAAGCCTCGGATGGCTGCGCGGCAGGCAGGGCCACGCCGGCACGCTCCAGCGCGCCGAGCCGAGCCTGGAGCGACTCGATTATCGAGCTGAGCCGCTCAACCTTGTCTTCGAGGAGCGACAGCCGATCGGTCATCGGTCCTCCCACCTGATTCCGTTGATCCCGCCTCTAACAAGAAACTGACGACGTCAACGAGCCGCCGTGCGAGACGTTACGATCGATGCGGCGCGGCCGGCGATTGGTGCCATGGCGGCATCAGCTTGATGAGGACCCACAGAATTCCGAATGGCGCCAGCAGCAGGACGATGGCCGGCAACAGTCCTTCTCGCGTGGCGAATTCCATTTTGTAGGACGTGTACCCAAGGAAGCTCTTCGAGAAGAGCTGCCCGCCGATCACGACGTTCCAGCGCATCGCGAAGATGCCGATCGTCGTCAGGATGCCCGCCACCGCGTAGATCGCGCGGCGCGTGTCATCGCGCAGCCTGCTCACCTGGGTCAACGCCAGGAGTCCGAGCGGCACCAGCGTTCCCACGATGATCTGCAACACAATCTGCGAGGTGAACAACCGGGTGCGCACCATGAAGTCGAGCGACTTGAACGACTCGTCGGATTCGTAGATACGGTGGATCAGATCCAGCATCTCGAGCGAGAAATCGATCACAAACGCATAGAACAGGTACCGCCCAATCGCATCGAGGCACACGATGTCCGACTTGATGCCTCGAAGCCTACACGTCCCCATGTAGATCAACTGGACCAGCGCAATGCCGGAGACCATCGCCGAGAACAGGAACACGATGGGCATCAGGGGTGTTGACCACCACGGATTGGCCTTGATCGATCCGAAGATGAACCCGACATAGCCGTGCAGCAAGAACGCCGACGGGATGCCGATCACGGTGACGAGGTAGCCAATCCGATCGTCCACACGCAAGGCCGCCGGGCTGATGTCGTCGGACCAGAGCGACATGGCGCGGTACAACCTTCGCTTGGCGCCGGTGCTCGCGCGCGCGGTCAGCACCAGTTCCTTCCGGTAGTCGAACCAGATCTCGAGCACGAGCACGACCATCAGGTACCACAGGTACACGAAGCCGAACATGGCCATAGCGGACGTCGTGTGTGGCGTCAGGTACATCTCGAGCGATCGCTCCGGGTGGCCCAGGTGGAGCTGCAGCGGCAACGGCGCCACGATCAGGAACGACAGCGCCGTCAACAGGGCGAGCCGGTAGATCGGCTTCACGGCCGGCACATTGAACACGCGCTCGAGCGAAGCCAGGATGAAGGCGCCGGCCACCAGCCCTGTGATGAACGGGTAGAGGACGATGAGCACGCTCCATTGGAGCTCGAGCTCGTTGGGATAGATAAACCCTTCGACGCCGCCCATGAATCCTCCTGGCCTCTTCCGATCCGAACCGCGCCAGCCCTGAGCACCGCGCCCGGGCGCGGTGTCGAACGGGCTAGCGCACCGACCCGTCGAGCCCGTTGTAGTACATCTTCGAGTGTGTCGCCATCTGTGGCTTCAGCACCTGGATCTTGTGCGTCCGCAGGAACTCGTGAATCGGGTCCTTCGGGTTCTTCAGGTCGCCCAGTTGTCGCGCCCCGGTCGGGCACGTCTCGCAGCAGGCCGTCGTCAGACCCTTCGTGATGCGGTGGTAGCACAGCGAACACTTGTCCACGGTGTGGGTGCGGGGATCGATATACCGGCACCCGTACGGACACGCCTGCACACAATACCGGCAGCCCAGGCAGTAGTCCGTGTCCACCAGCACGACACCATCGGGGCTTTCGAAGGTGGCGCCCACCGGGCACACTTGCACGCAGGGCGATGCCGCGCAGTGGTTACAGAGCTTGGGGACGAAGAACGTCTTGATGCGTGCGGTGTCCGTCTCGATCGGCTTGAAGCCGTCGTACCCGCCGTTGGGCGATTCCACCTTCGGATGTTCGAGGTCGTCGAGTTCCACCACGTACCGCTCAACCCAGGTCCGGAAGGTGTAGGGTTCCAGCGGCACATTGTTCTCGGTCTTGCAGGCGCGCACGCAATTGCCGCACCCGATGCACTTCTCGATGTCGATCACCATGCCCCACCAGTGGTCGGTCATCGTGTAGTTGGGTGCGGTTTCGGGCCGTCCCTCGAGCAACGCTTCCCATGCGAGTGACGCGGAAGCCGACAGGACGATCAACCTCCCGGCGTCGAGCAGAAACGATCGACGGTCCAGATCCATGGCCGGGCGCCTCACGACAACTGCGGCTTGTGAGCGTTGTGGCACGAAGTGCACACCTCGCCGGGGTAGTGGTTCGCGGGCACGATCTGCTTGAACGTGCGCGGCTTCGAAGCGTCGGCTCGATGGCACGTGAGGCAGAGACGGGCGGCATCTGGCTTGACCGGTTTCGGCGCCTGGTCGTCGCCCGACGCATGCCGGGCCAGCGGGCCATGGCAGGCCTCGCATCCAACACCGCCATGTTTGCTGTCTTTCCGGGCTTCGACAATCTCGGTGTGGCAGGCTTCGCAGGATGCCCGGCCGGCAAACTTGGCCGCCACCGCCCGGTTGGCTTCGAGCGCCGCCGGGCGATAGTGCCCGAAGGTGCCGAAATCACCGGGGACGTACAACGCCCGAAGGACCAGAAACGCGCCGATTCCCACGGCGAACAGGCCGGCCATGCGGAACACGTGCAGGTACGGATTCTGGTCGCCGCTCATGAATGCCTCCGCGCCGATGCGGGCGGTTGGTGGCAGGCGCGGCCCCGCTTCTGGAGCCTCGCCGGGCTTCCGGCACAACCGCCACGATGATTTCGGGGCGCCACCCGCGCGCACCCGACGTGGTCCGTCATTTTCGGAGTCGCATCAGCCACCAACGAACGCTCGTTTGTTCGATCGTCGGGTTTCCGGCACCTAGCAGCCCGTCGTGCAAGTCCGTCTGCATTCGACCGGCGCTGCATCCCGCCTGGCTGCGTTACTCGCCGTTCAAATATAGGCCATATTCTCGCGTCTCCCGCCTTGCCAGCCGGGCGCATCTCCGGTCTCGGTGCGACGACGCACTTGCACGACGGGCTGCTAGCTGACGGCAGCAGGATCAATAGCAGCATTCGTACCAGGACCAAAACGAAAGGCCGGACCCGCCTAAGGCGGACCCGGCCCGAGAGAAACCCGCACGAACAGGGGCGGCTAGACCTTGGCGGCCATCGCCTTGTCCACTTCAGCCTGCAGCCACTTGGTGGTGACCGACTTCGGCCTGGTGAGCGGCAGTCCCATCGCCCGGGCGACCACCGCCTGCGAGCAGACGCCCAGGGCGCGCGACACGCTGAACAGCACGGTGTAGTAGGCGAATTCGGTCAGGCCGTAGTGGTAGAGCAGGGCGCCAGAACCGGCGTCCACGTTGGGCCACGGATCCTTGATCTTCTGGATGGTTTTCAGGATGTCGGGCACGGTGTCGAACACGTTGGACACGGTCTGGAACACCGCGTCGTTCGCGCAGTACTTCTTGCCGAACGCCAGGAAGGCATCGAAGCGCGGATCGGTGATGCGCAGCACGGCGTGGCCGTAGCCCGGGATGACGCGACCAGCCGACAGCGTCTCTTCCGCGTACGCCTTGATCTGGTCCTTGGTCGGACGGCCGCCGAACTTCTTGTTGGTCTCGAGCACCCACGCCAGGCACTCCTGGTTGGCCAGGCCGTGCAGCGGACCCGCCAGGCCGTTCAACCCGGCCGACAGCGAGTAGTACAGATCTGAGAGCGCCGAGTTGACCGTGGCCGTGGTCATGGCGCTGACGTTGCCGCTTTCATGGTCGGAGTGCAGCACCATGTACAGGCGCATCAACTTCGCGAATTCGCCGGTGGGATCCGGAAGGCCGAGCATGGCCGCGTAGTCGGCCGCCCAGTCCAGCTCGGGATTCGACGCAATGCGCGGTCCTTTGCCAAACCGCAAGCGATACACGCCGGCCGCGATCTCGGGCAACACGGCGATGATCTTCAGCGCGTCCTCGAGTGTGGCGATCCAGTACTCGCTTTTCTTCATGCCCGCGTCGTAGCGCTGGCGGAACACCGACTCCTTCTCCATGACGAGGATTGCCGTGTTCAGCATCACCATGGGATGCGAGTCGGCTGGCATGGCCGACAGCACCGCCCAGATGTAGTCGGGCACCTTGGCCCGGGCGCGCAGATCAGCCTGCAGCGACGCGAGTTCGTCGGCGGTGGGCTTCTCGCCGGTCATCAAGAGCCAGAGGGTCTCTTCCGGCAGTTGGTCGGTGAGCTGAGCCACCGGAATGCCGCGAATGATCAGCCCCTTGTCGGGCGGCACCTCGGAGGTGTCGCACACGAGCGACTTCACGCCGCGCATGCCGCCATAGGCCTGCTCGACCGTGACGTCGGAAATCTTCACCGAGCCCGACTCCTTGGTGAGCTTCTTCATCGTTTCCACGAGACCGGGCACCTGCTTGGTCAGCCGTTCCTGTAACTTCGACATATGACTCCTTCCCTCCGCCCTTGTGATGAATGTACGGGGGCTTACTTCACACCGACCGCCTGCTTGCTCCGCTTCATGGTGCCGGCGTGCAGCTCGGCCGACACGGCGGTGATGGCCGCCACGTTCACGATCTCGGCAACACTCATGCCGTGCTG
This sequence comes from uncultured Vicinamibacterales bacterium, assembly GCA_964358795.1. Taxonomy (GTDB): domain Bacteria; phylum Acidobacteriota; class Vicinamibacteria; order Vicinamibacterales; family JAKQTR01; genus CAYHRK01. The sequence goes on from CAYHRK010000016.1 coordinate 12,810, forward strand.
TAGCACATTCACGGGTTTGCGCATCCCCATCAGGAGCGGCCCGATGGCGTCGGCATTGCCGAGCCGGTGCAGCAGTTTGTAGCCGATGTTGCCCGACGTGAGATCGGGGAACACCAGGACGTTAGCGTCGCCCTTGATGCGCGAGTGCGGGTAGTTCTTCGTGACGATCTCCTCGACGACCGCCGTGTCGAGGTGCATCTCGCCGTCCACGACGATGTCGGGGTTCTTCTGGCGGACCAGCTCGACCGCCGCAGCCACCCTGGACGAAATCGGGTGCGGCACCGAGCCGAAGCTCGAAAACGCCAGCAACGCGACCCTGGGTTCGGTATCGAAATTCCTCGCCAGATCCGCGGCGAGCAGGGCGATTTCGGCCAACTCCTCGGCCGTCGGCTGGATGTTCACCATCGTGTCGGCGCAGAAGAAAATGCGGTCCTTCAGTACCAGCACGTGGGCGGCCGACACCCGCGACACGCCCTCTTTCAGGCCGACAATCTGCAGGGCCGGCCGGATGGTCTCCGGAAACGCCTTGTACATGCCGCCCACAAACCCATCGGCATCGCCGCGCTGCACCATCATCAGGCCGTAGATGGTCGGGTCGCGCACCATGTCGAGCGCCGCAGGAAGCGTGATGCCCTTGCGCTGGCGCAGCGTGTAGAGCGCCTCGGCGTAGGACCGCTCGTGCTCCTCGTTCGGCACGTTGACGATATCGAAATCGGTCACATCGATGCTGAGGGCCGCGGCGCGTTCGCGGATCTGGGCTTCGCGGCCCAGCAGCACGGGCACGGCAATCTGCTGTTCCACGATGGCGCGCGCGGCCCTGAGCACGGTCGTGTGCTCGCCTTCGGGGAACACCAGGCGGCGCAGCGTCTCGCTGCGCGCTCGGCGCATCACGAAGTGCATCACGCGGCGCGACGGCCCCTGCATGCGCTCGAGTTGCTCGCGGTAGGCGTCCCAATCCTGAATGGGCTTTCGCGCCACACCCGTGGCCACGGCGGCCTTGGCCACCGCCGGGGCTTCCCACAGCAGCACGCGCGGATCGAACGGCTTCGGAATCAGGTAGTCCCTGCCAAACGCCATTTGCTCCACGCCATACGCTTTCAGCACGACCTCGGGCACGTCTTCCTTGGCCAACTGCGCCAGGGCCTGGGCCGCCGCCATCTTCATCTCGTTGTTGATGGCACTGGCGCGCACATCGAGCGCGCCGCGGAAGATGAACGGGAAGCCGAGGACGTTGTTGACCTGGTTCGGATAATCCGACCGGCCCGTGGCCATGATGACGTCCTTGCGGGTGGCCAGGGCCAACGGATACGTGATCTCCGGATCGGGATTCGCCATCGCGAACACGATGGGGTTTGACGCCATCGTCTTCAGCATCTCTGGCGTCATGAGGTCCTTGGCCGACACCCCCACGAACACATCGGCACCCTTCATGGCCTCGGCAAGCGTGCGCAGCTTGGTGTCAACCGCGAAACGCTGCTTGTACGGATTCATCTTCTCGACACGGCCGTTCCAGATCACGCCAACCGTGTCGATAAAGAGGATGTTCTCCTTCTTCACGCCGAGGTTCAGGTACATCTCGGCGCAGGCGATCCCGGCGGCCCCGGCCCCGGTGAAGACGATCTTTACCTGGTCGATCTTCTTGCCGACCACTTCAAGCGCGTTGATGAGCGCGGCGCCCGAGATGATGGCGGTGCCGTGTTGGTCGTCGTGG
>CAYHRK010000016.1:14530-24176 GCA_964358795.1 uncultured Vicinamibacterales bacterium
TCCTCGATCTCGAAGCACTCGGGCGCCTTGATGTCTTCGAGGTTGATGCCGCCAAAGGTGGGTTCCATCGCCTTGACGATCCTGATGATCTCTTCCGGATCCTTCGTGTTCAACTCGATGTCGAACACGTCGATGCCCGCAAAGCGCTTGAACAGGACGCCCTTGCCCTCCATCACCGGCTTGCCGGCCATGGCGCCGATATTCCCCAGTCCGAGCACGGCCGTGCCATTCGTCACGACGGCGACCAGATTGCCCTTGCCCGTGTAGCGGTAGGCGGCTTCCGGGTCTTTTTCGATTTCCAGGCACGGTTTCGCCACGCCCGGGGTGTAGGCCATCGACAGATCGCGCTGGGTCAAACACGGCTTCGAGGTGATAACCTCCAGCTTTCCGGGCCTCGGCTTCTCGTGGTACTCGTAGACATCATCGTCACTGAATTTGATCATGGCTGCCTCACCAATGAATGCGAGAACGGCGCGGAATGAACATGTCCGTGGGGGTCGACATCACCAGCCCCGTGAACGTGGCCGGGGGCCGGCCTGGGTGAAGTATAGACTATCCGATCTGGGGTCCGTATGGTCCGAATTCTGGGCTCGGCTTCGGCCCCGGCTTGGAGACCACAGATCGCTTCGGCGCCAACCGGATGAGCGGCGAGGGCGCGTTCGACTGGGGCGGCGGGCACGGATCGGTGTACCGTGGGGATCCTGACGCGAAGCTGGTGATGGTGTTGATGATCCAGCTCATCCCCAACGCCACCGACATCCGGACGATCCAGGAGTTGCTGGGCCACCGCGACGTGAGCACGACGATAGATCTACACCCATGTGCTCAACCAAGGTGGGCGTGGCGTGCGGAGCCCGTTGGACCAGGTGATCACCGCGTATCATCCCAGCGCCAACGATTGGGAACCGGATCTGAGGACAAGGAGAAGCACCACATGAAATGCCGAGTGTGCGGCAGCACGTTGCACGCGACGACCACGGATCTCCCGTTCAAGGTGAGCGATCGAACAATCGTAATCCTCAAACACCTGCCGGTAGCGCAGTGTGAAGTATGCAGTGAGTACCTGATTGCAGACGCCGTGTTTGCGGAAGTCGAGGCACTGCTTTCCAAGGTCAACACATCGGTTGAACTGGAGATCATTCAATTCGCTGCTTGACCGCGGCGCGGGCTAACAAGCGTTTGCAGCCGGCGGCGGCTGGTGTGATCATGAGACCGCCGCGGCTGAAACGCAGGCGTTGATATGGGTGAGCCAATTGGAGGACTTGTGCCGTACCGATTCGACTGGTCGATGGAGATCACGGAGGCAGTGCGGCATCACGTTCATAGGGCGGTGTCGCGCCTCGAGCCAGATCGTTACAGCCAGGTACCGGCGTACGTCGCGGCGCTGATTGTACGCCTCAATGGCGTCGTATACGAGGGACGCGAGGGACGGGTCGAAATTGCCGTCTTCACCGATTTGAGTACATGAATTAAAGGCTCAGAAAGCGCGCCAAGTCTCGAGACGATCGGATCGGATGCGCGGTGGCCCACTTTCGTTTAAGGAGCAGCATTGCGTCATCGCGCACGCCACGAGCGCGCCGGAGGACGGCTTTGATCGTCGTGTTCAACGACTCGACGACCCCGAAGCGGACCGGATGATGGCCATAGGCGGCGATGCCGTCGACGTGGTTGACGAGCGTGTCGCCGAGCTTCTCCATCTCGGGCAGCCATTGCCAGCGCAGCGCCTTCAGCCAGCCGAAGAGAAACCGCGCGACGCCGGCCATCAGAGCATGGGTGCGGCCTTGCCCCCGGTCATACCTGTGATGGCAGCCCTCTCCCCGGTCACCATGCGTCGAAGGCCGTCGCGTGCGCATGCATCCTTGCCCCATCCGCATCGAAAGGCTCGTCATGAAGACGTTCTCGCTGAAAGTCGATCCGCTCACCAACGAGGAGTATTGGGAGGTCTACCTGCGGGGCCAGCAACTGCTGAGCGACCCGCTGCTGAACAAGGCCTCCGCCTTCAGCCCGGAAGAGCGGATGGCGCTGGATCTGTCCGGCTTGCTGAGGTCCGGCGTGTCCACGCTGGAGCTGCAGGGGCAGCGAATCATCGCGGCATACGAGAAAAAGCCCGACGACATGGAGAAGTACATCTACCTGCAGGGTCTGATGGACCGCAACGAAGTGCTCTTCTATCGCGTGCTGACCGATCACTTGATCGAGATGGTGCCGATTGTCTACACGCCCACCGTCGGCCAGGCCTGCCAGCAGTTGAGCCACATCACGCGCCGCTTTCGTGGGTTGTACGTGAGCCCTGAGAACATCGGACGGATCGACCAGATTTTTCAGTCCACCTCGATGCCCACCGTGTCGCTGATGGTCGTGACAGACGGCGAACGCATCCTGGGACTCGGTGATCTGGGGTCGGATGGCATGGGCATCCCGGTAGGCAAGGTGAAGCTCTACGTGGCGGCAGGCGGACTGCACCCGGCGTGCTGCCTGCCAGTCTGCCTCGACGTGGGCACGAACAACGAACGCTTGCTCGGCGACCCGATCTATCTGGGGTGGCGCCGTCCGCGGCTGGAAGGCCAGGACTACTGGGACCTCATCGAGAAGTTCGTCCTGGGCGTGAAGCGTAACTTCCCCGAAGCGCTGGTCCAGTGGGAGGACTTTGCCAAGCACAAGGCGTTCACCCTGCTCGAACGGTATCGCGATCGCGTGCTGTCGTTCGACGACGACATCCAGGGAACAGGCGCCGTGGCGCTGGCGTGCCTCATGACGGCGGGGCGCATCAAGAAGACCCGCCTGGCCGATGAGCGCGTGCTGATTGCGGGCATGGGCCAGGCCGGAGTCGGCATCGCCCAGTACATTCAGGCGCAGATGCGCAGCGAGGGCTTGACCGACCAGGAGTGCCGGCGCAGGATCTTCGCCCTCGACGAGCCAGGTCTGCTCCTCGACGACATGCCGGCGTTGTCGAAGTGGCAGAAACCGTTTGCGCAGGACCGCGCCATCCTCGCAAACTGGCGTCTGCGATCCACCGGTCGTGTCGATCTGGAGGATGTGGTGCAGAACGCCAGGCCGACGGTGCTGATTGGTGTGACCGCGCAGCCCGGCCTGTTCAGCTCGCAACTGCTGCGCGCGGTCGCGGCCGGTGATCCCCAACCGGTGATCCTGGCGCTGTCGAACCCCACCAGCAAGTGCGAATGCACCCTCGAGGACGTGGCCACAGCGACCAAAGGCCGAGGGCATTTCGCCAGCGGCAGCCCGTTTGCCGACATCCAGCGGGACGGCCGAACGCTCGCGGCGTCCCAGTGCAACAACCTCTACATCTTCCCGGGGGTCGGCCTGGGGGCCCTGGTGGCCAAGGTACCCAAGGTCACTGACGCCATGTTCCTGGCGGCGAGCCTGGCGCTTAGTGCCATGGTGACGTCAGATCAGGAAGCCAAGGGGCAGTTGCTGCCGCCCATGACCGACCTCCGCGCGGTCGCTCGCACAATTGCCAACGCCGTGGCCCGCGAGGCTCGCGACTCGGGGCTGGGGCGCCTGCTTGGCGACGACACGTACGAGGCCGTCATCGCCCGCGCGCAGTGGGAGCCGCGATACGCGCCGTACCGGCCGGGACGCAGGGACTGACGCGCTCGCTCAGCGCAGCGCGTGAAGAACGGCCTCGGTGTCGGCCAGCGTCTCGAACACCACTTCTGCCCCGGCCGCTCCGAGCGCGTCCACGCTGTAGCCGCCGGTGGCCACCGCGAGACAACGCACACCACCGTCGCGCGCGCAGGCCACATCGAGTGGCGTGTCGCCAATGATGATGACGTCGCGGGAATCGAGGGCCGGGCATCCCGCGGCACGGGCGCGGGCCATGGCCACCGGCACCAGTTCGTGACGGTTCACGCCGTCTTCACCGAAGGCACCGCAGGCGAAGTAGCGCCAGAGGTCGAAGTACTCCAGCTTGATGCGCGCGCCCTGCTCGTAGTTCCCCGTCAGCAGCGCCAGAAACATGTCGTCGCAAACCGACAGGCGGTCGAGCAGGGGCCGCACGCCGGGCAGCACGCCTTTGAAGCGGTGGCGTGAGTGGCCCTCAGGACTTGCCGACACCGGCTTCTGGATCTCCTCCGAGAAGCGCGCGAAGTAGGCGGCCTTGAATCGGGCCACCTGGCCGTCCACGGCGTGCACACCTGCGGCCGACATGGCGTCGGCCAGAATCTGCGATTGCGGCAGTGCACGGACGAAGGCATCGCCAAGGATCGCCCCATCGGTGCGGCCCGGCATCGACACGTGCTCGAAGGCACCCCGCACGCCGAAGACTTCGACAAAGGCCTCGTCCATCGCACGCACGGCGGCACCGGCCGTCAGCACGAGCGTCCCGTCGACATCGAACAGCAGCAGTTTCACGTCTGGTCCTCGCATCCCCAGTCTGTCACAATGGGAGCATCCCGGTGGAAATCTGCGCGGGGCATACTCGCGAATATGGAGGCATGTCGATGAATCGCAAGACGTTGCTGATGGCGTTTGGCGTGTGCGGCCTGTGCGCGCACCAATTGATGGCGGTGCAGACCACGTCTGCCCAGTCGATGGCGCACCCCCAGGCGACCGCGCAGGCCGCGGGCGTGAAGCACGAACCGATGGGCCAGGGCGACATCGTGATGAAGGCAAAAGCCGACATCAAGGGCGAGGGCATTTCGGGGACCGCCCAGTTCGTGGAGTACAAGGCTCCCAACACTGACTCGCTCGACAAGGCGGCGTGGAAGGGTGCGCTGGTGCAGGTCACCGTGCATGTGATGGGCCTGAAGCCCGGTCTGCACGGCATGCACCTGCACGCCGTCGGGACCTGCTCGCCCGACTTCGCGGCGGCCGGCGGCCACTTCGACCCGGGTCCGGCCGGCAACATGGATCCCGACGCGAATCACCCGTATCACATGGGCGATCTGCCGAACCTGTTCGTCAACGCCGAGGGCCACGGCACCGCCAGCGCCATGACGTCCCGGGTGACGCTGAGCGATGGACCCTTGTCGGTGTTCGATACCGACGGGACGGCCATCATCATCCACGCGAGTCCCGACAAGGGCATCACCGGAGAGCCCAAGTCGGGTGTGGGCGGCGGCGCGCGACTCGCCTGCGGCGTCCTGCAGAAGCAATAAGCCGTCAACGACCCAGCCAGCGGCGCCAGCCTGACACATCGAGGAGGGCGCCGCTGGCCCGATCCAGCTTCAGCACCCGGCCGGCCACTGCACGGGCGAAGCGCTGGTCGGCGGTCAGCGCGAACACCGCCATCCGCCGGCGGCGGACCACCCGAGAGATCGTCCGGGCGAAGCTTGGGTGCTCGCCGGGCGACAGCAGCGCGTTGGCGTGCTCGAGCATCAGCACGGCAGGGTTGGCGGCAAGCGCACGGGCCAGGTGGCACCGTGCCTTGGTGGCCACCGACAGATCGGCCAGACGGGTATCCAAATCCTCTGGAGACAGCTCCACGTCAACCGCCAGGCGCCGAACGTCGGCCATCACGCCGTCCACGATGGGATCGACAGAGAGCGAATACGCCATCGCGATATTCTGAGCGAGCGACAGGCCGTCCAGCAGCACCGCGCGCGACGACACCATGCCGAAGCGATCGAGCGTGGCGAGCCAGTCGTCGGCATCGGTGATGGCTGAGGTGGCGCGGCCGAACACACGAATCTCGCCCTCGTCTGGCAGCGTGGCGCCCGTGACCAGATTCACGAGGATCTCGGCGGCCTGCGCATCGGGGCCGACAATGGCCACTCGTTCACCAGGCTCGAGCCGGAACCGCGCGATGCGAACCGGACGCAGCGTGACGCCGTGCTTGCGCAGATGGTCGATCTCGAGAACCGCGGCGCTCACAGGATGCCTCTACGCCACGCTGCGCCCGGCGCGGCGGCACAATTCGGCAAAGTCGGACGCCGGCAGCTCCACGGTGCCGAAGCCGCTCGCGTGATGGGATCCCTCGCCGTGGTAGTCGGATCCGCCGGTGACCCCGAGCTGAAGCTGCCGCGCCATCGCCAGGTAGCGGGCGGCGTCGGCTGCGGTGTGATCGGGGTGGTAGACCTCCAACGCCCCAAGACCAGCCGCCGCAAGCTCGGGAATCAGTGGGTCCTGCCGCGTGATGCCAGGGTGCGCCAGCGACGCGATCCCCCCGGCATCGAGGATGGTGCGCACGGCGCCTGCCGGCGACACACCGCTGCGGGGCACAAAGGCGGGCTTGTCCTCGCCAAGAAACCGATCGAATGCGTCCTGCACGGACAGCGTGTGTCCGGCATCGACAAGGGCGCGGGCGATGTCGGGACGCGACACCGGCCGTCCCATCGATCCGGCAATGATGGGTTCCACATCAATAGGGACGCCGAGCGCGGCCAGACGCTCCGCGACCAGGCGTGCACGCCGCACGCGATCGTCACGTTGGCTGCTCAGAAACGCCATCAGCATGGGCGATCGATGATCAAGAAAATACCCGAGCACGTGAATGTCCCGGCCCTGCCAGGCCGCGGTGATCTCGATGCCCGGCACAAACCCGATCCCGGCCGCGCGCGTCTCACGCTCGAGATCCGGCACGGCCGACATGGTGTCGTGGTCGGCCACGCCGATGATGGTCAACCCCACCGCTCTGGCTCGGGCCACCAGCGCGGCGGGATCGTGTACCCCGTCAGACGCGGTGGTGTGCAGATGGAGGTCGATCACCGGGGGCGGCGCCGGGGGGCGGGCTTGGCCCGGGCGGCTCGCAAGCGCTTGGTGATGCCGATGTACTCGCGCAGCAGCAGGTCCAGGTGCGTCCGTTCCTCGTCGGCAAACTCGAGAAAGATCTGCTTGCCTTCCGAATCCTCGAACCGTTCGCCATAGCGCTTGAAGAACCGATAGGAGGCGCGTTCGCAGCGAATCCCGATCTTCAGCGCCTGCCTGGCGTCCACGCCGCGGGCCATCTCTTCGGCCGCCGCGGCGAACAGGCCGTTGGCGGCACCCTTGAAAAACAGGAAGGTCGGCCGTGACTCGAGCTGCGGATCCTGGTGCAGCAGTTTCTGGTAGCGCGCTTCGAGCGTCGACAGATGATCACGCTCCTCATCGGCCAGCTTTTGGAAGATCCGCTGGCCGCGCGCATCCGGCGTCATCCGGGCAGCTCGGGTGTAGAACTCGAGGCCGCCTCGCTCGGTGGCAATCGCAATGCGGAGGGCGTCGCGCGCAAACACCATCTCGCTGGTCGTGCTCTCTGGCTGCGGCGCCTTGCCGGTGCGGCACTCCTCGCAGGTGCCATAGATCTGCAGCACGCTCTGGCGCGCCGCGAAGCCTCGCACGGCCGCCACTTCCTCGATCAGCGATTCGATGTCGGAGCTCAGGAACTCGAGCGACCGGTTGCAGGTCTTGCAGATGAGGTGGAAGTGCCGGGGGTGGCGGTACGAATGCTCGAACCGGAACCGGCCCTCGCCGAAATCCACCTTGCGCGCGATGCCCGCATCCACCATCCACTGCAGCGTGCGGTAGACGGTGGCGCGGCTGATGCGTGCGTCTTCCTGGCGGATCAGGTCAACCAGGTCGTCGGCGCTCAGATGTCCTTCGTGCTTGAGGAAGACGGCGAGAATCCGCTCGCGCTTGGTGGATCGCTTGCCGCCTTCGGGTCGAAGGCGGGTCACGTCCGGCACGATGGGACTGGCAACCGTGGACATCGGACGTGCCCTGTCTCGAAGGTGCGTGGGTTGGCGCCGCGCGCCAGCGTACGGCGAGCGTCTAAGGCTACTCGGTACTGAACGACGACCCGCAGCCGCAAGTGGACTTGGCGTTGGGGTTGCGGATGGTGAACCCGCCGCCCGTCACGTTGTCGACGAAATCCACTTCGGCGCCGGTCAGATAGCGAACGCTGATCGGATCGACGAACAACTTCACGCCGTTCGACTCGATCGACTGATCGCCCGGGCCCGGATTGTCTTCAATCATGAGGCCGTACTGGAAACCGGAACAGCCGCCGCCCTGCACGAACACGCGAAGGCCGCTCGTATTTTTCTGCTCTTCGGAGAGCAGTTCCTGAATCTTGGTGGCTGCCGTTGGTGACACGTTGATCATCTGGGGCTCCCTCTGGCTACGATTACCCTGATTCCCGATTATAGCGTGATCCTGGCCGCGTCTGAGCGCGGTGAACCGGGGTACGCGCTTGCGAAATCGCCTTATGGTGTTATCTTACAGCCAGTTAGACGTCTTCGGCATCATCTGGGATCCGCCCTGTTTTCGCCCGTGGGAGCGTCCGGCATGGCAACCGACTATCGATTCTACCTGGCCGGCCAATGGGAACAGTCAGCCCAGAAGCTGGTCGTGACCAACCCGTACGACGACTCGGTGGTGGCCGCCACCTGGCTGGCAAGCGAGGCCGACGTGGAGCGGGCCACGCAGGGGGCCGTCAGCGCCGCGCCGGTGATCGGTGCGCTTGCCGCCTTCGAACGCGCCGCGATTCTGGCCCAGGCGTCCGTCATCTTGACGCGCCGCCGCGATGAGGTCGGCAGGATGCTCTCGGCCGAGGCCGGCAAGCCGATTCGTGACGCCTTGACCGAAGTGGATCGCGCCGCCATGACGTTTCATGTCGCCAGTGAAGAAGCGCGACGCCTGGGCGGTGAGGTGATTCCCCTCGACCTGGCCGCCCACGGCAAGGGACGTATCGGGATCGTGCGCCGCTTTCCGATCGGACCTGTGGCCGCCATCTCGCCATTCAATTTCCCATTGAACCTCTCTGCGCACAAGATCGCCCCGGCTATCGCGGCGGGAAACCCCATTGTGCTGAAACCCGCCACCAAGACGCCTCTCTCGGCGCTGTTCCTGGCGAGCGCGCTCGACGAGGCGGGGCTTCCGGCAGGTGGGCTGAGCGTGCTGCCCATGTCGCGCGAACTTGGCGACAGACTCGTCACCGACGAACGGTTCAAGCTGCTGACCTTCACCGGATCGTCATCGGTCGGCTGGGACATGAAGGCGCGTGCCGGAAAGAAGAAGGTGATTCTGGAACTTGGCGGCAACGCCGGCGTGATCATCGACGAAACGGCCGACGTGGCCTACGCGGTGAAGCGCGTCGTGACAGGCGGTTTCGCGTATGCGGGCCAGAGTTGCATCTCGGTGCAGCGGGTATTCGTGCACGACCGTCTCTACGATGAGTTCGCCAGTCTGCTGGCCGCACGGGTGCAGTCGCTGGTGGTCGGCGATCCGCTCGACTCGACGACCGACGTGGGACCGATGATCGATGCCGGCGAGGTCGATCGCATCGACGCGTGGGTGAAGGAAGCAGTAGCCGCGGGCGCCCGCGTGCTGGCAGGCGGCACGCGCGTCAGTCGTTCGGTGTACGCGCCCACGGTGCTTGATGGTGTACCCGAGGTGGCCAAGGTGTGCGCGCAGGAGGTGTTCGCACCACTGGTCGGCCTGTACCGGTTCACCGACTTCAGCCAGGCCATCGCGGCCGTGAACCGCTCGCGCTACGGCCTGCAGGCCGGCGTGTTCACCAACAACCTGACGCACATGCTGGCCGCCTACGACGCGATCGAGGCCGGGGGCGTCATCATCAACGACGTGCCGTCCTGGCGAATCGATCACATGCCCTACGGGGGTGTGAAAGACTCGGGGATCGGCCGCGAGGGCCCGCGCTACACGATTGAGGAGATGACGGAGCCGAAGCTACTGGTGATCAACAGGGACA
>CAYHRK010000016.1:24276-30205 GCA_964358795.1 uncultured Vicinamibacterales bacterium
CTCGATCAGGTGTTCCCGCTGGTGTACGCCGAACTGCGCAAAATCGCCCGACGCGAAATGCGCGGCGAGCGACCGGGCCGGACGCTGCAGACGACGGCCCTCGTCAACGAGGCATACATCCGGTTGCTGAAGGACGCCACCCTGTCGTTTCAGAACCGCGCGCACTTTCTCGGCATTGCGGCCCGCGCCATGCGTCAGATTCTGGTGGAACACGCGCGGGCTCGAGGCGCGGCGAAGCGCGGCGGAGCCGAGGTGCGCATCACGTTCGACGAGGCCGTTGTCGCACTGCCGGACGCGGGAGTAGACGTCGCAGCGCTGGACGAGGCGCTGGAACGCCTCGCTCAATTCGACCAACGCCACGCACGCGTCATCGAGTTGCGGTTCTTCGGAGGCCTGTCGGTCGAGGAAGCCGCAGCCGCGATGGGCGTGTCGCCGGCCACGGTGAAACGTGAGTTCTCGCTGGCTCGCGCCTGGCTGTTTCGGGAGCTGTCCGGATCGCCGCCAGCCGGGCGGTTCTGATCGACATGGACACCTTACCCACTCGCTGGGCGCGCGTCCAAGAGGTATTTGCAGGAGCGCTCGAACAAGGACCTGGCGAGCGGCAGACGTTCGTCCACGACGCGTGCGCGGGCGACGAATCGGTCGAGCGAGAGGTGCTGTCCCTGCTGCGCGCCGACGACGGAGCGGGCGGATTCCTGCAACAGCCGATGACCCATGTCGGCCAATCGCTTCTTGGCGAGCCGCCCCCGCCATTCCTGCCTGGTACGATCGCCGGGGCCTACCGGATCGAGCGGGAACTGGGGCGCGGCGGCATGGGCGTGGTGTATCTGGCCGAGGACGCCCGGCTTGGGCGGCGGGTCACGCTGAAGGTACTTCCTGCGCGGCACGTCGCTAACCCCGCGCGCCGCGAACGGCTGCGCAACGAGGCTCGGGCCGCGGCCCGGGTGAATCACCCCGGCATTGCCACCGTGTACGCCCTCGAACAGGTCGACGATCACCTGTGCATCGTCGGCGAGTACGTGGAGGGGCGCACGCTGCGCGCGGTGATGGAGAAAGGCGTGCCAGCCCCCGCGTTTGCCATTGACGTGGCGCTCCAGACGGTCCGCGCGCTGGAAGCGGCACACCGCCAGCAGGTGATCCACCGCGACCTGAAACCCGAAAACGTGATGATCGACGATCAGGGCGCCGTGCGCATCCTGGATTTCGGCATCGCGCGCATCCTGACCGAAGCCGACGAGTCGGGTGAGCGACTGACCGAGCCGGGGGTCGTGATCGGCACGTCGGGCTACATGGCACCGGAACAACTGGAGGGCGCCGCGGTTGATTTCCGAACAGACCTCTTCACCTTCGGCATCGTCGTCTATGAACTGGCGACGGGCGTCCATCCGTTCAAGGGCAGCACGCGGTCTTCGACCGAGGCCCGGATTCTGACGGCCGATCCCCCGCCCCTGGCCGACCACGCTCCTCTGGTGCCCGCCGAACTGGATCGCATCACGCGACGATGCCTGCAGAAGCAGCCGGACAAGCGGTATCAAGCCACCTCCGATGTCGTGCGCGAACTCGAGGTCCTTCACAAGCGGCTCGCACCAGCCGATCGCGAACTCATGCCTGAGCGCGAGCCCCGGGTCGACGGTGCCACGGCGATGGGACCTCGCTCGTGGTGGCGGTTGCACCAATCGCTGGCGGTGGTGACCGTGGCAAGCCTGCTGGTGTCCTCGTGGTGGATTGCCAGGTGGCTGGGCGGGCCGGTTCGGTACCTGCTGTTTCTGGGCTGGCTCGGTCTCGGGGTTGCGGAAGCGACGTTCCGGATTCACCTGCTGTTTGTCGAGCGTCAGACGCCGTCTGTCCTCCCCGCACAACTGCGTCAGACGGAACCATGGTTGAAGCGACTTGATGTGCTGCTGGGACTGACCTTCGGCGCAGCGGCGGTGGCGATTGCACCCACCCACCCGGCCGCCGCTGGCTTTCTGCTGTCTGCCGCGGCCATCGTGGTGGTCGCGGCCTTAGTGATCGAGCCGGCCACGTCGCGCTCCGCGTTTGGCGAAGGGCCCTGAGTAGGATGAGTAGCGGGCCAGCACGGCTCCGGTCTGACGATACAGCGCCACGGTCGGCTCGATGGATTCCGCCAACTCGACCGGAAACGGCGCGCAGAGCAACTGCCCCGCCGCGCCCATGTGGACGTACCGAACGGCAACGGGCGGATGGCCTGGCTCCAGCACGCGATCGTCGGGTCGCAGCGTACAGCCACTCGTTGAGGGGGCCGCTCATCGTTGGACCGTAGCATGTGGTAGGATCGCGGCCCTGAAGCGGCTTCCCTGTCGCGGGCAACCGGCAGCTCGATGACATTGATGACAAGGCGCACCAGTTCCCGGCTCGTGCTGGCGCTTGCGGTGGTTTTTCTACTGCAACACCTGATCTTCCTACCACGTTCCCTGGAAGACATCGACTCGGTCAATTTCGCCCTGGCGCTCCACGACTTCGACGTCGCAAAACACCAGCCGCATCCGCCCGGCTATCCCGTGTTCATCGCGCTCGGACGTGCGGCCAGACACGTGGTGGCGGTCGCCTGGCCCGATATGTCCCCAGCCGCGCTAGACGCACGCGCGCTCGCCCTGTGCGGCACCGTCTTCGGGGCGTTGGCGACGTTGCCCCTCTGGTGGTTCTTTCGCCGACTCGAGGGCAACGACGGTCGAGCGTTGGCCGCCACCACACTGACCTTGCTGTCGCCCCTCATCTGGTTCGACGCGTCCCGCCCGATGAGTGACGTGAGTGGGCTGGCGTTCACCTGGACGGCGCAGGCCTTGATCGTGACCTGGATGGCTCGCGCGAGGCTTCGGACGGCCGTGCGCAGCGTCGTGGACGAGCCTCACGAGGCGGCTCGGTCGACGCACGACACGTCGTTGTGGGCATTCGGACTGCTTGCCGCGGCCTTTGTGAGCGGGCTGGCCGGCGGAGTCCGGTCGCAGACCATCGTCTCGACACTGCCGCTGCTGGTGCTCGCGCTCGTCCTGGCCTCATCCAGATTCGGGTGGGCGGTCTGGCGTCGGGCGGCGGTGGCGTATGTCGCAGGCCTCGCCACGTGGCTGGTACCGCTCATCGTGTACAGCGGCGGACCCTCTCGCTACCTGACAGCCCTCACCGCCCAAACTCGAGATGATTTTGGCGGCGTGCAGATGATGGCGACATCCTTCACGCCGCGAGGATTGGCGTTCGCACTCCTCCAGACGTTCGCCTATCCCTGGGCGTCGCTGGCGTTGGCCGGCGTCGTGCTCGGGCTGGCGACCTGTGGTGGCCTCGTCCTGCTGCTACGGGCTCGTTCGGTGGCGCTGGTGCTCGCCACAGCCGCGCTGCCGTACGCGGTCTTCCACCTGGCGTTTCAAGAGACGTTTACCACGCGATACGCGTTGCCGCTGGTTGCGCCAGTGGCCTATCTCACGGTTCGAGGCATCGACGCCATGGCGAGTCGCCTGATGCCCGTGCTCGTGGCCGTGATTGCGGCGGTTGGATTGGCCGCGACGATTCCGGCGCAGGTCGCCTATGCCAACCAGGGAAGTCCCGTGTTCCGGGCGATCAACGACTTCGAGGCTGCGCAGGTACGAGGTGCGGGTCGACCCGTGCTCGGCATGCACTTGTCGGTCGTCGAAGCATCACGGCATCGGCTCATCCGCGATCATGCGTTCGTCGGTCAACCGGGAGTCCAGCAGATTGTGAACGCATTGTTGAGAGACGGTACGTCTCAGGCGTGGTTTCTGGCCAATCCCAGGCGAACCGATCTCACACGCATCGACCCCAATGGGCGGCGATTGTATCGCGCGCATCGATGGGGGTTCGATATTCGAGGGTTTCTGGGTGGCGTACGCCCGAGCGGGGTCGATCTCGTCAAAGTTGTGCGACCCGGATGGATCGTCGGGGAGGGTTGGTCGCTGACACCCGAGCTGGCGGGACAGACGACGCGAGCAGGGCTGGGACCCGCGCACGCGCCGATCGTGGCGCACGTCCGCTCGCGCCACGAAGGGGCGGCGGTGCTGATCGGCGGGCGCCAGCTCGGTGGCCTCGGCCGAAGCGACGTCGAATTCACGCTCACAATCGGGGACCGCAATGTCGATCGCTGGACGGTCGCTGCAAGCGCGGAGCAGTTCTTGCGCACCTGGACGCTGCCGCCGGGCGCGCTGGCAGCGGAGCAGCCATGGGTGGACGTCAGCATCGCCGCGAGGGTGGTGAAGCAGCGATCTGCCGCCGAGGTGATCATCACGCAGTTCGACGTGCAGCCGCTCGACCGGGTCGTGATGGGGTTTGGCCAGGGTTGGTATCGTCAGGAATACCACCCGGCAACCGGCGAGCTGTGGCGCTGGACCTCCGCGTCTGCGGCCGTCCGCATTCTCTCTCGGCAGAGCGTGCGCATCATCGTACGGGCCGATCGTCCTGCCGAGCTGGACCCCTCGCCGATCGCGACCCTGCGCGCAGGTGCGAGAGAGCTGGCGAGCGCCGACGGACGCTCGTCGGTGAAGTGGGACCTTGTGGTCCCAGCCGATGTCCTCCTCGCGGCGCGCGGTGTGGTCCATCTCGAAACCACGCGAACGTTCGTACCGTTCGAGCACTCGCGCTCAAGCGATCGGCGGCGGCTCGGGCTGCGGGTGTGGCAGTTCGACGTCCGACCGCTCGCCAAGTGAGCGGCGCCGGGCGTCCAGGCTCTGGATTCCCGCATCCGTGGGCCGCCGCAGCCAAAAGCGGAGGCGCCCGCGGGAATCACGAACGGAGAGTGGTCCCCCCTCAGTCCGCCTTACCCCTTGGTCATCGAGAGCGGCGCGGCGTCGGGGCCGCTGGCCCAGGTGCGGTTGGGCTCGGGGCCCATCGTGATGCGCAGCGTGCCTCCGGCCGCAATATCGGCATGCCTGATCCAGCATTGCTCGAGCGGCTTGCCGTTCAGTCTGGCGCCCTGCACGAAGATGTTGGTGTCCGACACGCCGTCGGCCCGCACGGCAAACGTGCGTCCGCCGCCGATGTCGATGGTCACGCTGGAGACGAGCGGTGTCCCGATCACGTAGGTGCCGTCGGCCGGATTCACCGGATAGAACCCCATGGCGCTCATCAGGTACCAGGCCGACATCTGGCCGCAGTCCTCGTTGCCGCACAGGCCTTCGGGTCCCGTCTTGTAGAGCGACGTCGCAATCTGGCGCACGCGCGACGCGGTCTTCCAGGGTGCGCCCGCGTAGGCGTACAGGTAGGCGATGTGGTGGCTGGGCTCGTTGCCGTGCGCATACTGCCCAATCAAGCCGGAGATGTCGGGCGGCGCGTTGGTTCCCTCGATGGTGGATGGCTGGTCGAACAGCTCATCCAGCTTCTTGACGAACGCCTCCGGGCCACCCATCAGCGTGATGAGGCCGCGCACATCGTGCATCACCGACCAGGTGTATTGCCACGCGTTGCCCTCGGTGTACTCGTCCTGCCGGTGCTGCGAGAACGTCGGCGAAAACGGCGATTTCCAGGAGCCATCGCTCATCCGGCCGCGCATGAAGTCGCTGGCCGGATCGAAGACGTTCCGGTAAAACCCCGCGCGTGTTTCAAAGAAACGCCGGTCCGACGGCCGCTCGAGCTTGCCGGCCAGTTGCGCGATGCACCAGTCGTCGTACGCGTACTCGAGCGTCTTGGAGACCGACTCGACCTCCTGATCGGCCGGGATGTAGCCGCGCGTTTCGGGCGGCTTGATCCACTTGAGGCCCCGGGTGTCCTGCAGCGCGCTCGCCTTCATGGCCTCCAGCGCTTCGCCCCGATCGGTGGTGGTCAGGCCCTTCATGATGGCGTCGACCACGACGGGCGCCGCGTGGTAGCCAATCATGGTGTTGGTCTCGTTGCCCCAAAGCGACCACACGGGCAGCCGTCCCCCTTCGCGGGTCAACGCCATGATCGATTGCACGATGTTGTCGACCAG
>CAYHRK010000017.1:0-29889 GCA_964358795.1 uncultured Vicinamibacterales bacterium
GGCCGTGCGGCACGCGCAAACCGCCGCCAAATCATGGCAATGTGACAAAGTAGGATCAGATGTTCACTCATTTTCCTAAAAGGCTAATCCGGGACTTGGCGCTCATTCTTCTCTGTGTCGCCGCGCTCGTTCTTGCGAGCCTTCCAAGGGGTGCCTGGCTTTTGACCATGGCGTCTCCCCATCCTCAGGTTGAGCCAGCGACAGGTCCAGCCACAGGTAAGGTCTGGCAGAACGGTCGGTCGCGATCGTTGGACTCCGCTGCTCACGACGGGGATGAGAAAACCTATGCCGTCATCACACCCGAGAACAGAGACTCTGAAGTTCGGGTTGGACTTGAGTGGGCTTCGCCTAGACGGGTCAACGGGCTCAGAGTCGCTTATGCTTCCCTGAATGGAAACGCTTATGAGCCGATGCCGGCCTTTCAGTCCTTGGAGTACCGGGACGGCCAGGAATGGAAGACTGCAAGAACCCAGCTTCTCATTGACTATCGACGTTGCAATGAACTTGCTTCGTTTCAAGAGAGTGGTCTGGTCATCTGGGACTACCGATTTGCAGCCGTGGAAGCCGCAGGCATTCGGATCAGCTTGAGCAGAACAGTCTCGACCGTTCCCTGGGAACGAAGATATGTGATCCGAGAATTGGAGCCCTACGTTGCGGAGAGTGAACGTACCCAGCCCAGCCGGGTTGTGGTGTTAGGACAACTGTTGGGAGCGAAACATTCGGAGTCCTCGACCAACTGGGCATCTACTTCAAGCGGTGCGGTGCGATCTCGTGACGAGAAAGGCACGGTGATCTCCTGGCCTCGGCCAAGAATGCTGAGCGAACTGGAGCTGGCTTCGAAAGATGTGCCTGGCCCGTTGCAATGGTGGGATAGTCAGCGTTGGCGAGATATCGAACTCACGAGTGTTGAGAAAGACCTGTCTCAACCTCCGCGTCTCCGAGCTTATTTCCTGCCCATTGCCGTTCAACGTCTGCGAGTGGTGAACCTGTCGGACTCGTCGACTCTGCAGCTGCGAACAGAATCCGCTCGGGATTACTTCGATCGCGTCTATGAGAGCGGCCGCGATCTGCTGATGGAACGCATTCTGCAGGAGCCGTCGGAGCCGGACTATGCGGGAGTCGCCTCACTGTTGTTACCGCTCGATATGCAGACCAGCGTGATTGGCCGGCCCGGTGACCTGGTTGAGTCCATGGTGCACTGGAACGGTACCCTGGTTGAAACCGAAAATGGTGACCAGGGGGCGTGGAATTCCGGCGCCAAAGAGACGATTCCGGGCAGGCAGAAGTGGATCGACCGTTGGTTCGCTCTTGCCGCCGACGGCGAGCTCTTCGGGAGTAACCTGGATCGCACCAGTCGATCTTATCTTGACGGATTCCTACCCGCTGTCGTCACGCGCTATTCAAAGGGGCAGATGCAGTTTGAAGTGGAAGTCTTTACCACTGCCCCCGGAGATCCTGTTTACGCACAATCCCTGACGGTGCGAATTTCGAACACTGGAAGAGAGAGTGGGAAGGCAACCCTTTCGCTCGTTGCGGGACGTCGGCGCAGCGCCCGTTCAGCTCACCGTACGGCTCCAGAAGAAGGAGGAGTTCCAAGTCCCATGGATCTTGAGCCGCTCGATACCGGGTACCGGTTCGAGCCGGATCGCCAGACGGTAAAAAACCCGGCCGGCGAGATCGTTCTGTTTGCGCAGAATCCCTTTGAGCATACCGGCAATGCACTGGAACATATTTTATCCTCTGCCGTCGAGCTGGCCCCAGGTGCTTCAAAGGAACTCCACTTCATTGTTCCCTCCGTAAATGAGCCTCTGACTAACATTGCGGCTCTTCGAAGCTGGAGACTTCAAGAGAGTCGGGATCGCTTCCGAAGATACTGGAGTGAGCAGCTGACGGGACAAGTGAAGCTCAGCCTGCCGGAGTCTCCGCTCAATGACATACACAGGAATCTCGTTGCCCAGGCCATGATCATCTTGAATGATGGGCAGAAGCTCAAATACGGGGCTTATTGGTATGAGTCGTACTTCGGAATCGAAGAAGGGTGGCCCATCACAGCTTTGGCTCAGTTTGGCCATCCTGACATGGCCAAAACAGCCATCCGAACGATGCTCTCGCCGGAGCTGATGGACAAGTCCAACTACCATCATCAATACCGAAGTGGCCTTGCATCCATGTATGCTGCCCAGGTGTACCGGCTCACTCGAGACCGCGAGTGGTTGCGGACGATTGCGCCTCAACTCAAGGAGTCAGCCAATTGGATCGTTCAGGCTCGTCACCAGAAAGAGGGCACGTTGCCAGACTATCAGGGCCTGCTTCCCCGACATAGCTACGGAGGTGACGTTCGCACTCCCGCCTACAGCATTTACTCCAACGCTGCTTGCTGGAAAGGCCTTCAGGATACCGCCTATTTGCTAAAAGAGCTTGGAGAGACACAACTCGCAGAGAGATATTCAGCGGACGCGACCGAGTATCGCGGCACGATTGAGCAGGTTGTCTTGACACATTTGGATCGGGATGTTCAGCCGCCGTTTGTTCCTCTAGGCCTGGAGATCGGAGCGCCAGAGCATCCAGGCTATCTAAAGGTCGAAGCTCCCTATTCGTTTATTCCATCAGATCCCTTGGGCAATTATTGGATTCTGTTTGCGCCGCTGATGCTCGAAACTGCAGTCTTCCCACCGGACAGCGTGCTCTCACGATCGGTTACAGACTTCATGGAACAGCGGGGAGGGCTTTTAGCAGGCTTGGCTCGATTCTATCGCGGCGTCGATCATATCTATGGGTTTGGCTATCCTCTGCAATTATGCGAGCGGGGTGATCGGAAGAAATTCCTGGCGACCGTCTACTCTGTCCTGGCTCATGGGAATTCCCGTGACAACTTTACCAGCCCGGAAGTCGCGGGTGTCTTTCCGCTGAGAACCGACAATCTGGCGTGGCAGGAAACCTTTCGAAGGACTGTGTGGAATTGGGATCTGTACAGGAGGGAGGGGAGGCAGGGCGAGTTCGGGAAGGGGATTGGGTCGGAACCATTGAGTGCCGGCGCCGGGATGGCCCTACAGTTAGTTCGGAAGATGGTCGTCAGCGAAGAGCTGGATGGAAGTGGAAATCCCACGGGAAGCCTGGATCTGTTGAAGATGGCGCCATCGGCCTGGTTGGAAGACGGCAAGAAGATTGAAGTCAAAGCAATGCCCACCTTCTTTGGTGAAGTAACTTTGAGTGTTGAGTCTCGGTTGTCTCGAAACAGAATCGTTGGACGGTTCGAACCCGCCTCGGATTTTGCCATTTCGGGAAAGCTCACTCTTTGGCTCAAGCATCCAAGGGGCCTTCCGATCAAGGCTGTCAGGTTTGATCGAACCCCTGTTCGCAATTTCACAACAGAGGCCGTTGAGTTACCAAAGAGCCGCGCGACCGAGTTTGAAGTGGAGTTCGGTTCTTCGCCGAAAAGTGTGATGGCGGTTCAACGTGCTGATTCTCAAAGACTTCGGACCGCGGCTCCCCGCAGTCGGTCACGGTGAACGGCCGGGCGTGGAAGGACGTTCGATACGTGCCGCGCGCACGAGTTGATTCGGGAGGACATATGTCAATGGTCAGTCATCTGGTCGTACGTGTCGTGCTTGTGCTGGTGTCGATCGTGCCGCTCATGGGACAGATCGGCACGCAGGGCTCGATCCTCGGCGCGGTCGTCGACTCGTCCAGGGCGGTGCTGCCAGGCGCTTCGGTCACCGTGACGAACCTCGACACCGGCCTCGTGCAGAGCGCCACCGCCGATGAGGCGGGCAACTTCGAGATCCTCGCGCTGCCGATCGGTCCCTACTCGGTCACCGTGTCGATGCCCGGCTTCAAGACGTGGCATCTGGAGCGGATCGTCCTCACCGTGGGCGAGCGCAGTCGCGTGTCGCCCGTGCTCGACATCGGCGCACTGACCGAGCAGGTCTCGGTGGTCGGCCACGCGCCACTGCTGCAGACCGAACGCAGTTCGGTGCAGACGGTCGTGCAAATGCAGCAGATCCGTGAGCTGCCTCTGAGCACGCGTAATCCGATGGTGCTCGTCAACCTGGTACCAGGCATGCGGTTCATGGGCTCGGGCGGGTCGGAACGCGGGTCCACGGTCCAGGGCTTCGGGATGCGCGCGATCCAGACCGAGTTCCAGCTCGACGGCCTGAACGCGAACGCCGCGATGGACGAAGGCGGCATCACGATCCCCAACGTGGACACGATCGCAGAGTTCAGCGTCGAGACCTCGAGCTTCAGCGCGGAGAACGGTCGCAACCCGCTGCAGGTCCTGATAGCGACCAAGTCTGGGACCAACTCCTTCCACGGCACGGCGTGGGAGTTCAACCAGAACGATAAGTTCAGCGCGAGAAATGCCTTTGCCGTGTTGACGACGCCAAAGTTGCGTCGCAACCAGTACGGCACCGCGATCGGCGGTCCCGTCGTCCGCAGCAAGACGTTCTTCTTCGGCAGCTTCGAGGCCACCCCGATCCGGCGCGAGGCCCTCTACAACTCGGTCGTGGTGCAGCCGGAGATGCTCCAGGGCGACTTCTCCAGGCTGTCGCGCGCGATCCGGGACCCGCTGACCGGCCAGCCGTTCCCGGGCAACGTCATCCCGGCGGCGCGGATCTCGAACGCCTCGAAGTTCTTCTTCCCGTACCTGCTGACGCCGAACTCACCCGACGGACGCTTCCGCGCCGTCGCACCCGTGACCGACGACACGTACCAGCACATAGCGCGTGTCGACCATCAGATCACGAACAGCCAGCGCGTCTACGGCCGCTGGGTGATGTACAAGAACACCACGGACTCCGCAGGCTACTCGCCCGATGTCCGCTCGACGAACGAAACCACGCAGCACAACATCGGCCTGAACTACACCAACACGCTGACGTCGAGGATGCTGCTGACGGTGAGCGGCGGTTACCTGAAATCGGACAACCGGTTCACGTCGCCGGGGGTTGGCACGCAGAACCTGGTCGAACAGGCGGGCATCCAGGGCATCGGCACGGCGGGTCGTGAGGACTTCGTCGGGCTGCCGAACGTGGGCATCACGGGGTACACGGGGTTCAACATGCCGTTTGGCGTCAACGGCCGCTACTGGAGTGGCGTGAAGAACGCCAAGGTGAGCCTCACGTGGGTGCGTGGCGCGCACTCGCTCAGCACAGGCTACGAGTACAACGACCGCAGTGTCTTCGCCCGACACGGGTCGTCCTCGCCCCGCGGCAGCTTCGACTTCAACGGACAATACACGGGCGATGGCTTCGCGGACTTCCTGCTGGGGCTGACGTCCGGAAGTCGGCGCAACTTCCCGCTCGAGACGTTCGGTCTCGACAGCTCGCCCTACTCCGGCGCGTTCGTGCAGGACTTCTGGAAGCTGCGGTCCAACCTGACGCTCAGCCTCGGGCTGCGCTACGAGTACTGGCACTCCAAGAAGCTGAGGGCTGGCAACGGCGCGACGTTCGACCCGGCCATCGGCAAGGTAATCGCCGGCGTGGACAGCGACGGCAACGTGAACCTCACGCAACAGCCCGTGTCGCGGTTCCTTGCGGCGGCAACGCAGGGGCTGTGGGTGCCCGCCAATGAAGTGGGCGTGCCTGCTGGCCTCTTCAAGGCCAACGGCCACCTCTCGCCGCGAATCGGCCTCACGTGGCGTCCGGAGGCCATCAAGGACTTCGTAGTCCGTGGCGGCTACGGCATCTACTACAACAGCTTCACCGGCAACCGGTCGGCGTCCTCCATCATCGGGATGCCGTACTGGGCATCGGAGCAGCTCTCGTTCAGCGCGCTGTCGCTGCAGCGGTGGGAGACCGCGTTTCCGGCCGATCCGCGGAGCTTCGTCCAGCCCTCGGTGGTCGCGCCAGCCTGGGACATCGATGCGGCGAGGACGCACCAGTGGAACATCTCGGTCCAGAAGAGTCTGCCGTTCGACTCGGCGATCACGGTGTCGTACGTCGGCACACGGCTGCGTGGCCAGGTCTCGCGCGCTGCCTACAACGAGGTGCCGCCAGGCCGGTACCCGAACCTTCAGGCGGCCAAACCGTACCCGGCGTTCGGCCTGATCGACCTGCTGGAGAACCGGGGCAACGCCGAGTACAACGGGCTGCAGCTCAAGCTGGAGCGACGGTTCGTCCACGGCTTCTCGTTCACCGGCTCCTACTCGCTGGCCAAGGACACCTCCGACTCGATTCCGGCGAACGAGGTGGGGCGCCTGCAGCCGTTCACGCCTGCCGGGTACTTGCGCGGGTCCTCCGCGAACGACCGCCGCCACATGCTGTGGTTCAACGCGGTCTACGAGCTGCCGTTCGGCCGCGACAAGCGCTTCCTGAACGAGCTGCACCCGGTGGCCGACGCCATCCTGGGCGGCTGGCAGCTGAGTGGCATCAACAGCTTCGTCTCAGGGGCGCTGCTCAGCATCAACGTGTCGGGCGCGACGTTGGGCAACGGGTGGGGCACGCGGGCCAATCTCGTTGGGGACCCCAACGTCTCCAACCCGTCGGCGACGCAGTGGTTCAACACGGCCGCCTTCGCGGCGCCGGCGCAGTTTGAGTACGGCGACTCTCCCATCGGCGTCATCAAGGGTCCTGTTGCGCACATCCTCGATCTCGGGCTGATGAAGCGCTTCCACATCGGCGCCGGCAAGTACGTCCAGGTCCGGGCCGAAGCCTACAATGCGCTCAACAAGGTGAACCTCGGCAACCCGGGTACCACGCCGGGCACCGCGGACTTCGGGCGCATCCTTAGCGCGGGTGGCGCGCGGACGATGCAGTTCGGCGTGAAGGTGGTGTTCTAGGCGGATATGGCGACTGGTCAGATCTACATGCTGCTCGGGCTTCTGAGCTTCAGCCTGCTGGGCGTGCTCCACAAGGTGGCCGACGTGAAGGAGGAGCCGTCCGAGCGCGATCACCGCGCTGCTGGCCAGCTCGGCGCTGCTGTTCGTGTTCCTGTTCGTGCTATCCGTCACGCCAACCGGACCGGCGGTTCCCGTGCGCGTAGCCAGCATCGCCATTCCCTTCGGGACGGCCGCGTCGGTTGCGATTCTCGCGTTCCAGGCGGGCGTTGAAGCACGGCAACATCGCCACGAGCTGGCTGGCGATCAACCTGTCGGCGGGGATTCCGACCGTGGCGTCGATCCTGATCTACGACGAGCCCGTGGGGGCCGGCAAAGCGCTGGCCCTCGCGCTTATCCCCGTCTCCATGTTGCTGCTGTGGAAGGACAAGAAGGCGCAGGAAGAGCGAGAGCAGCCCTCGTGACCCGCGATTCGGGGCTGTGGCTGCGGTTGATGCTCATTCTACGGAACGGAGTTCACGCCCAAGCTGTCGGCAGGGGCGTTCGTCGTTCCGTTCCAGCGCGGGCCGGTGTCCTCGCTCAAGGTGCAGGGTAACTGGGGCAAGGGGATAAAGAACGCGACGTTCGGCGAACTGTTCGGAAGCGCCTTCTCGGATGGCAACCCCGACCTGAAGCCTGAGCGCGCCACAACATGGGATCTCGGAACCGAGGCCACCTTCGCGGACCAGCGCGTGCTGTTCGCGTTCGCCTACTTCGACGCCGACTACAGAGATCAGATCGCCTTCAAGTCGACGGGGCGCGGACTCGACGGCAAGCCGGACTTCATCAACATTGCGGGCTCAGAGGCGAGGGGGATGGAGATGGAGGGACGGCTGCAGCGACCGGTGGCCGGGTTGACGATGTCGGCCAACTATACCTTCACCGAGACCGAGGTGACGGCGACCACCAGCACGAGCCAGCAGTTCCAGCCTGGCCAGCCCCTGCTTCGACGTCCGAAGCATCAGGGTAACGTCAACGTGACGTGGCAACATCGCGGCGCCCGGGTGTCGGCCAACGTCAGGAGGGTCGGCGAACGGCATGACTCGAGCTTCCTTTTCCTCACGACGCTGCCCCAGCCCGGCTTCCCGTCGGGTCGCAGCACGGACATTACAGTGAATCCGGGCTACACGCTGTTCGGCATGAACGCCGAGTACCGGATGGTGCCGGGGCTGGCGATCTACCTGCGCGCCGACAACCTCACGGACGAGCGGTACGATAGCGCGCTCGGCTTCCCAGGCCTTCCCCGCGCCATCGCGGTTGGCGCGCGGGTGAAGGTGGGTGGTCGTCGATGATCACCCGCCTCACCAGCATCGTCGTCGCAGGCCTGGCGGCTCTGGTCCTCACGATGGAACAAATTGCGTTTTCTCTCGCTCAAGGGCCCGGGCGGAGCGATCACGAGGGAACGGATCCCGACCTTTGAAGAGGTGGTGGCGTTCATGAGGCGTCGGCCGGATTTCGGGCTGGCGCTCGACATCAAGCACGTCGACGTCGCGGAACTGGGGCAACGGCTCGTCCGCGATGGCTTGGAGAGGCGGACGACCATCTTCATCGGCGATCCGATGAACGTAGAACGGCGCGCCGGATCAAGGCGGTGAGCGCGCGGGTGCGCATCGGGGTGGACCTGCTTACCTGGTGGAAGATCGAGGGGCTGCCGACGTTCGCCGCGCGCGCATTGGAGGCAGACGCGCTCTTCGCGTCAGAGTGGTGCTTCCCGTGCGCCGGGGTCGCCAAGGCGCGCGAGGTCACGATGCCTTGCGGACGGCGGGGACATCCTGCGGGATCCCTCGCAGATGCAGCTCGATCTGACGGTCGCGCGCACATTTCCGCTGGGAGCTCGCCAGCGCCTCGAAATGCGGTGGGAGGTCTACAACGTGCTGAACACGCCTGTCTTCGCCAACCCCGCGTCGACCTTTGCCGCCAACGGTTATGGGTCCGCCGGCCGGATCACGTCGACCGTCGGCGGCCCGCGGACGATGCAGCTCGCGGCGCGGTTCACCTTCTGAAGGAGCCCGAATGTCACCGCACAAGATTCGCGCGATCGTCGGGACCACCCTGTGCCTCTGCCTCGCGGCGGCGGTTCTTCAGTCTCAAGATACCCGCCAGCCCTCGAGAGGGGTGACCGATCCTGGCGTGATCACGACAGGTCAAGCCATCACGCCGGCGGGTGTTCAAAGCGTCTTCGAGGGCCGGGTCCACGGTGTCACGTTCGGCGCCACCGACGACGAGCTGTGGGTGCTCACGGGTCGGAATCGAGCCTCGCGGCCGGAGGTGTACCGCCTCGACTGGCTGGAGAACCGCGTGCGCGGTCGCTGGGAGCTGGACGGCACGGCCGCGCTGCAAGGACTCGTGTTCGACCGCGTGCGCAGGAGCCCGCTCGTGGGACTCACGGTTCCGGCGCGGGCCGCAGGCAATCGGGAAGGCGGGGCGGTGCAGTTGCTGCGGTACGATGGCACCTCGTTCGTCCCTCTGGCGTCGGATCTCGGGCGGCACCTCGCCGGTGCGCCAGCGCTCTCGCGTACCACTGCGGGCGGACGAGCCGTCGTACCGCTCGTGTTCGACAACGCGCTGGCCATAGTCGACGCCGAAACGGGTCGGGTGACGGGACGCGTCAAGACAGGAGGCGTTGCACCGTTCGGCGCCGTGATTGCCAGAGACGGGCGCGCGGCATGGGTCAGTAACTGGGGCGGGCGCTGGCCGAACGACGGGGACGTCACCCTCCCCACGGGGCTGGCGTCCGACGCCGACCGCGTCGTAGTCGATGAGCGAGGCATTGCGAGCACGGGAACGATCGCGCGCATTGATCTCGACGCGCAGAAGGTGACGCACACGATCAACGTTGGGCTTCACCCAACAGCGATTGCGTGGGACGAGACGCGGCACCGGTTGTTTGTGGCGAACGCGAACTCCGATTCGGTCTCGGTGATCGATACGGCCACTCACCGCGTCGGATCGACGATTCCCCTGGAACCATTCGGGCTGAAGCTCAAGGGGATCGCGCCGACCGCTCTGGCTGTCACGCCGGACGGGGCGACGTTGTTTGTCGCCCTGGGAGGCCTCAACGCGGTCGCCGTACTGGACGTCGCCACCCAGACCATCCGGGGACTCGTCCCGACCGCCTGGTATCCCAACCATCTCGTGTTGAACGGCGACGGCACCAGGCTCGCGATCGCCACCCTGCTCGGGGTCGGATCTGGCTCGCGGGACCAGCCGCAGCAGCGCTTCGTGCACGCGTACCGGGGCGCGGTGAGTGTCGTGGCCGTTCCGGACGCTGCGCAGCTCGACAGCTACACCACGGCCGTGGCCGAGAACAATCGAATCGCCACGGCCCGGCAGCAACTCTCGACCAGCCAGGCGAGCGCGGCAGCACCGCTGCCGGT
This sequence comes from uncultured Vicinamibacterales bacterium, assembly GCA_964358795.1. Classification (GTDB taxonomy): domain Bacteria; phylum Acidobacteriota; class Vicinamibacteria; order Vicinamibacterales; family JAKQTR01; genus CAYHRK01. The sequence continues at coordinate 10,192 of CAYHRK010000017.1, forward strand.
GCCGAAGCGTGCCGGCGATCCGTCGCTCGTCGAGCACGTCGTGTACATCATCAAGGAGAATCGCACCTACGATCAGCTGTTCGGGGATCTCCGCAGAGGGAACGGCGATCCGTCCCTGGTGATGTTCGGTGAGGACGTCACGCCGAATCATCGCAAGCTCGCCACCGAGTTTGTCCTCCTGGACAACTTCTACGCGACGGGCGGCAACTCCGGCGACGGTCATCAGTGGGTGACCCAGGCCAACGAGACGAGCTATGCCCTGTGGCCCGGCTACGTCGGGCGGAGCTATCCATTCGACGGCACTGATCCCATCGCCTACGCTAATACGGGCTTCCTCTGGGATCTCGCCCGCGCCCGCGGCAGGACGGTCAAGGTGTACGGAGAGTACGCGGGGCGCCTTCCGGAGAATGACCTGACGGAACGTGCGAGGCTGCTCAATCGCTGGCAGCGGGGCGACGACTTCGCGCGGGACTGGACGATCACGGCGCCGCTCGCGCCGCTCAACGCCCTGCTCGCGAGGAACTATCCGCCGTATTCGCAATCGGTCCCCGATGTCGTCCGCGCGCAGATCTTCCTCAAGGATCTGGCGGGGTGGACGACGGGCGGCACGATGCCCAACCTGGTGATCTTGCAGCTGCCAAGCGACCATACCCGCGGCGCGACGCCGGACTACTCGACGCCAAAGGCGATGGTGGCGGACAACGACCTGGCGCTCGGCCAGATCGTTGAGGCGCTGTCAAAGAGCCCCTTCTGGCCGAAGATGGCGATTCTCGTCGTTGAGGACGATGCGCAGAACGGCGTCGACCATGTGGACGGGCATCGAACCATTGCGCTCGCGATCTCACCCTACGTGCGTCGAGGGGCCGTCGACTCGACCTTCTATGCGCATCAGAGCATGGTCAAGACGATCGAGCTCATGCTCGGACTGCCAACCATGTCGCTGTTCGACCTGATTGCGACGGATATGCGCGCGAGTTTCACGACGAGCGCCGACGTCCGGCCCTACACGGCCGTGAAGCCGAGGCAATCACTCTTCGAGCGCAATCCGACGTTGAGCGCCATGAGGGGGCCTCTGCGCCAGGCGGCAGAGGAAACCATGAGGATGCGGTTCGACGTGCCGGACGCGGCGCCGACGGATCGATTGAACCGGATCGTGTGGGGGCTCGTGAGGGGATGGCGCCAGCCGTACCCCGCCGTGCAGACGGCGGTGTTCTCTCCCTATGCGCTGGACCTCGACGACGCCGAACGCGAGCGGCGGAAGCAATAACTCAGGTGGGGAACGCAGATGTCGGCAGACCAGCCGTCGTGAGACCCGCCGGGGAGTGCCGCACGCGCGCCGTACGGCGGGCGTGCGGCGTTGTGGCGTGGTCGGTCGTGTGGGCCGCGGTGGCCGCGTCCGCGGCGGGCGCACAAGTGTCGGCGGGGCGCCCGGTTCAGGGCCGCGCACTCGACGAAGCCACCGGCGCCGTGCTGCCAGCCGTGCGCGTGGAGCTTCTGCCGCAGGGCCGACTGACCCTGACGAGCGCCGAGGGAACCTGGAAGTTCGATGACGTCGAGCCCGGCGACTACGCGATTCGCGTGACCGCCGAAGGGTTTGAGGTCGCGACGGTGCCCGTCGTGCTTTCCGCGGGTCCAGGTCCAGTTGTCCAGGAGGTGGTGCTGAAGCGGCGTCCATACCACGCGCACGAGTCGGTCACGGTCACCGCACTCAGAGACACGGCGCGCGCATACGACGTGCCCACTCCGCCGACCCTGGAGTCATAGGCTTGACCATTCGCATCCAGAGCATCACGACTCGCATTATCAATCATCCTTTGCACCCGCATCGCATCATCGTAGCGCACGTGGGCCGGCACGCGCTCTCTGAATTTCTGGAGGTCGTGGTCCGTGACACGGACGGCGCACAAGGGTATGGGGAGGCCGCCACCACGGCGATGTGGAGCGGGGAGACCGCCCGCACGGCGCAATGGATGGTGGAGCAATGCTTCGCGCCGCTGCTCGTCAATCGAGGCTTCGAGCATCCGCGCGAGGCATTGGCGATCATGGACAAGACAGCGGTGGGCAATCCCTACGCCAAGGCGGCGGTCGACACGGCCCTCTGGGACCTATGGGCGCGGAGCCGGGGAGTGGCTGCGACGCAACTATTCGCCGACCGCGCGCCGGTCGCGGCCCTGCCCACGCGCATCAGCATCGCGGCCGGTTCGGTGGAGCAAACCGTCGCGCTGGCGCGGGAGTTTTGGGGCGCCGGGATCCGGACCCTCAAGTTCAAAGTCGGCGTCGCGGGGTGTGATGATATCGCGCGGCTCCGGGCGGTCAGAGAAGCCCTGGGCGACGCCCCGGCCTTCGTGGTCGACGCCAACGGCGCCTATGCAACCGTGGACGAGGCGGTGCGGGCCGTGGAAGCCATGCGTCCCTTCCGAGTGGAACTCGTGGAACAACCCACGCCGCGCGACCGGATCGGTCTCTTGGCGCAGGTGCGCCGGCGCCTGGATGTTCCCATCCTGGCGGATGAGGCCGTCTTCACGCCCGATCATCTGGCTGAGGCGCTGGACTGCGACGCGTTTGACTACCTGGCCATCAGCCCGGGCAAGAACGGGGGCTTCACGCGCTCCATCGAGATGGCAGAGACCGCCCAAAAAGCCGGCAAGCACTGCGCCATCGGTTCCAACCTGGAGACCGATCTGGGCCAGGCCTCGATGGCCGCCCTGGCCGCCGGGCTCTCCGCGTTTCCGGTCGAGACGCTGCCCGGCGATCTGGGCGCGTCGATGTATTACCAACGACCGTCCACCAAGCCGGAGCTGGCCCTGACCCAGGGAAGCCTCGTCCTGCCCGGCGGTCCCGGTTTCGGCGTGGAGCCCCGGCCATGAGCGCGAACACCCCCGTGATTGATGCGCATGCCATGCTGGGGCGAGAGAACCATCTAGAGCTGGATGCGGACGAGCTGTTGCGGCGGATGGACGCCGCGGGGATCGAGACGGCGGTAGCCCGGTCGATGGGGGCGGAACTGGTGGTTGACAACCGCGCCGGCAATGATCGACTGCTGGCGGCGGGGCCGCGGATTCGCGCCCTGGCGACCGCCAATCCCTGGTACGGTGCAGCGGCGCGGCAGGAACTGGAGCGATGCCGCGATCGGGGCGCGGTGGGACTTTTCCTGCATCCTTCGCGGCAGGGTTTCATGCCCATCGAGCCGATCGTCCCGCCGCTGCTCGACCTGGCTGCTGAGTGGCGCTGGCCGGTGGTGTTCCACACCGGGACCTACGTTTACTCCGACATCCTGGCGGTCGCCGAGGTAGCCCGCCGATACCCGGAGACCTCGTTCATCGCCGGCTTCGGAGGTTTCACGGACATGTGGTTCGAGCTGCCGGGCGTCTTCGGGCAGGTCGCCAACCTGCTTCTGGACGCCTCGCTGATCTGGGGTGAAGCGGTGGAGCAGATCGTCGCCCAACATGGCGCCGAACGGGTCCTCTTCGGCGGTGGGGAGCCGCGCGGCCGTTACGCAGTGGCGTTAAATACGATGGAACGACTGCAGTTGATCCAACGCGACAGACGCCTGCTGATGGGCGAAAACGCCAAACGGGTTTTTCATCTATGAGGATCATCGATTTCCACGCCCATATCGACGCGGACTGGTTCGGCAAACCGCTTTTGCCTCCGGCGCGGTTCCTGGAGGCGATGGACCATCACGGGGTAGAGCGGGCGTGCATCTTCACGCTGATGGGTTTTTATGGCGACTGTCGCGCCCACAATGAGCGGCTGGCCGCACACGCCCGTGCGCACCCGGAGCGGCTGATGGCGTTCGCCACGGTGGATCCGAAATTGGGCCCCGCGGCGCTGGAGGATTTGCAGCCCTGCCTGGACGACCCGATCTTCGCGGGTCTCAAGTTCCACCCCTGGCTGCAAACCTTCGCGCCTTCCATGGTACAACCGACGATGAATCAACTCATGCAACGGGCGGCGCAAAAGAAATGGCCCGTGATGTTTCACGACGGTACGCCGCCCTACTCGACCACCTTCCAGATTGCCGCCCTGGCGCGCGACAACCCGGAGACCGTCGTCGTGTTGGGACACGCCGGGTTGTCGGACTACGTTTACGCCGCCGGACAATTGGCGGCGGAGATTCCGAATCTCTACCTATGCTTTTGCGCACCCAAGGCGGGGGAGCTGCCCTACCTGGTCCGCACCGCCGGCGCCCACAAGGTTCTGTTCGGCTCCGATCTCGGCTTCGGCGAATCCCGGATTTTGGAGGAGCGGCTGGACGAGGTGCTCATGGCGGGACTGGATGAGGCGACGCTGGACCAGGTGCTTTATCGCAATGCCGCCCGACTCTTGGGGCTGAAGCAGGCGAGGGTGGCCACGTGAGACTGGTGCAATTGCGGGATCCACACGGCAAGAGACGACTCGCTTTGGTGGAAGACGACCGGCTCCGCCTGTTGGGCTCGTTCTCGACCGCCTATGACGCGGCGGTCGCGGCGACCCAACGAGCGGGACGGCTTTCTGAGTTGGTTCGGGTGGATCTCGTGGGAGACACCCTGGAGTACGATCCGATCCACAGGGGTCGGTCGGATTGGCGTCTCTTGCCGGCGTTCGACCACCCCGAGGAACCGGCTCGATGTCTCGTGACGGGGACCGGGCTGACGCATCGGCACAGCGCCGAGGCCCGCAACGCGATGCACGCAACCACGACGGAGGGCAAGGCCGCGCCCAGCCACAGCCTGTTGATGTATCAATGGGGCCTGGAGGGCGGAAAGCCCGAACCGGGCAGAATCGGCGTGGCGCCGGAATGGTTCTATAAAGGCAGCGGCCTCATACTGAAGGCTCATGGTGAAACGCTGGACGTGCCCGCGTTTGCGGGCGACGGCGGCGAAGAGGCGGAGGTCGTTGGCGTCTACTTGGTGGATGTGGAGGGGCGTCCCTGGCGGGTGGGCATGAGCATCGGCAACGAGTTCTCCGACCACGTGACCGAGTCGAAGAATTATCTCTATCTGGCTCCGTCCAAACTGCGCCAGTGCGCCGTAGGACCGGAACTGGTGGTGGCGGCGGAATTCCGGGATGTGCGGGGAACCGCGTGGATCGAGCGCGCCGGCGCTCGCATCTGGTCGCGGCCGGTGTGGACGGGGGAGGCCAACATGTCGCACACGCTGGCCAACCTGGAGCACCACCACTTCAAGTATGCGGCGCATCGGCGGCCGGGAGACGTGCATCTGCATTTCCTGGGCGCGGACTGCATCAGCTACCACGACGCCTTTCGACTGGAAGACGGAGACGAAATGGGTTTCGAGGCGCCGGGCTTCGGCCGGCCCCTGCGCAACCGATTGCGCGTCGATACCGCGTCCGAGCGTTGCATTCGCCTGGAGGCGCTGCAATGAAAACCGGCAGCCCGTTCGATAACCCGTTCGCGGGCAAGGACCCAGACCGCCGGGACATCTGGGAGATGCTGGTGGTGCGCGACTGCGAGGGGTTCCTTCGCAAGAATTGGAGCATGGTGGATGGGGACTTCATCCGCGAGGCGTTTGAGGGCATCGTCGCGCACGAGTCGGCTGATCCTGATCGCTGGACCCTGGCCTATCCGACCCTGGAGAGCTACCGGGACGACTGGCTGAAAGAGGCGGAGGAATTCCTGCACATGCAACTGGCGGCGGGCACGCATCGGGACTTGATTTACGGTCTGACCCACCTCAGATATATCGAAATCAACCAAGGGCGGGCGCTGGCGCACAAGCAATTCCAGGCAGACGCGGAGCTGCGGGGAGGGGGACACTATCGGCTCTACTGCCAGACGCTCTATCGGCTGCATCGCGTCGAGGGACGCTGGAAAATCGTCGGTTTCGTCGGATACTTGCCGCTGCATTTCGGCGGCGCAGGCGGGTGAAAGATAAGGTCGCCCATGATCGTTGACGTGCATAGCCACGCGTGGCCTGGCGCCGGCGCCTTCAGCGAGTCGTTTGTGGCGCAGGCGGCGCGCATGCGCGCGCGGCCGTTGGAGCTCGTGACCGATTACGCCCGTTACCGTTCCACTGCCGGCGAATGCGAGGCGACGGTAGTCTTCGGCGGCAAGGCCCGACTGGCGGGTCTCTGGGTGGACGATGAGGAGGTCGCCGCGTACGCGAGACAGGATCCCGCGCGCCTGTTCGGCTTCCTCTCGGTCGATCCGACCCAGCCCGGCTGGCAGGCGGAGATGCGCGACGGGCACGAGCGCCTGGGGCTGGTGGGCATCAAGCTGTTGCCCATGTATGCCGGCTTCATGCCGCAGGATGCGCAGCTGAATCCCCTGTGGGAATACGCCTGCCGGCGCGGCCTGCCGGTACTCCTTCACACCGGGACCACGTTCCTGGCCCAGGCCCTGCTCGGGTGCACCTTGCCGCGGCACATCGACGCGGTCGCGCGCCGCTTCCCCGAGGCGCGCATCGTGATGGCGCATCTCGGCCATCCTTACGAGGCGGAATGCATCGCGGTGGTTCGCAAACACCCCCACGTCTACGCAGACATCAGCGCGCTGCACTACCGGCCCTGGCAGATGTTCCACAGCCTCATGCTGGCGCTCGAATACGGCGTCTGGGACAAACTGCTCTTCGGCTCGGACTTTCCTGTATCCACGGTGGAAGAGTCGATCGCCGGACTGCGCGAAGTGAGTGCAATACGGATCGATCGGTTCAGCATTCCCTGGGAGAAGATGGAAGAGATTCTCCATCGGGATTCGCTGCGATTGCTGGGTTTGACCAAGGAGGCGGCGCATAGGCTGGGTTGATTGGGGTGTGATCGTTTTTCTGACCTCACTGCCGGTGGTGTGGGGCCTCCTCTTTACCCGGCGGGCTTCGGCGGGGGACGAAGCCAATTACTTCACCGCCGGCCGGGATCTGCCGTGGTGGGCGGTGGGGATATCCAATACGGCGACCTATCACGGCGGCGCGGCGCCCTTCGTCATGCTGATTTTCATGTTCGGATTCGCCGGCAACTGGCTGTGGTGGCCGCAGTGGATCATCTGGATGCCCTTAGTGGCCGTGATCTGGGCGCGCATGTGGCGGCGCCTGAACATCGTGACCACCGCGGAACTGATCGTGGTCCGCTACGGCGGCCGGCCCGCGCGCCTGGCGCGCCGCGTCTACGCCCTGGCGATGTTCTGCTTCGCCGTCATCTTGACCGCCTACACTACCGTTTTCTTCGCCAAGGCCATTTATCCCCTCATGCCTCTCTCGGTTCTATGGATCCTCCTCATCTTCGGCTCCACCACCGTGCTTTATACCATCTTCGGCGGTCTGATCGGTTCGGTGATGGCATCGGTAGTGCAAACGGCGATTTTCGTGCTGGGAGGACTGCTGGCGGTCGCGATCCTGATCCCGCAGTTCGGCGGCTGGGATCAGATCCTGGCGCGCGTGGATGCGCTGCGTCCGGGGACGCTCTCCCTCAATCCGGTATCCGAGACCGTCCCGCCGCTGACGATGCTGATGTTCATCGTTCTGGGCCTCTTCTTCGCGGGTTCTCCGACCGCCGGCGAGGGCTTCACGGCCCAGCGATTCATGTCCGCCAGGAATGAACGCCACGCCATGGGCGGGCAGCTGCTCAACGCCCTCCTGTCCCTTTCCCTGCGCATGATGCCGATCATCCCGCTGGGAATCCTGGCCATGGCGCTCTTTTGGCACGCGAACCTGGTGGAGCGTCTGGGTTCGGCGCCCGCCGGTGTCAAGATGCTTGCCGACCCGGTGCATGCCTGGGGCGAACTCTTGAAGGCGGGCGCCTTCCCGCCGGGCATCGTCGGACTCCTGGTGGCCACCGAGATCGCCGCCTACGTGTCGAGCCTCTCCGCCTTCATCAATTGGGGCAGCAGCTTCATCGTCAATGATCTCTATAAAGACATATTTCCCCGCACGAGCGCTCGGCGCGACGTGATGGTCAGCCGCGTGACTTCCCTCGTCATGTTCCTCCTGTCCGCTTTCGTGGCCGTCCTGTACGTCGATAACATGGTCAGCTGGTTTCTCTTCATTAATTCCATCATGGTGATTTTCTGGCTGCCGCTGGCCTATTTCCGGTTCTTTTGGTCGCGCTTCAACGTATGGGGCGAGCTGGCCGCGTCGGTGCTGGGACTGCCGCTGTCGATTCTTATCTGGTTTGTGCTGGGCCTCAGCGATTCCAGCCGGTACCCCTTCTGGCTGGCATCGGGGACACTTTTCCTCACCGCCGTCCTGGTTATCGCGGCCGTCACGTTACTGACACCGCCTGAATCCGAAGAGACGTTGACCAAGTTCTATCAGCGATGCCGTCCCCTGGCCGGATGGCGCCGCTTTCGCAGGCAAATGCTGCTGCCGCCCGGCGACAATCCCCCGCTGCGGCATCTCGTTTTCGACAGCGCACTGGGGATGGCCGCCTGCTTCGGTTTGGTCATGGCTACCAATGCGCTGTTTGCCGGGCGCTGGATGGTGTTGGTGCTGGCCTTGGCGGCTGCTGTCGGATTTGGAACCTGGATGATCCGGCGCTCGCTGGGATCGTCGTCGTCGTCGGCGGGGCAATCAAACCAGCAGAAGGCGGGGGTGTTGGAAAGCAAACCATGATCGACCACGCTTTGACCGGAGGTCCCTTGATCGCGGGACGCTGGTGTGCCGCCCAGGGACCGACATTCAGCCCCCTCGATGCCACAACCGGCCAGGCGCTGGATCCACCCTTTCATGTCGCGGGCAAGGGTGAGGTGGACTTGGCGGTGCAGGCGGCGGTGGAAGCCTTTGAACAATCCCGGCGACTGGCGCCCGCATGGGGTTCCCGGCTGCTGGAGGCTATCGCGGAACGCATCATGGACCTGGGAGACGCCCTGCTGGCGCGCGCCCACGCGGAGACTGCGCTGCCCATCCGTCCGCGGCTGGAGGCCGAGCGCACGCGCACCTGCAACCAACTGCGCCTCTTTGCCGAGCTGGCGCGCGAAGGTTCTTGGGTGGAGGCCGTGATCGAGACCGCCCAGCCCGCCGCGGCGGGCCGGCAACCGGTTCCCAAGCCCGACCTGCGGCGCATGTACCAACCGATTGGACCCATCGCGGTTTTTGACGCCAGCAATTTCCCCTTCGCGTTCGGCCCGTGTGGCGGGGATACCGCATCGGCTCTGGCGGCCGGCAACCCCGTCGTCGTCAAAGCGCATTGGGCGCATCCGGGCACGGACGAGCTGTTCGCCGCCGCGGCGCTTGCGGCGCTGCGCGAATTGGACCTTCCGGCCGGACTGTTCAGCCTGTTGCACGGCCCCGGGGCTGAGGCCGGCGCCTGCCTGGCGACCCATCCGGGCGTGGAGGCGGTCGCCTTCACCGGCTCGCGCGCAGCGGGTCGAGCCTTGTTCAACCTTGCGGCCGCGCGACCCAAACCTATCCCCGTCTTCGCAGAAATGGGAAGCCTCAATCCCCTAGTCATCCTGCCGGGCGCCCTGTCGGAACGCGGAGCTGCCATCGCGCGGGAACTGGCAGGCTCGATCACGCTGGGAGTGGGCCAGTTTTGCACCAAGCCGGGTATCATTTGCGCGCTGGAGAGCGCGTCCCTCTCGGCTTTTGCCGATGCGCTTTGCGCCGCGCTGGCGGCGGCGCCGCCGGCGGTGATGCTCAACCCGCCGCTGCGGAAGGCCTTCCTGGAAGGCGTCGAGAAGCTCGCGACGGCTTCGCACGTCCATACTCGATTGCGATCCAGCGGTTCCGGCCCGACTCCCGTCGCCGCCGCGCTCTTCGAGGTTGACGCCGCCGATTGGCTGCTCCATCCCGAATGGCAGGAGGAGATTTTCGGTCCTGCGGCCATCCTCGTCCGCTGCGGGACGCTGGATCAGGTGCGGCGCGTGATCCAGAGCATCGGGGGCAGCTTGACCGGCACGCTCCACGTCGGTGCGGGCGACGATCCGAAGGTGGTCCTGGAAATCCTCCACCGCTTGGAAGGCGTCTCTGGCCGCGTGATCGTCAACGGTTATCCCACCGGAGTAGAGGTCTGCGGCGCCATGTCGCACGGCGGACCCTATCCCGCGACCACCGCACCTGCCTCCACCTCGGTGGGAACGTTGGCGATCCGTCGTTTCGTGCGTCCCGTGTGCTATCAGAATGTACCCGACGACTACCTGCCGCCCGCGCTGCGGAACGCCAATCCTTTGGGGATCGTGCGCCAAGTGGATGGGCGCTCAACGAAAGATCCCCTTGAGAAAGAGGCGGTCGAAACATGACCGGGCACGACCCGGCACGTTACAAGGTGGCCTTGATTGGCTGCGGCGACATCGCGAAGACCGGCCACCTGCCGGCGATCATGGCGCATCCGCGCTTTGAACTGGTGGCCTTGTGCGACATCCGTCCGGAGCGGACAGCTCGCCTGGCCAGCCTGTCGGGTCGAAAGCTGCCCACGTACGAGGATTACCGGGCGCTCCTGGATCGGGAGAGAGTGGACGCGGTCGTGCTCGCCCTGCATCCGGAGCACAGCGTGCCGGTGGTCGTCGAATGCTTGCGACGCGGCTTGGCGGTGCTGGACGAGAAGCCGCTGGCCTGCAGCCTTGCGGATGGGCGACGGGTCGCCGAGGAGATCGAGGCCCGTCGCGGCGTCTATCAGATCGGGTTTTGCCATCGCTATAACCGCTGGGTGCAGCGCGTGGGAGATATCGCCCGCCGGATCGGCACGCCTGCCCTCTACTGCGTGCGGGTTTATGACGAACGTCTGGACCGCGGCAACCCGGACCACTTCGCGCGTATCCAGCAGATTCTCGCCGCCAGCTCGGCGATCACGCATGAGGCGTCGCACGTACTGGACTATTTTACGTCTTGGAACAGCAGCCCCTGGGCGCAGGTCCAGGCGATGGCAACCCGCACCGAGGCCGAGTTCCACGGGCCCAACCTGTGGAGCGCGCAGTTTCAGTGCGCCGACCAATCCCTCCTGCACGTGGAGATCGGCTGGCTCTTGCCGGATTTGCCGCCGTCCGGCGCGGAAATCGTCGGTCCGAGAGGGCGCATGGCGCTGAGCTACGCCGGATCGGGGGTGTACTATGCCGCCGGCAAGGCGGAAACCTTCAGCGTCCCGCCGTACCGCCAGGAATGGGCGCGGCAATTGGACGTGTTCGCCGAGGCGATGGATCGAGGGCGGGCCACAACGGCCACCGTGCAGGACGGCCTGCGGGCGCTGGAAGCGAGCATCGCCTGCGAGACCTCCCTGCGCGAAGGCAGAACGGTAGAGATGGGGCAGGCGATCCAGGCGCCCTGATTCGATTTCGCACCTTGAAGGGATTGAGGAGGAAATCGCCGTGATTTGGCAAAGCCTGACCAGCAAGGCCCTCGCGCGGCTGGATCGTTCCATTCCGGTGGTGCTTCCCGTGGCCGCCGTGGAACAGCATGGACCGCACCTGCCGCTGGCGACCGACCGCCTGATCGCCGAGCACTTTTGTCGTGAATTGGACAGGGAGCTGCCCGACCGCGTACTCATTCTGCCCACCGTGGCGGTGGGATGCTCGCAGCACCACATGGATTTTCCCGGCACGCTCAGCGTGTCGCACGACGGCTTCATGCGTTACGTGGGCGAAGTGCTGGAGTCGGTGGTTGCACACGGATTCCGCACGCTGATCATCTTCAACAGTCACGGCGGTAACGTCGCAGCCGCAACGGTGCTTACGGAGCGGGCAGGCGCCGCGCATCAGGAATGCCGGTTCGTCGTGACGAGCTGGTGGCAGATTGCCGCTCCGGCCCTCTTGGAAATCACCGACAGTGGTCCGGGAGGCGTGGGACACGCCTGCGAGTTTGAAACCTCGCTGATCGAAGTCGTCGCCCCCGAATTGATGGATCATACCGTCCCGCCCCACGGGGGCAATCGGCCCACTTTCGACTGGGCGAGCGGCGACATGCTTAGGCCGGCCGGAGCCTTGCTCTATCGGTCGTTTGCGGCGGCAACTGAGAATGGGGTCTTCGGGCGGCCCGATCTTGCGACTCGGGAGAAGGGCTTGGCCATCAGCCGCGCGGTCGTGGAAGCCATGAAGCATCTGATCGGTGGCTTATGCGTGCCCGGCACTCGGGCCGGTTAGGAGGGTGGATCATGATCGGGCGGTGGTGGTTTTGGACGTGGCGTGATGGATGAATAGCCCGCTATGCATGCACATCTTATCTTTGATCGTATTTGCGGCGCTCCTGTTTCTTCTGCCGCCGGCCGATGCGGCCGCCAGAAATCTTCTTTTGGGCGATCCGATTGGGTTTTCCGTCACGGTGGACTCCAGCTCGGACGGCTATAGTGCGCGCCCGCTGACCGACGGACTCATCTTCGAGGCGGTCGATTCGGTGGGCCGGATCGTGCGCCTGCCGGCGGCGTCACGCGTTCAGCCAGACTTCTCGATCGACGTCACGGACGACCGGTCGGCGCCGTTGGTGGAACACACCCCTGTCGATCATCACGTGCCTGGCCAGCCGCTCGAGATCCGCGCCCGCGTGACCGATGAGTCCGGCGTCGATCGAGTGCGGCTGCACTACCGTCCGACCCGCCAGACCATGGAGTACACGACCGTCGTGATGCAGCGGCGTGGATCCGAATACGTCGCGACGATCCCGGGACAGGCGATCGACCCCGCCTTCGATCTTCTCTACTACCTCGAAGCACTCGACGTGCACGGCAACGGACGCTTCCATCCCGACCCGGACCTCACCCAGCCGTACGTCGTCGTCAAGATTCGTCGCTAGCCGGCGCGCCGGCCTCCGGGTGCCGACGGCCTGATCCGTGAGAGCAACGCGGGCCGTCCGCCGGGACTCGGCCGGAATTCGATGACTGACCACCCGGTGCGGGGCGTCGCCCAGGGCGCCCCGAAATGTCGGAACGTTTTCATCGTATTCCGGCTTGACTGCTCAAGATGTTGATTATATGATGTAAACGTTTTTAGCTGCTGCTGACCTTGTCCGTCCGCCCGGACCTTGAGCAGGTTAGCGACGCAGCCCTTCGCCTTCTTCGCGCCCCACCGGACGCGCGTCCGTTGTGTCCTTATCCAAGAGGGCAGATCCAATGTATCCACTCGCTCGTCGGCGGTCAGCGGTCGGGATCGCCTTGCTGGCGCTCCTGCTCACCTTCACGCCCCTGCCGCTGTGCGCGCAGGGCGGTATCGAAACAGGCACCATCTCGGGCACCATCACGGACGAGACCGGCGCCCGGCTGCCGGGCGCGACGGTGACCGTGGTGAACCTGGCCACGAACCAGGCACGCTTCGTCGTTACCAACGAGCAGGGCCTCTACCGTTTTTTCGGTCTGACGCCCAGCAAGTACTCCCTGACGGCCGAACTGCCCGGTTTCGCAACCCTCGTCCGGCCCGAGTTCACCGTCAACGTCGGGGCCGCGCTCGACATCAGCCTCACGCTCAAGGTGTCAGCCTTCAAAGAGACCGTGATCGTCCAGGCTGAAGCGCCGATCGTCGAGGGCAGCAAGACCGCCCTGAGCACCGTCGTCACCCGCGAGCAGATTCAGCTGCTGCCGACCAACAGTCGCAACTATCTCGACTTCGCGCTGCTCACCCCGGGCGCCGTCGAGAACGTCAGCACGCAGAACCAGGGCAGCGGTCTGAACATCGGCGGGGCTCGGGCCAAGGAATCGGCGCTTCTCGTCGACGGCTTCTACAACATGGACGAGGGGTTCGCTCTGCCCCGGCAGCGTTACAGTCTGGAGGCGATCCAGGAGTTTCAGGTCGTCAGTCTGGGAGGCACTGCGGAGTTCGGCCGGGCCATCGGCGGCATCGTGAACGCGGTGACCATGTCGGGCGGCAACAGCTTCAGCGGAACCGCCTTCGGCTTCTTCCGCGACAAGGCGCTGAACTCCCGGACGCCCCAGGAGCGCCAGCGCAGCGCGGGCAAGGCGGAGTTCGATCGGCGCCAGTTCGGCGCGTCGCTGGGCGGACCCATCGTCCGCGACCGAACGTTCTTCTTCGGCTCTGTCGAGCGACAGGCCGAGAACACGCCGTTCGACAACAGCATCACGAAGGAGAACGCCGCGGCGCTCGGGCTGCCGCCGGAGGATGCGGGGACCCTGCCGTCGTTCTACCGGCTGGTCTTCAGCATGGGCAAGGTCGATCACAGCCTGAGCGCCAACAACCGCCTGCAGGGCACGTGGGTCTTCTCGAGGTGGACGGAGTACAACAAGTTCGTCGCGTTCCAAACGCGGTCCCGTAACATTCGGCTCCACGGCCTCGACATCGCCTACCAGTTCAAGTGGACGGGGGTGGCCCGCCAGGGCAAGTGGCTCCACGAGATCAAAGCCGCCTACTTCCCGCGCGACTACGGTGTCAACGGGTTCCAGATCGGTGGTCCTCCGCTGGCGCCCGACGGACAGATCAACCAGGAGCCCCTCGGGCCGACCTCACCGCCCCGCGTCAACATCACCAATGTCGCCCGGTTCGGCAGCGTCACGCTGAACAACTCTCTGCTCACCGACCCCGTGCAGGTGATCTACTCGTCCACCGCCTTCGTCCGCAATCACAGCCTCAAGGTCGGAACCGACATCATGCTCGCCCGTTTCGACCATTCCTCCTACACCGCCACGGTGGGCGTCTACACGTTCGGCTCGCTCGCGCAATTCCGTCGGGGCGAATACTCGACCTACACGCAGTCGTTCGGCGACCCCCGGCTCGTGCTCAACCACCACTACGCATCCGCGTACGTGCAGGATTCCTGGGCGGCTCACAACCGCCTCACCCTGAACTACGGTTTGCGATACGACCTCGAAATCCAGCCGAAGTACCAGTCCTACAGCTTCGGCAAGGACCACAAGAACGTCGGCCCGCGCCTGGCACTCTCGTACGACCTGACCGGCAAAGGTGTGACGTTTCTGAAAGTCAGCTCCGGAATTTACTACGACCGCCTCTTCCTGAACCTCGTCACGTCGCCGGCGTTGTTCTACAACCTCAAGCAGGCGCCGCAGCGCTTTGCAGCCACCTGGCGGTACGGCCAGGCCGGTGCGCCCGTCTACCCCAACACCTTCGCCGACGTGCCGCCGAACCCGCCGACCGGCATCCGCGATCTCTGGATCGTGCCCGACAAACTGGAGATTCCCACTTCGGGGCAGGTGGTGGCGACGGTCGACCATGCGTTCGGCCCCGATCTCGCGGTCAGCGCGAGCCTGCTGTACAACAGGTCGTGGAACAAGGAGATGGTGTACGACCGCAACCTCACGTTCGACGCAACGACCAACAGATGGGTCAGGCCCGACGCGACCATTCGCAGCCTCAGTCAGTACTCCTTCACCGGTCGCGCCGAGTACGTCGGCCTCGTGGTGGAAGCGCGGAAGCGGCTCCGCGATAGGTTCAGCCTCAATGCGAGCGCGACGATCGCGCGCGCCTACGACACGGGCGACAACTACACGAGCCAGCCCGTCGATCTGCGCTTCCCGGAGAATGAATGGGGTCCGTCCATTGACACTCCTCGTGTCCGGGTCGTTGCCAGCGGCAGCTATGAAATCAACCGCTTCGCGCAGGTGTCGGCGAGCTACCGCGGGCGCAGCGGGGACGCGTTCGACGCGCGAGCGGGAGCCAGCTACGATCTCAATGGCGATGGGAACTTCAATGATCGAACAGCCGGTTTCACACGCAACTCGTTCCGCGGCCCGGCCACCCACTCGCTCGATGCGAGACTGATGTGGACGGTGCCGCTCGAGGGCAAACGGCTGCAATTCGTCCTGGAGGGCTTCAACGTCCTGAACCGGTCCAACGTCGGCACCGTTTCTTCGACTTACGGACCGACGCTTGGAACGCCGCTCCCGCTGTTCCTGACGCCGCTCACGTACTTTTCGCCCCGCGAGCTGCAGTTGGGCGTTCGGTTCGCGTTCTAGCGCGACGCACTGCGCGTCAGGTCTGGCCGGGAGGGTCCTCGTCAAGGAGGCACATCATGATGAGCGTCATGCTGCGCGTCGGGACGGCCGCCGCGCTGGTCATCGGCCTAGCGGCCGCGCCAGACCTGCGACCCAACCAGGCGGAGGGCGCGCCATCGGTCCTCCCTCTGCGCCAGCGCAAGGCCGTGATGGACGGGTGGGTGAAACTGCGGCTCGAGCGAATCCTCCCTGAGGAAATGCGTCGGTACGGCTTCGACATGTGGCTCGTGATCTGCAACGAGGGTGTCGAGGATCCGGTGTTTCGCGCGCTCGTCCCCGAGGATCCGTGGGCGATCCGACGCCTAAGCATGCTCGTGTTCTACGATCGAGGCGCGCAGGGCGTCGAGCGCATCCTCATCGCGCATCACGACAAAGAGTTCTACACGAAGGACTGGAAGGAGGGGAGCGAGACCCAGTGGCAAGCGCTCGCGCGCGTCGTCAAGGCCCGCAACCCGAAGCGGATCGGCATCAATCAGGCGGTGAAGGTGCCGTTCGGCGACGGGCTGACCGCGGGACTCAAGCAGAAGCTGGTGGACGCGCTCGGGCCCGATCTCGCCGCGCGGCTGCAGTCCGCAGAGGATCTGGCCGTTGCCATGTTGGAGCGGAGGCTTCCCGAGGAAATCGCGCTCTATCACCAGGTCGTCTTCCTGACGAGAGCCATCATTCGAGAGGCCTTCTCGTCTCGAGCGACCACGCCGGAGGTCACAACAACGGACGATCTGGCGTGGTGGGTCCAGGAGCGCGTCGTGGCGCTCGGTCTGGAGCGGACGTCTCAGGGCAGCATGTCGATCCTGCGCGCGAAGTCGGCCGGGCCGATGGACAACGTCATCCGGCGCGGGGATCTCGTCCACTGCGACGAGGGGCTCAAGTATCTCGGACTGCTCACGGATCTGCACGAGTGGGCCTACGTTCCACGGCCAGGCGAAACGGATGTGCCCGCGGGACTCAAGGAGGCGCTCAGGAAGGGGAATCGCATGCAGGACATTCTGGTCGGCGAGTTCCGGGTGGGGCGGTCGGGCACCGAGATCCTCGCGGCGGCCCTGGAGAAGGGACGCGCCGAGGGCCTCAAGCCTCGTGTATACACCCACCCCATCGGAGTCCACCTCCACTCAGCCGGCACCGTGATTGGCCTCCCGGACCAGCAGGAGCAGGACCCGATTCGAGATCGCGACGTCGAAGGCCGTCGCGGCGATTACCCGCTGAGAATCGACACCACCCACGCCATCGAATTGAGCATCAACGCATCCGTGCCGGAGTGGGGCGGGCAAGAGGTGCGATTCCCCGTCGAGCAACAAGCGTTTTTCTCGGCTTCGGGCGTCCAGTTCATCGGCGGCCGGCAGACGGAGATCTACGTGGTGAGATGACGCTCGCCCTGCGGCAGGGGGACACCCGCCGCAAGCGAAGCGTCCCGCGTGCGGTCGTAGGCGGCGAGCTCGTAGGACGCACGGATCTTCGACGCGTGGTAGCACGCCATGCCGGACGGAATTTCGCAGTCCATCTTCGTGGCCCAGAGCGCATTGTGGGGCGTTGCCGACCTCGTGACGCCCCGTCATGCACGTGCGTGGCGGGGCGTGACGTGAGGGAGGGTCGGACGAAGGCGAGCGCGATCGGGTCGAAGGGGTCGCCGAGGGGCGACCCCTGTGGGTACGTGCGTGAAAGCCGTTCGCCGCGCGCGCGCGCAACCGGCTTAGAACTGGAACCGCACGCCGAGTCGGATCTGGCGCGGATCCTGGAGGAGGTTCCGCTTCCCGTAGTCCGGGTTCGAAAGACGAACCGCGAGCTGGGTGCGCTGGTCGTACGTGAGCACGCCCTGCCGACTGAACAGGTTGAAGACGTCGGCGAGCAGCAGCAGCTGCCGGTTCCCGAACGAGAGCGTGTAGTCGGCATGGCAGTCGAAGCTGAACTCGACGGGCGTCCGCTTCTTGAGGCCGTCCCCGGTCTCCACACCGGATCCCCTCGGTCCCTCCGGGACCCACCTGGCCGCAAACGCGGTCAGCGGCCGGCCCGAGCCGAGGAAGAAGCCGGTGCCGAGGTTCACGCCGGCGAGAGGTCCGTAGCTGCCGAACAGCTTGACCTGATGCGTCCGGTCGTTGGGCAGCGGTCCGGCACCCATCCTGCCGAGGTACCGGATGTCTCCCCGATATCCGAAGAGCGGCACGCCGATCTCCGTGTAGCTCGGGTCGTTGATCGGCTGGTCGGCCAGCGAGCTGAGGCCGGGGTCGGACTGGTTGTTGTCGTTGCGAAAGAAGCCTTCGTAGTCGCCGTACAGCCGCGACCAGCGGTACGACGCCTGCATCGACCACTTGTCGGCCAGCCGCTTGTCGGCGAAGAACTCCACGGCGTCGTACTGGCGGAAGAACTCCTCGTGCGCGGCCCTGGGATCCAGCGTCGGCGGCCACCCGTCCTTGGGGTTGCCGATCGTGAAGACGAGGTCCCTGACGATGCCCGTGTCGAGCTGCAACCGGGTGGCCGGAGCCATGTCCTCGACCACGTTGAACAGGTCGCGCCGGATGTAGCGGACGCTGAGGTTCAGCCCGGGCATCCATTCGTATTCCGCGCCGACCAGCCACTCCCGGTTGTACGTGTTCTTCGTCCCGGGATACGCCTGCGCGGGGTCCAGGCCGCTCATGACCAGGTGGTTCAGGCTGTTGCCCGCCAGCACGCCGTCCGGAATCGGCCGCGTCAGCTGCGCGTCGAAGAAGTCGGCCTGGTTGGTGGCGGCCAGCGCCGAGAAGCCGCGCGAGGAGAGGTCGCCCGGGTACAGCGTGTAGAAGTGGCCGAAATTGGCGTAGATCTTCGCCCGGCCCTTCCCCGTCGGATCGTAGGTCACGCCGAGACGCGGCGACCAGGTGCCCGGGAACGTGTACTTCGCGCCGACACCCACGTGCTTCGACTGCTCCCAGCGGACGCCCGCCCGCACCGTGACGCGCTCACCGACCTTGAAGGTGTCCTGCGCGAAAGCCGCGTAGTAGTCCTGTTGGGTCGCGCGGGTGCTGGCGATGTAGCCGCTGGTGACGCGGTAGACCTTGCCGTAGACCGGGTCCGGCAGGACCGTGATCGCGGCGCCCGTCACCGTCTTCAGGCCATTGGGCAGCGTGAAGGTCGGTCCCGTGACCTGCGTGGTCGCGTCGAACGCGATGTCTTCGTAGATGCCGCCGACCCGGATGTGATGGTCGCCGAACAGGTGCGTCGACGTGAGCTTGTACTGAAGGCGCTCGCCGGTATTTTCGCTCTCGTACCGGCCGATGCCGCCGTACCGCAAGGTCGGCACGACCGTCTGGTCGGTCACCGTCCACTCGTTGACGGACGGCACCTCGCGGAGGGCGCTGACCGATCTTCCGAAGGCCGCCTCGACGAACCACCGCGGGCTCAGGATGGCGTCGTAGCGCACGGCCTGGTTGTTGCCGCCGTAGGCGTCCAGCTCGCTGAATCCCGCCGTGTCGATCCGTTTCAGCGAGACGTCGCGCTGCGGGCCGTTCTTGCCGTACGAGGGATCACCGAAGAACGACACGTCGAAGCGGTGCTTCGTGGAGACCTGGTAGGTGACCTTGCCGGAGTACGACATGATCCGGCGCTCCCGGTCCACCTCGCCGAGCGATTCGAGCGCGAATCGCGGCGGCGCGATTAGAGTGGCGCGCTCGAACTGCGGGTTCATGGCCGCGAAGAAGAACATGCGGTCCTTGCGGATCGGCCCGCCCAGCGTGAACCCGACTTCCGTCACCTGCGTTCCGGTGGTGTTGACGTAACCGTCTGCCGTCGTGAGCGGGGTCCACGACCCCTCGAGCGCGGCCGGCCGGATGTAGCTGAAGATACTCCCCTTGATGAGGTTCGACCCGCTCTTGGTGAGCACGTTGACGATGCCGCCGGTCGACTGGCCGTACTCCGCTT
>CAYHRK010000018.1:0-28333 GCA_964358795.1 uncultured Vicinamibacterales bacterium
CCGCGTCTTCGCTAAGGGCGACTGCCTGGCCATTACTACAACTCTGAATCTGGTAATTGAACAGTCGGGTAATTGGGTAATTGCTTGGGAGATTGCCAATCCATTACTCGATTACCCGATTACCCATTTATCCAATTCATCTGTTCTCCTACCACCGGTAATGGGCGAACGCCTTGTTGGCTTCAGCCATCCGGTGCGTGTCTTCCTTCTTCTTCACGGCGCCGCCGCGCAGGTTCGACGCGTCGAGGAACTCGTTGGCGAGCTTCTCGTGCATCGTCTTGCCGTCGCCGCGCGATCGTGAGTACGACACCAGCCAGCGGATGCTCAATGACAGGCGCCGCGTGGCGTTCACCTCGATGGGCACCTGATAGTTCGACCCGCCGACCCGGCGCGACTTCACCTCGAGCGACGGTTTCACGTTGTCGACGGCCTTCTTGAACACCTTGACGGGATCGTCGCCGGTCTTGTCCTTGATGATGTCAAAGGCGCCGTAGAGGATGCCCTCTGCGGTGCTGCGCTTGCCTTCCTTCATCACCGTGTTGATGAATTTCGTGACAAGCGTGCTGCCGTATACCGGATCGGGCAGCACCTGGCGTTTCGCAATCTCTCGTCTGCGTGGCATGGCTCGGGTCCTACTGCTTTGGCCGCTTGGCGCCGTACTTCGATCGGCCCTGCTTCCGCCCCTGCACGCCCACCGCGTCGAGCGTGCCGCGAATCACGTGGTACCGCACGCCGGGGAGGTCCTTCACGCGGCCTCCGCGGATGAGCACCAGCGAGTGTTCCTGCAGGTTGTGGCCGACGCCGGGAATATAGGTCGTCACCTCGATCCCGTTGGTGAGCCGGACGCGGGCCACCTTGCGGAGGGCCGAGTTGGGCTTCTTCGGCGTCTGCGTGAACACGCGGACGCACACGCCGCGCTTCTGCGGGTTGTTCTGGAGCGCGGGGCTCTTCGTCTTGATGACGAGTTGATCGCGCCCTTTTCGAACGAGCTGGCTGATGGTCGGCAACTTCGCTCCGTACGCACACAACCGACGGCAGCGCCAAGGACCAGACACCGATCCCGGGTGCCCGCCGTCACATCCCTCATCGACTCCTGGTCCGCGGCGCACACACCTGACGCCCCGACGTCCACAGGAGCCCCCAGGCCTGGAAGCGCACCGCACGTGCGGGTGCTTGGTACCTGAAGGTGGTAGACCCTATGACTTGTGTTTTCTCGCCGAGGGGCGGAACATTCCGCTGAGCCTTCATGGCGGCGGCTACTAGATAGGGTGTCCTAGCAACCGAAGAACCTAACGAAGATACCATGCCGGTGTCGGGGATGCAAGTCTTGCGAGAGTCCGGGGCCGGCGAGGGTTGTGATT
This sequence comes from uncultured Vicinamibacterales bacterium, assembly GCA_964358795.1. GTDB lineage: Bacteria > Acidobacteriota > Vicinamibacteria > Vicinamibacterales > JAKQTR01 > CAYHRK01. The sequence goes on from CAYHRK010000018.1 coordinate 1,362, forward strand.
CGTGCGGCGTACGCGCATAATCTGCTCGGGTCCCGGCGCCGGCTCGGTGGCGGGCATTCTGGCTGGGGGCGTTGACGCCCCTGGAGGATCGGGTGACATGTCGTGCTGACAGCCTCCGGCCGAACCGACGTTGGACGCGAACGGACCGGTAACGAGGACGCATTCCTTGTCGATCCGGCGCACGGCTTGTTCGTGGTGGCTGATGGGATGGGCGGCCACAACGCCGGCGAAGTGGCGTCCCGACTCGCGGTGGACACGCTGGCGGAATTCGTGCGCGCGTCCCGTGAGGACAGCGGCATCACGTGGCCGTACGGCTTCGTGACGTCCCTCGGATTCGAAGCCAACCAACTCAAGAGCGCCCTCCAACTGGCCAATCAGGAGATCCGGTTCAAGGCCCAACGTGATCCGTCGTACGACGGCATGGGCTCGACCGTGGTCGCGTTGCTGGTCCGGGACCACCGGGGGGCCTTCGCCAGCGTGGGTGATAGCCGCCTGTACCGATGGCGGAACGGTCAGCTCACGCAGTTGTCCGAGGATGATTCGTGGGCGACATCGATGCTGCGCGCGGGCGCCTCGCCCGAGGCGATTCGCCAACATGGCATGCGGCACATGCTGACCCGGGCCCTCGGCACGGGACAGGCACTCGACGTGACCGTGTCCGAGTTCGCGCTGGCTGACGACGATCTGTTTCTGATCTGCAGCGATGGACTTCACGGCCCCCTCGGCGACCAGGGCATGGCCAAGGTCCTGGCCGCGGCATCCGGCGATCTCGACGCGCTGACGTCGGCACTCGTGGACGCGGCGAACGACGCCGGCGGCCCTGACAACGTGACAGTCGTGGTGGTGCGTTACGGGGACGGCCGCCACCGGCGAACCCTCGCGGACGAATCCGGCCAGACGCTGAGCGAGTACGCCGTCACGGCCGGACTGCTGGTCGCGGTCGGCATCGTGGTGTCCGGTCTGTTGATCAACATGATGCAGCGGTTCGTGGTCAACATCGTCCACGAGTTGTCGTTCTTAACGCCATGACGATGGACACGAACGGTCCACCGGCGCTCGGAGCCCGTCCCGGCCATCTCCCCCGGGCTCCTGGTCGCGCGCGTCGCGCGACGCGACCGCGCGAGTGGTGGCCGCTTGTCGTCGGCGGAGCCGGCCGGCCAGGCGCATGCTCATCCTCCTCGGACACGCTCCTGGGCCACCGGTGGCATGCGCGCATCCATCGCGAGGATGGTCAGAGTCTGAGCGAGTACGTCACGGTTGTCGGCCTGACGGCGGCCACGGTCATCGCGTGCATGGCCATCTTCATCGCGCCCGTTGCGCGGGCGTATATCGGGCTGTTCAAACGACTGGTGCTTCAGTTCACGAGTGTGCCCTAGCGGCACGACGCGCAGGATCCGGGGCGGCCACGTGCACGTGCCGCACCGGGGACACGGCTGGTTGGCAGAATGCGGGGACCCCCGCGGAAGGAGCAGCGTCATGTTGAATCTCATCGTGCGTGCGCAGACCCTCGGCTGGCAGCTCAAGGAGAAGATGAAGAACGAGAAGGGCCAGACCAGCAGCGAGTACCTCGTGATCGCCGGCATCATCGTGGCGATCATCATCGCGATCATGGCCGTGTTCAGGACCAAGCTGACCGAAGCCATCACCCAGCTCGGTGACAAGATCTCCGGCGAGACGAAGTAGGGCTGTCCCACGGGAACGCCCATGGTGCGTGCGCACACACGGTACGGGCCTCGCCACACGGGTGGCAGGCCCGCCACCTCAGGCCAGGCGATGGTCGAAACGATCATCGCGTTGACGATCGTGATGCTGATCGTGATGGGATTGATCCACCTCTCGATGCTCGCGGCAACGCGGCACGTCCTGAACTTCGCGGCGTTCTCGGCGGCACGGGCCTCGGTGTACGGCGCGGCGGGTGATCAGCAGCGCAGCAATTCGCTCGTACAGACCATCATCCGGGTGTTACCCCGGGGGACGCAGCTGGCGCAGGCGTTCCCGCAGGGGGGAAACTACCGCGTCGTCGCGTGGTCTCCGTTCGCCTACCCGTTCAGCGGGACCACGGGCCGCACGCTCGTGACATCGCTGGCGCCCATGTATCAGCAGCCCACCATCGAGGAGGCCGGGGACAATGCGTCACGGTGACGGTTGTCGCCCCCGGTTCCTGGTCTGCCGCGTTCGCGACGAACGCGGCCAGACGTTTCCGTTTGTCGTGACCCTGTTGCTCGCCTTGTTCATCGTCGCCGGCGTGGTCATCAACGTGGGCCAGGCCGTGAACCGCCGGATTTTTCTCCAGATCGTGGCCGATGCCGGGGCCTTCACAGGGGCCACCGAGATGGCCCGCGGCATGAACACGATCGCGGACGTCAACGGCAAGATCCAGCGAGCCTGGGGCACGCTGACGTTCGCGACGATGGGCTTTACCGTGACGCCGTGTGTGGCAAGTGACCTCGCGGTCGCGGGATATGGCACCGTGGCGGGCGCCTCCACCACGATGATCGACCTGGTGAACAAGGGCTACGGAGAGCGGGCGCGGGCCCAGGCCAAACGGGTCACCGACTACAACGTCATGGACCTCTTCCCCGGCGAAGAACAGCTGATACAGGCCGGCGAACGCGACGCCGACAGCGGCCTGAAGAGTCCCCGCCCGGACAAGCACCTGGTCGATCTCATGGAAGTGCCGCCGGGAACCCCTCCCACGGCCCCGGCAATGTCTCCGGCCCGGAAACGCGCGGCTTGGACGTGTGTGTCGCCCACGCCGCAGCCGCGGTCCGCGGTCTTTCCCCTGTGGTTCCAGAAACCGCCTGGGAACCCTATTGCGTTTGTCTGGGTTGTGAAAGCCCCGATCCGGCGCGCGCGCGTGTTCGACGCCATATTCGGGCCGAACGCGATCCCAGCCATGACCGCCGCGGCCGCAGCCAAGCCCGTCGGGGGCAACATCAAGGAGGCGAAGGCGGAGTACGTCGCCAAGTTCATCCCCGTTCGAGGCTTCATCGGTTCGATCTGGGATACGGTGAAGCGGGTCAACCGGCAGGTGCACCACTGATGACAACGAGGCGCGCAGGCAGACACGCTCGTGGGCAGACGGGCCAGGCTATCGTGGAGACCGTCCTAGTGACGTGGGCGCTGATGATGATCCTCGCCATCATGGTGCAGGTCTTCTTGATCGATCAGCATGCGTACCGGCTTGCGACCAAGGCGCATTCGCGGCTCTTCACGCAGGTGGCCTATCCGGACAACAAGCCCGGCGTGAAGTACGAAACGCGGTGGACACAGAAATTCGAGGGCCCAGACGAGTACGTGCCGGTCATCGGGTACTTCAAGATGTATGGTCTCACGCGCGAGGACATGCGCATCCGGACCACCCACGGGCGGCCGGGCGGGTACAAGCGCATCAAGCTCGGCCGCGGGACGAAACCCGACATCAACGATGGCGTGGCCGGTCGGGCCGATACTTCGGCGTTGTTGTCACAGATCTCGACCGGGACGAGTCAACTGGAGACGGCGAAGACCAAGGCCCAGGAGGCGCCGAAATCCCCTCCCTCGGGCGGCGGCAAGCGGAAGTGAATTCGGAAGCGGGAGTACACCATGAAGGGTCGAATGGGCTTGTTGGTCTCGATTGCGGCGGGTCTGTTTGCGGTGATTGCCGTCTACCTGTACCTGGACGCCCGCGAGACAGAACTCCTGCAGCAGTCCGCGTTGCAGGATGTCGTCGTCACGAGAGCCGACGTCCTGGCGAATACGCCGATCGATGAACGGATGATCCGGATTGAGAAGATCCCGCGGAAGTACGTGCAGCCCGGCGCGGTGACCAAGGCGGGCGAAACGATCGGCCGCGTGGCGGCGGTACCGCTGCAACGCGGGTCCCAGGTCACGGGCATGGCCCTGCTGGCCGGTGGCGCCGAGTCGCTCGCCTTCAACGTGCCCCGCGGGATGCGGGCCATCGCGATCGCCGTCAATGATGTCTCGGGCGTGAGCGGACAGATCCGCCCGGGCAACTTTGTCGATCTCGTCGGCACCTTCGAATACGGCATCCCCTCCGGGACGGCCGGAGGTCAGATCACCTATTCGCAGGAACGCACGGAAGCCGTGACGATCGCCCAGAATGTGCAGATCATTGCCCTGGGCGGGGCGCCCGCCGAAGCGTCACGCGATGGCGAGGGGGGCCCTGCTCCCCTCCAGGTCGAGATCCCGCCAGGCAACGTCGAGAGTGCGATCCTGCTCGTGACGCCAACCCAGGTGCAGGAAATCGTCCTCGCGCAACAAATTGGCTCACTGACCTTGAGCCTCCGGTCGAGCCTCGATTCGACACCCATCGAGCTGCCGAGACTGGACGAAAACACGTTCCTGCGCGTGCCCATGCCACTCAAGCCCAGGGCTCAACCGAGATGGCGTGAGATGCGCGGGACGGCGCGCTAGGGGCGGGGCAGCGCATCGTGAACAGCTCGTCGCGGGCCGGCTCCGCCGGCACGAGACAGCCGCCATTCGCAGGAATTCCATGGCGCGAGTGGCGCGCCTTGGCGCAACGGGTTGACTCGGATGGGCTCCGAGACTGGAGGTCAGTCATGCGGTACCGCATCGCGCGCGTCGTGGTGACAGCCGTCGTCGTGGCACTGGCCTGGCCGATGTGGGCACAGACGCGGTCCGAACGTCTCGTCGCCGGTGAGCAGAAGACCTTCAATCCCGCCTACGCCGTCGGGGACATCGCCATCGCGAACCCCGCGGTCTGCGATTTCCGGGTCGTCTCGGGACGTCGCGAGGTCATGCTGGTGGCCGTACGCCCGGGCTTCACGACGTTGACCATCTGGGACCAGCGCGGCACCAAACGAGACGAAGTCGCCATCGAAATCGTGTCGCGGGAATTCGCGCGGATCCTGGCCGACATGACCGAGTTGCTTCGTCCGTATCCCGATGTCGTGATCAAGCCACTCGGCGACCGCGCCGTCCTGATAGGCACGGTCAACACCCCGGACGAGTTGCAGACCGTCAAGACGCTGGCGAATGCCGCAGGCAACTTGATTTGTACCGTCACGCTGCGACGGGCGGTCGCCCCGACGGTCGAGTCGCCGGCACCGGTGTCGGTCCCAGCCCCGCTCCCCGTGCCGCCACCCGCCACGCACACGTTCACGGCAGACGCCCCGCCGCAGCTGCCGCCGCCGGTCCCGACGGTCACGTACGATCCCGAACCGCCGGCACCGGTGAGGCGGACCCCGGTCACGATGCCGGCGCCGGTGTCACTGGGAACCTTGCCGCCACCACCGGCCACAACGCCGCAGCCGGTCGGTGCGATGCCGCCGCCCGCCGCACCACCGGTCGCCGTGCCGGCCGCGGCCACTCCACCACCGCCGAATATCTCTCCGGCACCGCCCAGTGCGCCGAGTGTGTCCCCTAGGCCACCCGTCCAGCCCCTGCCCACGCCTTCACCGGCGCCGTCACCGGCGGCCGATTGGAGCACACCGGCCGGGTCAGGCACGGTGGAGTACCTGGTCGAACTTTACGAATCGCCGGCATCGGCGCCACCGCCCGAGGTCGCCGGGCCGAAGGGCAAACGCCTCTACATCGGCCGGCTCCGATCGGATCCCGGCGTCGAGGTCCGCCAGTTGATCACGCTCGCCGGCGGCACCAGCGCGAATGCCCTGCGAGGGCTCAGTATCGGCCTGACCCCTTCGCTCGTGAACAACGCCATTCACACGGCCGTGATCGTGGATACCAACCTGCCGGTGGGAAAATACGATCAGAAGAATCCGGTCTGGATCCGGTGTGCGCTGGCCTTCACGGGCAGACCCGGGCAGACGCGGTTCATCTCGGAGGTCGAATTGGCCCGCAGCGCGGCGCCGGTCGCGCCTCCAGCGTCTCCGGGGACGTCACAGGGCAACGCCGGTCGGGTCGCCGGTCAGGTCATCGACACCGGAGCTGCCGTGGCGGGCGTATCCATTCCGTCCTTCGGCGGGCTCCTGGGCAGCAGTCAGAGCCCGTCGCAGCCGAAGGCCCGTCAGACCACGTTGCTCATCGTGGTCACCCCGTCCATCCCGAAACAAAGGCCCCAGGCGGACCACATGACGATGCGGGGGCTGGCGCGACACGAAAGCACATATGGGTCCTGGCGGTAAGCTCACGCTCGTCGTCGGAGCCTCCGGGGGCTGTGGCACAACGACGGTCGCGATCAATCTTGCGGCCGCGCTGCCGCAGTATGCGGGCGGCCGCGCGCTGATCGTCGATGCCCACTACCCAGTGCCGGCGCAGGAACTGAGCCGGATCGGCCTCGACCGCGCGCGGGCGATCGGTGAACTGTCGCCCGTCCTCGCGAAGCTCACACCTGAAATGCTCGCCGGGTACCTCACGAGCTTCAACCCGACCTTGTCGGCCCTGCCCGTGGTGTCGGACGTGCAGCAGGCGCGTCAGATCACTCCGGACGCCGTCCGGCGGGTCATGGACTTCGCGAGACGCCTGTTCGTCAACATCGTCGTCGATGGGGGGCAGATCGGCGAAACCCTGCTCCCGGTCTGCATCGACCAGGCCGACGTGATCTGTCTCGTGGTGGAAGCGTCCACGACCGGTCTCCAGCGGGCACGCCACGCGCTCGAGTACTTTCGAACCCTGCAAGTCGGACGGGAGGCTGTCCTGACCGTCCTGAGCCGCGTGCCACCCAAGGCGGCGATCACGCCGGAGGTGGCCCAGGGCGTACTCCAGGTGCGAGTCAGCGCGGCGATCCCGGAAGAACCCGCCGGCATTCAGGAAGCCGAGACGCGTCGGCAACCGATCTTCTTGGCGCTCCCGCGTCATGCGGTGTCCCGCGAACTTGACCGCGTGGTCAGGGACGTGGCCGCCCGGGGCCTGCGGGTCGCGCAAGCCGTGGCCAAGCCGGCAGAGATTGCCGCCGGTTCGCAGCAGCAGTTCCGCGAGATCCGGTCGCGACTGCACCGGCGGCTCATCAGCGAGATTGACCTGCGCAAGGGCGAGATGGACTACATGCGCGATCCGGTCAAGCTGGCTGAACTGCGCCGGCGCGCGGAAGCCAAGGTGGAATCCCTCGTGGAGGAAGAGGCCCCGGAGATCACCGACCGTCAGGCCCGCCTGCGCCTGATCAAGGACGTGATGGACGAGGCGCTCGGCCTGGGTCCGTTGGAAGACCTGCTCGCGGATACGTCCGTCACCGAGATCATGGTCAACGGCGCCAACCGGGTGTTCGTGGAACGGAAAGGCAAACTGGAACTGTCGACGGTCCAGTTCTTGAGCAATGACCACCTGCGGCTGGTGATCGAGCGCATCGTGGCACCGATCGGCCGCCGGGTCGACGAAAAGGTGCCCATGGTGGATGCGCGGCTGGCGGACGGGTCCCGTGTGAACGCCATCATCCCGCCGCTCGCGCTGGACGGCCCGGCCCTGACCATCCGGAAGTTCGCGAAGTCGTTCCTGACCGTCGCCGACCTGGTCACATTCGGGTCATTGACCCAGCAGATGTCCGCATTCCTCGCCGCGGCGGTGGGTGCCCGCCAGAACATCGTCGTGTCGGGTGGAACCGGATCGGGCAAGACGACCTTGCTGAACCTGCTGGCGTCTTTCATTCCGTCAGACGAGCGTATCGTGACCCTCGAGGATTCCGCCGAACTGCGACTCGCGCAGGAGCACGTGGTCCGTCTCGAATCGCGCCCGCCGAACATCGAGGGCGAGGGGGCCATTACCATCCGGGATCTCGTCAAGAACGCGTTGCGGATGCGGCCCGATCGCATCGTCGTCGGGGAATGCCGCGGGGGCGAGACCCTGGACATGCTCCAGGCGATGAACACCGGCCACGACGGCAGCCTCACCACCGTTCACGCCAACACGCCCACCGACGCGTTGTCGCGCATCGAGACGATGAGCTTGATGTCGGGCCTCGATCTCCCGGCACGGGCGATCCGCGATCAGATTGCCTCCGCCGTGCACCTCATCGTCCAGCAAGCGCGGCTTCCGGATGGCTCACGCCGCATCACGCACATCAGCGAGGTGCGGGGGCTGGCCGAGCACGGATTCGAGGTGGCGGACATTTTCGTGTTCAAGCAGAGCGGATTGACACCCGAGGGCAAGGTGGTGGGCCAGTTCGTGCCGACCGGCCAGGTGCCCCGATTCGTTGAACTCCTCTCGCGCCGCGGCCTGACGCTGCCCCGCGAGATCTTCATTCATCAGACGGCCTGACCATGGTCCTCTTGAAGCCGTTCGTCCTGCTGATTGTCTTTGGCGCCGTTCTGGTCTTCTTCCAGATGGGTGTTCCGGGGCTCACCCCGTGGTGGAACCGCCGCATCGAGCGGTACGCGAACTGGATGCTCGGGGTGTATAAGACCCTCGAGGAACCGGCTGAACCCGTCTGGGCGCGGAGGATGATCACGCTGTCGATCTTCGGACCGGCCTTCCTGTTCATCGCGCTGGGTGCGTGGCCCATCGGTCTGCTCGCGGCCGTCGTCGGTGGTGCGGCGCCATACGCCTGGGTTCGTTACCGGGCGCACGTGCGGCTTCAGACCATGGACAACCAGTTGGTGGACGTCCTGGTCCTGATGGCCAACTCGCTGAAGGCAGGACTCAGCCTGCAGCAGGCCCTCGAACTGGCGGCCACGGAGTCTCGGAAGCCCATCGCTGGCGAGTTCGAGAAGGTCATGCGGGAAATCCAACTTGGGCAGAGCGTCGATCGCGCGCTCCTCAACATGTCGGAGCGGGTGGGGCTTCCGGACCTGGAGATCGCCGTGCACTCGATCGTGACATTGCGCGAAACGGGCGGCAACCTGAGCGAGACGTTCATGACGGTGGCGAACACCATCGTCGAGCGAAAGAAGGTCGAGGGCAAGATTACGGCGCTGACGGCCCAGGGCGTGTATCAGGGCCTGTCGATGTGCGCCATGCCCTTCATCCTGGGCGCCATCTTCTACGTCATGGATCCCGACTACATGCACTTCATGCTGACGTCGGCAATCGGGTGGGCTTTGTGGGTGGCCGTGTTCATCCTCGATGCCCTGGGGATGTGGATGATCGTGAAGATCGTGCGGATCGATGTGTAACCGTCTCGTCGGGGTATGCCGGCGCGCCAGGGACTGCCGCGGGCAGACCATGTCGGAGTACATCGTCCTGATGGGGCTCGCGACCGGCATCGCGATCATCGTGGCAACCGTGCTGGGACTATCGATTCGTCAGGCGTTTTTTCTCGCGGCGCAACGCATGCTGAGCGTAATTACGGGCACGCCGTGATCGCATCGTAAGAAGGCCGATATGATCGTGTTCTACGTTCTGGCGTTGGTCTTCGGGTTCGCGGCGGCGTTCCTGGCCGTGCAGGCCGTCACGCCGAGCCCCTCGCAGGTCTACGAAATGCGGCAGCGGGCCGCAGCGAAGGCCGAGGCCCAGACGATCGCCTCGCCCCTGCTTCGGATCCTGTGGCCTATTCTCTCGGCACTGGTGCCCCTGGCGCGCAAGATAGGTTCGCCTGACTACCGGACGCGAACCGCGCACGACATCCCCCTGGCCGGCCTCCCGCGGATCATGACGGTCGATCACCTCATCGCGTTGAAACTGTTCCTGGCCGTGGCGGCGCCGCTCTTCGTCCTGCTCGAGTTCCAGAGCTGGATCCTGGCGGCGGTGGCAGGGCTGGTCGGCTACGTGCTGCCCGATCGGATGTTGAAGGAGCAGAAACACGCGCGGGAACAGAAGATCGTGCGTGGGATGCCCGGAGCCGTCGACATGCTGACGCTGGCCGTCGAAGCCGGGATGGACTTCATCGCCGCCCTGCAGCGCGTGCTCGACAAGGGCGCTCAGGGCCCGCTGCGCGAGGAGATCGCAACTATCATCAATGACATCCGCCTCGGTGACAGCCGCGCGGGAGCGTTGCGGGCGTTTGGCAACCGCATCAACGTGCCGGAGGTGGTGTCCTTCGTCGGGGTGCTCGTCCAGGCGGACAAGCTGGGGGCGTCAATTGGCGAGGTGCTGCGCTCGCAAGCCGATCGGATGCGCACCGAGCGGTTCCAACGGGCCGAGAAGGCGGGGGCAGCCGCGTCACAGAAGCTGCTGGTGCCGCTGGCCCTCTTCATCTTCCCCGCCGTGCTGATTGTGATTATCGGACCGGTGGTCCTGTCGTTCATCTACGGCGGAGGCTTCTAGAAGTCGCATGACGTACACGTTGGTCTTGCGCACACCCACCGGCGAGCGACGCGTCAGCCTCGACCGTCCGCTGGTCGTCGGCCGCGACCCGGCATGCGACCTTCCTGTCGAGAGCGCCAGGGTGTCTCGCCGGCACGCCGAGTTTGCCCCGACCCCGCAGGGCGTGAGCGTGCGTGACCTTGGAAGCCGCAATGGCGTGATCGTCAACGGGACACGCGTCGAGGACGCCCTCATCGGTACAACCGACCGCGTGCTCCTCGGTGACGTCGCGATCACGGTTGCGCAGTCCGGGGCCCCGTCCGTGAGTCAACCAGTCTCCTCGCCACCCCTGTACGCGGCAGCGCCGGGAGCGTCTGCCGCGCCGTCTCCGGCGGCCGGACCGGCCTATCAGCCCGCGCCCCCTCCGTCTCCCTACGCGCCACCCTCCTGGTCTCAGCCTGGCGTCGCCGCAAACCCCGACAAGACCGCGATGCTCCCGCGAGGAGCCGGTCTCGCAATGCCGCTTCCCCCCGCGGTGGCCGCCGTGACACCCGGGCCGCCCAGAGCCAGTCTGGCAGGCACACTCGGTCGTCGGCTGGGTTTCGGGGGCCGGATCGCGTCCAGCGTCATCGCGGCGTCCGTCGTCACGTTCCTGGTGACCGCCATTCCCCTCTCCCTTGCGCGCAACGACGTGGTGCATCGCGAGGCACAGGCTCGCGCCACCATGGTGGTCCGAGCCGTCGCGACGGAGAACGGCCCGGCGCTGGCGTCGGGGCAGACGTTGGCGGTTGGCGTTCAGAGCGCGATGGCCGAGCCCGGCGTGCGCGAAGTCCTTGTGATTGGTCCAGGCGGACGGGTGCTCGCGCCGGTGGAGCGCATGGACGAGTCCATTTCCAAGCTCGAACCGTTCGGCGATCTGGGCAGCATCCAGGGATTGGTCACGGCATCCGTCGGCAACGAGATCCACGCGGTTGCCTCCATCGAGTCGGACGGCCGTCACCTTGGGCACATCTGGCTGCGGCTCGATCCCGCCTACGCGAGCGCAGGCGCGCCGATGACCCTCTACATCGTGGCCACGTTGTTGACCGCCCTGACGTGCTCGGCCGTCATTGCCGTCCTGTTGCGGCGATGGCTGGTCGCCCGGCTCAGCGCGTTTGCGACCGATATTGATTTGGCCGCCAGCGGCCAGATCGAGGTGGTCACCGAGTCATTTGGCTTACCGCGCCTGGCTGAGAGCGTCAACTTCATCGTTGGCCGGCTGCGCATGGCGCCACATCCAGTCCCGCCATCCGCGCCGGCGGCGCCCTCACCGATGTCGATGCCCGGGGACGTGCTCGCGGTCGAACGGGAAGGACGACTCGTCCTGGACAGCGCCTTCATGGTGACGCACGCGACAGCGGGAGCGGCGCAGATTCTCCGGACGACGCTCGAACGCCTGAAGGCGCACCACGTCTTGGAGGCCGTTGCCGATCAGGCCATGGTGAACGCCATCATCGATGGGATGGGCGACGTCGCGACCCGCGGGTCGGTGACCAGACGCGTTGAGATGGGTGGCGGAGAACCCGCGGTTGAGCTGCTGGCGAAGCGTCTGGCCGACGGGTCGATCGAAGTGAACCTTCGCCGGGTGGGGTAGGACATGCCGACACTGACCTGGGAACGCCGGGACGGCCAGCGCATGGTGTTTCACCTGCAGGCCATCGAGACCACGGTCGGCCGCGAGCTGGGCAATCCTGTCCGGATCGAATCCGGGTACGTGTCGAAACGTCATGCCGTCATCCGACTCGGCCAACAGGGTTACACCGTCGCCGATCTGAACAGTTCCAACGGCACCACCGTCAACGGACAGCGCGTCACGTTGGCGGTGCTGAAGGACGGCGATCGGATCGAGTTGGGCGCCGAGGTGTTGGTTTTCTCGAACCCTGTGGCGGGGGCTGCGCCGGCGTCACGCGGAAGCAGCGGTCGCAAACCGCTCGTCCTCGCCGTGGCCGGAGGCGGCACCATCATTCTGCTCGTCCTCGTCCTGCTCGTGGCCTTCGGCGGTTCGTCTCGAACACCGTCACGTCCCGCAGCGGACACAGGGACCATGAATCCAGGGGCGGTGGACCCGGCACCGGCACCCGATCCGGGGTTCAGTACGCCATCTCTCGACGCCACACCTCCAGTGGGCGCGCCCCCGGCGTCGACGAGCGCCCCCGCAGGTGGCGGTTTCGCGACCGCGCCGACCGTGGGCGAGGCGCTCCCGTCGCAGGATCCTGCCGCGCTCTATGAGATGGCCTTGTCCCACGTCAGGGGCAAGCGGCTGGTGGAAGCCAGACGACTCCTGGAAGCCGCGCTGCGTCTGAACCCGAACGATCCGTCCATCCAGCAACGACTGCGCGAGGTCGATGCCACCATCCAGGCGACGGTCGATCAACATCTCTCCGCGGGCCAGCGTTCTTTTGTCTATCTCCGTTATCAGGACGCAATCCTCGAGTGGGAACAGGTGCTGTCGCTGACGGTTCCATCAGACCCGCGCTATCAACAGGCGGCCGCAGGCATTCAACGCGCACGCGAGCGACTGAGCCGGTAGCCGCGCACCGGCCGCAACCGCCGCCGACACCCGGCCAATGGGACGTGCCACGCGCGGACGTTTCGGGCATGATGGGAGACAGCGCGTCTGGCGCGTCGCGACAGGGAACGAGGAATCAACATGTCATCGGATTCAGGGCAGACGACTGCCGTTCGGACGATTGGTCGGTACCGTGCGTTTGACGAACTCGGTCGCGGAGCCATGGGGATTGTCTACCGTGGCTTCGATCCGATCATCGGCCGCACCGTCGCGCTCAAGACGCTCCTGCTGGACTCGGCCGATGCGCAGGCGAAGGAGTTTCGCGATCGTCTGTACCGGGAGGCCGCGGCGGCCGGGGCGCTGTCGCACCCCAACATCGTCACCATCTTCGATATCGTCGAAGATGGCGGGATCACCGCAGTGGCCATGGAGTTCATCGAGGGACAGTCGCTCGCCTCGTGGTACAACGTCGGCGTGCCCTTCCAGCTGAAACGGTAACGTCATGAACGACGCCGAACTTGACGCACGTCTCGCGGAACTCCTGATGGGATACGGGACCGTGACGCCGGTCTTGCTCGACCGCGCCCGCGAGATTCAGCGCGCCCGCAACACCACTCTCGGCCGGGCCTTGCTGGAAATCCGTGTCATCACACCGGACGTGCTCGGCCGACTGCTGGAAGAAATCACGGGCGCGAGAGCCGTCGATCCCTCGCTCATGACGATCTACCCCGACTTCGTCGAGCGGATGGTCACCCTGATCCCGGCTGACGTGATGGACGCGATGCTGGTGTTCCCGGTTCAAACCGAGATCAACGCTCTGCATGTCTGCGTACTCAATCCCACCGATTCGAACACGTTGGCCGCGCTCGAAGCCCTCTCGGGCTGTCACGTCGTCCCCAAGGTTGCGCACGAACTCGCGCTGCTCACCGCGCTCGACACGCACTACAGCGTGTACCTCGGCCATCCGGCCCGGCGCGAGACGGAAGAGCACTGCCGAGCGGCCATTGACCGCGTGTATGCGGCACGACTCGAGGAACCGTTCGAACGTCTGCTCGACCCGACCGTTCTCCTGATCAACCGCCAGCGTGATGCCCTGTCACGAGGTGGAGGGGCGCTGGAAAACCTGATTCGCGAGCCCCTTGTCATCCGACTGGTCCATCAGATGATCTGCCGGGCGGTCCAGGCCAACGCCAGCGACATTCACATCGAGCCCATGGCAGACCGCCTGCGCATCCGGGTCCGTCTCGATGGTTCGCTCAGGACCGTGTGGACATTGCCACGCGCGGCCAGCCTGCCGGTGATCGCTCGGATCAAGGCGATGGCGGACCTCCCGATCGAACCAAGCGACACGCCGCTCGACGGGCGGATCAGCTACGACCTGATCTGGGGACGGCAAGTCGACTTCCGGTTCTCGCTGGTGCCGTCGGCCACCGGCGAACGGATCGTCCTCCGTGCGCTTGAACGGTCTCGTGCCCGCCGCAGCCTCGACCACCTGGGATTCCAGCCCGACGTGTTGGCCCGGGTCAAAGCGTCGGCGGAGTTGCCGAACGGCATCCTGCTGGTGACCGGCCCGACCGGCAGCGGCAAGACCACGACCCTGTATGCGTTGCTGGATACGCTGAACAACGAGGACACGTGCGTGTTGACGGCCGAGGATCCCGTGGAGTCGCGCATCGACGGCGCGGGGCAGGTCCCCTGCGATGAGTCCCGAGGCGTCACGTTTGCCAGTGCCTTGCGGAGCTTCCTGCGCCAGGACCCCGACGTGATCATGGTGGGCGAGATCCGGGACGTCGAAACCGCCGACATCGCCCTGAAAGCGGCACTCACCGGTCACCTGGTCCTCTCGACCCTCCATACCAATGACGCGCCCGGAGCGCTGGTCCGGCTCATCAACATGAATCTCGAGCCGTTCGTCATCGCGTCAGCCCTGCGACTGGTGCTGGCGCAGCGGTTGATCCGCCGCCTCTGCCCGGATTGCCGTGTGGTGGACGAACGGCCGAACACCGCGCGCGTGGCACTGGGGCCGGGCGGACCGCAGTTGGTCGGCGAGACCATCTACACGTCCAGCGGCTGCCCCGCATGCCTGCAGACGGGCTATCGCGGCCGCGTCGCCATTCATGAAGCCCTGATCGTCACCCCGGCCATTGAGGAACTCATCCTGACGCGGGGGGCTGCCAGCGCCGTCCGCCAGGCCGCGCGCGAATCGGGGATGAGAACACTCCGCGAGAGCGCCTTGTCGCTCGTCAAGAACGGGATCACGTCGATCGAGGAGGCCGTGGAGAATACCGTGGCAGAGGGCGTTTCCGCATGAGCGTGCGGTATGATGGGCATGCTGCGTGGTACGCGGAGGTAACACCGGATGCCTCGTTGAGGAACAGTCGTTCATGAACGACGAGACATCGATCGTCAAGACCATCGGTCGCTACCATGCCGTGGGAGAGCTCGGCCGTGGCGCCATGGGTGTGGTCTACCAGGGGTTCGACCCGGTCATCGGCCGATCCGTCGCGCTCAAGACGCTCGCCATCGCGGGCAGCGATATCGAGAGCGCGCAACTCCGGGAACGTCTGTACCGCGAGGCCGCCGCAGCCGGCACGCTCACGCATCCCAACATTGTCACGATCTACGATGTCATCGAGGACGGCGGCACCACCGCGGTGGCGATGGAGTTGGTCGAAGGACGCACCCTCGCCGATCTGATCGCCGAGAAGGGGGCCCTTCCGCTGGATCGCGCACTCGAGCTCTTCACCCAGGTCTGCTCGGCACTCGACTACGCGGGGGCCAAAGGGATTGTGCACCGCGACATCAAGCCCGCCAATATCCTGTTGACGGCCGACGACCGGGTCAAGGTGACCGACTTCGGGATCGCCCGGATTGCTATCGCGGGACTGACCCAGACGGGCACCATCATGGGTTCCCCGAGCTACATGTCGCCGGAACAGGTGCGCGGACTCCCGCTGGATCCCCGGTCGGACCTCTTCTCGGCCGCCGTGGTGTTGTACGAGATGCTCACCGGCGAACGTCCGTTTGGCGGAGACGACATCGCCACGACGATGTACCGGATCGTCAATGAACCACCTCGGTCGCTGGACCAGACCAATGCGACGGTCGGCCCGGCGGTGTCTGCGGTTCTGCAGCGCGCACTCGCCAAGAACCCCGACGATCGGTATCCGACGGGGTCGGAGTTGGTGGCGGAACTGACACGATCGGTGGCCATGCCGTGTATGCCGGTGTTGCCGCCCAACCTGTCCGTGCAGCCGATCGCCGCTCCCGCTCGGCGATCGCCGATAATCTATGTCATCGCGGCCCTCGCCGTCGCCCTGGTGGCGGTGGTCTTATTTGGGCTGCTGGGAGGGGGCAAGGACGCTCCCCCCGGGCAGGCCGTGGAGGTGGCATCTGAAACCCCAGACGCCCAGCCGTCTGGTGTGATGGGCGCGGCGCCGGCTTTCAATGCTCCGGAACCCCTACCGACCGCGCCCGTACCGACCGCCTCGTCCTACTCTGGTCCGGTATCGACGGTGCCCCCGCCGACTGGCGGAGCCGGACGACTGCCCGAGCCGGCACCGCTCTCACCGGCAACCCCAATCCAGAGGCAGCCGGCCGCAGTGGGGTCTGGCGGGCTGGCCCCGATCGGACGTGAGGTGAGTGGGCGGCCGGTTGTAGGGGCCGAGTCGCCCCGCGCGGCAGTGCCTTCGAGCGGTCAGCCGACGGCCGCACCGGTCGTCGCGCCACCGCCGGTGGCCCCGGCGACCACCGTCGCCGCCCCAGCGACCAAGCCGGCACCGGTCGAGCGGACTGTGGTACGAGACAATCCTGCGCTCGCACCGGTAGGGGCCGCGCCGCCGACGCCGCCACCGCCGGTGGCCGTACCCTCGGCACCGCCGGCCCCATCGGAAGCCGTGCTGCGCATCGAATTCGACGGCCCGGCGTATCCGGTCACACTCTATGCGGATGACGCGCGGTTGGGCCGCGTGGACGGCCCCGGCGGGTCCGTCACTGTCGAACCCGGCGCCCTCCGCGTGCGCGCCGTCAGTGAAACCGTATTCTTGAGTGCCGACGTCGGAGGCATCACGTTGCGGGCGGGTGAGCGACGCAGCATCACGATGCCGGGCCTGGGTAGCGCCGTCGTGAGTGTGAAAGGCGAAGACTACGCTGGCGTGCGGATCCTGGTGGATGGGCGGCCGTTGCCTGGCCCATACCCTGCGCAGATTGCCCGGATCGCCGCGGGCGCGCATCGGGTCACGTTCCGCTGGGTGAGCGGCCCGCGCGCGGGAACAGAGATCTCGGACGCGCTGAACGTCAGCGCAGGAGCGCACTATGTGGTTCGGGCGGTTCCCGACACGGCACAGATTGTCGTCCAGCAGCTTCGTTAGGCGGGCGCTGGCTGCGGGCCTGGTCTGCGTGATCGCCGGCCCCAGCCTGCGAGGGCTCGCCCAGGAACCCGTCCGTCCCGCAGGCACGGCTCCGACGACGGATGAAGTCCTGCTCAATACGGCCGCCAAGTTGGAAGCGGATCTGCGCTTCGATCTCGCGACCTCACAACTCTACGACCTCTTGATCGAGCACCCCGGTACGGGCGGGGCCGCGACCGCACGCCTGAGACTCGCGAGACTGCTCGCGCTCAACGGCAATCTGCCGGCCGCCATCCTCGAGTGTCAATTGCTGCGCGACGAGCTTCCAGCCGACACCCCGATGCGTGAGCGCGCGCTCGAACTCGCGAGCGTCCTGGTGCGTCGTCTGCGCGCCGCCAACGGACAGGTGCCGACCTCGTTCGCGACGCTCGAAGGGCTGTCGTCCAGGGGATTGCCAGCGCTCGATGAACCGCGGCGCATCCACTTCGAAAACGAAGGCCGGTTCCTGCTGCTGGACGAAGGCTCGCGGAAGCTGTATCGCGTGGGTGCCGATGGCGCGATGCCACTCTCGACGCCAGCCGACCCGTCCGCCGTCACGACCATGCCGGACGGCACCGTGCTGGTAGCCGGCAAGACCGGATTGGCCACCATTCCGCCGACGCGCCCGATCGCGCTGTCGGGAACGTGGGGCGGGAAAGCACGCCCGTTGAAGAAGATTCGTTCCATGGCGTTCTGGTCGACGGGCGACCTCCTGCTCATCGACAAGGACTATGGCGGGATCCTGCGGTGCCAATTGGCCGCTGGAACCTGCGCACCGTGGGGCCCTGTCGGGAAGTACCGCACCGTGCTGGTGGGCGCATCGGATTGGGTCTATCTGCTCGACGACCGTGGACAAACCGTGCGCGTGCTCGACCCTGCACAACGCGCACTGGCCGTGATCGGGCCACTGGTGGGTGCGGCAAAACTGGAACGGGTGGAAGACATGGCCGTGGACAGCGCGCACGGTCTGTACCTGCTGGACACCGGCACGAAGCGGATTGTTGTGATACACCTCAAGAGTATGGGTGACGGCAAGGTCACACCGACTCCTGCGCCGGCGTTGCTGCTGCCGCAAGAAGGTGAGCGGGCGGTGAAGAATCCCTCCGCCATCGCGGTCTCGCCGACAGGGTGGTTGGCCGTGGCCAGCAAGTCTTCTCCACGCGTGATGAGGTGGCGATGATCGCGCATCTCCTCGTGGTGGCCGTGGGGGTCTGGTCGATAGCGGGTGACGCGACCGTCGCCCGGATATCAACGTCCGCCGCAGTCCAGAGCCAGACCGCACTGCCTGCACAGGCCCCACCGGCGCAGGTGGACCCGTTCTTGAGCCGAGTGGCACAGGCCGCACAGTTGCTCGAGAGCGACCCGCAGGCGGCCATCGAGACCCTCGACCATCTGGCCGTGGAGTCGATTGAACTGCGGAAGACCCGGCCTCCGACGACGGCCGAGCGACCGGCCCATCGTCAGTTGTTTATCCTGCGAGCACGAGCCCACCTGCAGCTGATGAACAACGCGAAGGCCGAGGAGAGCCTGCGGGAACTCCTGCGCGTCGACCCGTTCTTCGCCGGAGGGCTCGCCCCGCGCGAGCAGGAGACCCTGGACGGAATCCGGACACGCGAAAGCGGCATCCTCGAGGTCAGCAGCACCGTGCGCGACTGCACGATCCTGCTCGACGGCGTTGAGATCGGCGTCACGGGCGATCTGCCGATCCGCGTGTCGCTCGTAGCCGGGACCTACCAGCTTCGGCTCGAGAAACCGGGATATCAGGGCGCCGGCGCGCGCGTCACCATGGTGCCAGCGCAGACGCTCACCGTGAATGACATGGCGCCCAAAGCGCGAATCCCCCCCATCGCGTTCGTGACCGATCGGCCGGGGGTCGAGGTGATCGTCGACAACGCGCCCGCTGGCGACACGGTGACGTTGACCGAACTGCGGGGGCGTCTCAGCACCGAGGAAGCCGCGGCGTTGGAACAGGCGGTCGCGCTGGCGCGATTCGACCCGGGCACATCGGCTGGCATCGTGATCCGGAATCCCCCGGTCGATCGGTCGCTGAGCGTACGGTTCCGGGGCGACTGCCTGATCGAAGAAACGCGAACGGTCGCCATCACGGCTGACGCGCTGGCGGGCCTGGATGCCGCGTCGCCGCTGCTGTGGTTTGGGGACTCCAGCGCTATTCGCATGCGGCCGGATGTCGGCACGCTGCGAGTCAACTCCGTTCCGCGGGACGCCGACGTGTACGTCGACGGCCAGTTGTCGGGGCGGACGCCCTTCGAACGCAACGTGTGCACGGGTGAACACCGGGTCCGCGTCCGCCACCGCATCGGATCGTACGTCGTCACAGCCGCCATCACACGTGGCCGCAGCGAGGTGATCGAGGTCACGCTTCGCCCGGGCCTGGCATTCCTCGGGGCGTTGGAGACCGTGTCCGGCACGCTGCGGCCCGCCGCGGAGATTGCGGCGGCCCTCGACCGGGTGTTGACCACGTCGGTGTCGTCCTTCAGACTGGCGGCCCCCGTCGATCTGCCACCCGAAGTCCAGCGCTGGTCGGACATCACAAACGCCGAACTGGTGGCCGCTGCCGATCGCGGCGACCGAGACAAGGTGAAGCGCCTGCTCCGCCAGGCCACCGACAACTTCGACGCGCCGCTCCTCCTGAGCGCCGTCGCACGCGGACCTGCCGGTTCCGACTCGCCCGTCGATGTGCTGCTGTTCTGGGTGGATCACGACGGCGTCGACCGTGTCCGCTTGTCCCGGTTGACGAACGAGTCGATCACGGAAAGTCTGTCGCCAATCGATCGGCCCGTCGATCCGTACGAACTCGTGTATCAGAACGATCTGGGGATACGTGTCGCGGATTCGTCCGTGGTAGAGGCACCGCTGGTGGTGGTGTCCGTCGGCGCGGGCAGCCCCGGCGCCATCGCGGGCGTCAAGTCGGGCGACAGCATCCTGACGGTCGAAGGGGCGTCCGCTTCCGCGGCTCACGTGTCTGCACTGGTGCGGCAGAAACGACCCGGGGACATCGTCACGGTGAGCGTGGTGGGCGCCAGCGGGCCAGCCAGGCAGGTTGCGCTGCCGGTTCAGCGGAGAGCACGGCGCGCTCCCGCGTTCAGCCCGGCGATGTTTGGCAATGCCCTGACGGCGAAACTCCAGGCGGCACTGGCCACGGCGTCAAACCCTGGCGACCGCGACCTCCTCACGCTGAATCTCGCACTGGTGCAGATGCGCTTCGGGCAGTGGCGGGCGGCGCTGGACCTGCTCGCGGGTCTGGGCCAGGTTCCGGCCGGCACCGGGGTCGGCCCGGGGGCGGTCTTGTACTTCCGTGCACGGTGCCACCAGGAACTCGGCGAACGCGACCGCGCCACATCGTTGCTGCGCGAGGCGGCAACGATCGACGCTGAGGTGTTATCCGAAGACGGGATCACCGTCGGCGCCGTCGTCAGGATGCGACTGGGAACAACGTTCGAGGTGTCTCGCCCGCCCGTGCGGTAAGACCTGGCTACCTCAGCCAGACCGATCTGCCGCCGGGTCACTTGTGCGGAGGGGTCGACCATGACGTCCAACACGCGTGCGGATCGGGGTGGCTACGATTGCTGGCGCCCATACCTGCGCCGGGAAACCGGCGTGACGACCACAGAGGTGCTCGTCATCTCGGGTCTCATCGTGTCGATCATCATCGGGACCATGTTCGTCTTCCGCGGCAAGATGACGGAGGCGGTCACCAACCTCGGCAACTGTATCGCACAGGCCGCAGCCGGCGACTTCAGCGGATGCCGCGGCGGTGGAGCCGGCGGTCCACGCCGGGCGGCCGCCGATCCCAACAAGATCCCGGGGATGCGCGACGGCGGGGTCGCCGGAGGCCTGGTGATGGCCGACGGCAAGCCTCGACCTCCCGGTGGCAAGGTCGGCCCGCTGAACGCCAACCTCAACGATCCCAGACTCGCTGACGCGCACACCTTGCTCACGCGCTTCAACAACCGGTGGAACTCCAACAAGCCCGACGACCCCAGTTGGCAGGAGAGGGGGGTCCGACTCTGGAATGCCACCAGCCTGTTCAGTTCGAATCGCTCATTGAACAGCAGCCAGGACGCGCTCAACGACATGGCAGACCGCTCGCACGGCCGGGCTCAGCAGTGGGCCCAGCTCGCCGAGCAGCGGCTGAACGCGGGCGATTTGCGAGGGTTTCAGGACGCCATGAACAATGCTCGCCGATTCGAGAACGTCTCGAACCGGACGCGCGGCAACGCCGCCTCGATCATGGCGGACGCGGCCGATCAGGCCATGTCCGAGGCCGCTGACATCAGGCAGATCTCCTTCGAGACCGCGTCGGCCATCGGCAACCCCACCGGGTACGTCACGGGCAAGGTGACGGGGTACGTCGTCAGTACCGCGGCCGACCAGATCCTGCCGGATGGGCGCCTCAAGAATGTCATCGTCGCGGTGTCGAGCGCGGCGGCGGCGGCCTATGCCGGCGGCGTGACACCTCAGGCGTGGCAGAACCTCGGCGCGGCTGGACAAAGCGCGACCAATATCCTCGGAACAGGCCTGTCCGCCTCGGGCCAGGCGGTCAGCAACGCCATCGGCATCGCCGACTCGATCACCAGCGTCACGACGACGGCCTCCACGCAGGGCTTGGAGGAGGCGGGATTTGAGGTGGCCACCAACCTCATCGTCCACGGCGTGATGAATACGAAGTCCACGAAGCTGGCCGACGCCGACGGAAATGCGCGAAGCCTGAACGACTACATCTCGCAGGCGCCGTCTGCCGCCGCGATCAAGGAAGGACTCGAGAACAACCTGGTGCCCCTTGGGCAGCTCGAAGTCAACGCGCAGAACCTGCAGAACCTCGGCGACAACGCCTACAACAAAGCTCGCGGCAACTTCAAAGAAGATCCCCTGACGGGGAAGACGAAAATCGATCCCACGACGGGAGAGCCGTACAAGCCGAAGGATATCCAGTACAAACCGCTGGACGCCGACCCCGCGTACGTCGCCGCGTTCAAGAATCATCCGGATCCGACGGAAGCGACCCACCCCGGCCTAACGCAGGCGATCAAGGACGGCGCGACGATGGGCCAGACCCCGGAAATGGTCATCGCGAAGATCAAGCATGCGGAGATCACCGGAGGCACCTTCTTCGACCGGGCAACACAACTCGAAGCCACACAGCTGATTCGGGATGGAAAAGCCGTCGGCAAGACGACCGACCAACACCAGAAGAGCGCGGGCGACAAAGCGCCCTACCTGCCGATGGACACGATGGAGTCCAAGGTGGGCGACCAGGTCAGAAACGCGAAGACGCCGAAAGAACACGCCGATGCGGCAGAGGCGGTGAAGAACAACGACCACGCGATCAACGACGCCACAGCCAAGGGCAAGGTGTCTGTGGGGCCACCGCCGCCGGGAGACACGCGCATCAAGGGGCCGATCGCCCGCGACCCCCAGACGGGACTGCCGTTTGTGGGGGACGTCGACCCGGTCACCAACAATCTGTCCAGGCCCACGGATCCCGTGAGGGATGGCGGTGTGCGAGGCCTGGGAACCACGAAGGAATTGCAGGACGTCTCGAACCTGAAAGGCTCCCTGAAGCCGCACAACCTGGACTCCACCGCCAACCACGGCCACGGCGGGCGCAATCCCGGCAAGGAACCTCTGCCCGATCGTGTCATACGGACCACACCCGACGGCAAGGTACAGATCATCGAGGGGCGGGTCAACGTGCTGAATGCCATCCGCCAGGCGGGATGCCCGGAACATCCAAGTTGGGCCAAGCAGGCCCAGGATGCCGCCGCAGCCAGTCCGACCGGTCCGAAACTGGTTGCGCGGCCGCCCAATCCACCCACCCCGTTCAACCAGAAGCCCACGGTGGGCCAGGCGGCCCTTGCAAACAATCGCAATACCATCCGCACCAACTACGTGCGGTCGATGCAACGCTGGAAACCGACCCCTGACAAGAAGGACAAGCGGGACGGCGTGGCGACGGTGCCCGTGCCCTCGACAGGTCGGCGCCCGCGAGGCGTGCCCGACCCCGACCACCCGCTGAGGCCTGCGCCGGACATCGGGGTCGACTCCGAGGCATGGTCACAGCCGCGGTTCGGCATTCTACGCGTGCGCGCCGCAACGTCGCCGCAACCGCCCGTTCCACCCGTCGCCCCCACGCCCGAGTCGGCTGACGTCGACTGGTCCGCGAATCGTACCTGGGGCATGGGCATCAACCAGGCCCTCGACGAGTACGGCGAGACCTGGAACGAGAAACAGATCCTCATCCATCTCAAGGCGTACCAGAGGATTCGTGCGTATGCGCTGGCGGAATTCGAGGACAAGGAACGCATCGACATCTACGTGCGCTGGGCGTTCGGTCTGCTGAGAGGCGGGCCCTATCCGCTCCCATCGTCTAATCAGAGCGCCGTCTTCGAACGGATCGATGCGCAGGCCGCTCCGGCGTGGCGAAGCGACCTGGACGCCAGGGTCGAACGCGGACTCCACGCGGGTCTCGCGCAGCACTACACGCAGCAGGCCATGGCCTTGGGCCGCCAACAGCCTTACGCGGTGTACGAGGCGCAAACCACTATCGCCCAGTCGTTCATCGGGGCCGTCGACGAAGCGGTCGTGCGCCGGGCATTCTTCATGGGCGACACCTGGGGGATGTATCGACGGATCGGACTCGCGATCGGCGCAACCGGAACCGAAGCGGCCGCGGCAGGGTCCGCCTTCGTGCGACAGATCGACAACGCCGCCGTCGCCGGCAACGTAGCCCTGGCCCAGCAGCTTCTGGGTCGCATGGCGCGACCGGGCGCCAAGCCGGTTCATCAGGCGGGCACGCGTATACCCGTGCGCGCCCGGGCCAGCTGAGCGTCTCACTGCGGAGGGCAGACCGATGTTCCGTCTCACGGTAACCGGCGTTCTGAAGGCCCGAATTCTCGTTGTCGTGGTCGGCCTGGCCGCCCTTGTCGTCGGCTCGGCCTGTAGGAAGGAGCGAGCGGTGCCAAAACCTGCGGTCAGTGCCGAGTACCCGACCGGCCGGTGTGACGTCACGATGACGGGGGCCGCCCAGCATACGTTCACGACGCCAGGTGGCTCGGCGAACGTCGCGACGGTGTACTGGATGACGGACGATGAACTGCGGAAGTATTTCGCGTGGCAGGCCCGGGAGGAAACCAAGCTGCAGCTGGCCGAAGAAGACGTCGCCTTCTTCGTCGACCAGGCGATGGCGAAGAACCCCCGGTTCACGCCGCTGTTGATCCGGTGTCCGTCCGCCGCAGCGACGGTCACGCTCGTACCGGGGATGGGCTCGCGCTACGAGGAGGTTCCGTTTCGCCCGGCGCTGTACAAGATCGCGCCGGCGTTCCGCGTCGAAGACGCAGTCCAGGGACTCTTCGCGGCGCAGACGTTCGTGGTGATGGGCTCGCAGGTGGTGAAGTTCGTTCCAACGGGATACGGCGCGCTCCACGTCACGGCGTTCGACGACGTCAGGCTGGCGGGCACGTTTTCGTTCAACGCCGTCGCCGGCGACAAGGCTCTCGTCGTGAACGGCACGTTCGACTTCCGACGGCCGACGTCGACGGCGCCGCCATTACGCAAATAGTGACATTCGTCCCGATCGAATTACGGGGAACGAACACACAGACGCTCACCAACCTGCAACCCGGCTCGAGACGCGGCGCCAGCCGGCAACTCCAGCGTGTCTCGCGCGTGCCATCCTCCCCACGCAAGGCGGAATGGCACGAGTCGCCCCACGATCTTCAGGACCTGGCCCGTTCGACCCAGGAACACGACATCGATCGGAAACCGCATGAACCACGTATGAATGCTCGCGCAGGGCCGAATGAGCAACCCGGTCCCCGGCGCCAACGCGTTGCGCCCGAGCAGCCCCTTGCGACGCGCGGGGGCCGTGTCGGCCAGTTCCACCCGGGCCAGGACGTCGCCGGTGCGCTCGATGACCAGCGTCACGACCGCGAGATGATCTGGATGTGCCAGCAAACGCCGCTTATTCCTTCGGGTTGCCCGGCAGTCCGATGTTCTCGGGCTGATCGAGGGTGTACTCCATCTCCATCTCCCGCTCGAGTTCAAGTTCCTCTTCGCTCGGCGGCGGCGGTGGTGGCGGCTCGTCGGCCGGGATGCGGACCGCCTTGTAGTAGTCGAATCCGGTGCCCGCCGGAATCAGCCGGCCCATCGTCACGTTCTCCTTCAAGCCGCGCAGGAAGTCGATACGGCCGGAGATCGACGCTTCCGTCAGCACGCGCGTCGTCTCCTGGAAGGAGGCCGCCGAGATGAACGACTCGGTCGACAACGACGCCTTGGTGATGCCGAGCAGCACCGGACGGCCCTTGGCGGGTGCCTTGCCGTCGACAATCACGCGCTCGTTCTCCGACCTGAACCGGAACTTGTCGACCACGTCGTCCACCAGGAACTCGGTGTCGCCAACCTCCTCGATCTTCACCCACCGCATCATCTGACGGGTGATCGTCTCGATGTGCTTGTCGTTGATGGTGACGCCCTGGAGCCGGTAGACTTCCTGGATTTCGTTGACCAGGTACTTCTGCAGCTCCTTTTCTCCGAGTACGGCCAGAATGTCGTGCGGGTTTCGCGGCCCATCCATCAACGGGTCTCCGGCGCGCACGCGCTCGCCTTCCTGCACGGCGACGTGGACGCCGCGGAGGATCTCGTATTCGACCGTCTCCGACGCGTTGTCATCCGGCACGATCAGCACCTTGCGGCGGCTCTTCACAATGCCGCCGAACTTCACGATGCCGTCGATGGCGCTCATGACGGCCGGGTCGCGTGGCTTGCGCGCCTCGAACAGCTCGACCACGCGCGGCAGACCGCCGGTGATGTCCTTGGTCTTCGTGGTTTCGCGCGGGATCTTCGCCAGGATATCGCCGGCAAACACGTCCTCGCCATCGCGCACCATGAGATGGGCGCGAGACGGCATGTGATAGCGGCGCGTGCCGCCTTCCTTCAGCTTGACCTCGATGGCCGGCTGTTTCTTCTCATCGGGCGAGTCCACGATGATGAGGCGCGAGAGGCCCGTGACCTCGTCGACCTCCTCGTGCACGGTCAACCCTTCGACGATATCCTTGAAGCGAATCTGGCCGCTGCCGTCGGTCAGAATAGACACCGTGTACGGATCCCATTCGGCCAGCACGGTGCCAGAGTCGATGTGCTGCCCTTCGGCCACCTTTAGACGCGCTCCGTACACCATCTGGTGGCGCTCGCGGTCGCGGCCCTTGTCGTCCTCAATCACGAGCGAACCGTTGCGGTTCATCACCACGAGGTTCACGCCGCCGCCCTCGGTCAACCGCCGGCCCTCGACCACCTGTAGCCCATGGAACCGGACGGTACCCGCGTGGCTGGAGTCGAGGGTGGACTGATCGGTGACGCGCGAGGCCGTGCCGCCGATATGGAACGTCCGCATGGTCAACTGTGTGCCCGGTTCCCCGATCGACTGGGCGGCGATCACGCCGACGGCCTGTCCCAGTTCGACCAGTCGTCCCGTCGCCAGGTCGCGCCCGTAGCACTTCGCGCACACGCCTCGGCGCGACTCGCAGGTCAAGACGGACCGGATTTTCACCCGCTCGATGCCGGCGTCCTGGATGGCTGACGCCAGCTCCTCGGTCAGCTCCTGGCTGGGCTCCGCGATGGTCTCGTCGGTGAACGGATCGGCCACCCGCTCCAGGGTGACGCGGCCGATAATGCGGTCGCGCAACGCTTCGATGGTCTCGCCGCCTTCGATAATGGCCTGGGCTTCGATGCCGTCCAGCGTGTTGCAGTCGTGCTCGGAGATGATGACATCTTGCGCCACGTCGACCAGACGCCGCGTCAGGTAGCCGGAATCTGCCGTCTTCAGCGCCGTGTCGGCGAGGCCCTTGCGCGCCCCGTGCGTGGAGATGAAGTACTGCAGCACCGTGAGGCCTTCTCGGAAGTTCGACGTGATCGGCGTTTCGATG
>CAYHRK010000019.1:0-12388 GCA_964358795.1 uncultured Vicinamibacterales bacterium
ATATCGCCGTTATTTCGTTGGCCGGCATCGTCTACAGCAAGGCGGTGCGCGTGGCCGGCAACGAGATGGACGAAGCCATCATCCAGTACATCAAACGGAACTACAACCTGCTCATCGGGGAGCGGACGGCCGAGCAAATCAAGATGGAGGTGGGCTCGGCGTTCCCCCTCGAAGAACGACTGACGATGGAGATCAAGGGCCGGCACCTGATCGAGGGCGTGCCGAAGACCATCACCATCAGCGACGAGGAGATTCGCGAGGCGCTGGCCGAAACGGTCAATGTGATCATTGATGCCGTGCGCGTCGCCCTCGAGCGCACCCCGCCGGAGCTGTCGGCCGACATTGTCGACCGCGGCATCGTGTTGACGGGGGGCGGCTCGATGCTTAAGAACCTCGACAAGCGTCTCCGTGAGGAGACCGGCCTGCCGGTGGCGATGGCCGAGGATCCGCTGTCGTCCGTCGTGCTGGGCGCCGGCAAGATGCTCTCGGACTTCAACCTGCTGCGCAAGATCTCCATCGACTGACGCGAAACCTCGGGCCGAGGCAGCCGGTCCCCCGACGGGCCCGCTGCCGTCAGCCCCCAACGGGCGGCGACGCATGGTCCTGTCGGACACTCGCCACCGTACCCGCCACCTGTTTGTGGCGGTCATGGTGGGCCATATCCTGCTGATCTCGACGCAGGTCAACTCGCGATCCGGCGTGCCGCTGCTGCAGGCGGTGCTGGTGACGGGGCTTGCCGAGACGCAGCGCGCGGCGTGGGCCGTGGTGGGTGGCGTACGGTCGGTGTGGGACAACTATGTGGCGCTGCGCCAGGTGCACGCCGACAACCAGCGGTTGCAGCGGGAGCTTGACGCCGTGCGCGTGCAGCTGCAACGCGAGCGCGCGGCGGCCGGCACCAGCGATCAGTTCCGGCAACTGCTCGACCTGCGCGCCAGACTGTCGTGGAAGACCACCGGCGCCGAGGTGATCGCCGGCAGCGTGACGCCGCAGTTCCAATCCATCATGATCGACAAGGGGGCCGACGACGGCGTGCGGCGCGACATGGCGGTGATTGCGCCCGCTGGCGTCGTCGGGCGGGTGGTCGTGGCGAGCCGCCGGGCCTCCAGCGTCCAGTTGATTGTCGACCGCGCCGCATCTGCCTCGGCGCTGGTTGAACGATTGCGCGTGCAGGGGATCGTGCTCGGTCACGGAGACGGCACGCTGCGGCTCGAGTACCTGCCGGTGATTGCCAATGTGCAGGCTGGGGACCTGGTGGTGACCGCGGGCCTGGACGGCGTGTATCCGAAGGGGCTCGTGCTCGGCCATGTGGATCGCATCGAGCGCGGCAGCGGTTCATCGCGCGTCGTGATTATCAAGCCCGCGATCGCTTTCGGGAACCTGGAATCGGTCCTGATCGTGCTGAACGCGGCGTCGGGACCGCCGCAGGCGGAAGATCAGGTCCCGAAATGACGGCCCTGCGCGTGGTGGCCGCCATCGTGGTGGCGTTGATCCTCCAGAGTGTCGTGGCCCGTCTGGTCGGCAACGGGCAAGTACCTGTCGATCTGGTGCTGGTGTCGGTCGTGTCGACCGCCCTGCTCTACGGCCGGGTGGCGGGGCTGCTTGGTGGTTCGCTGGCCGGATTGGCGCAGGACGCGTTGTCGGGAGGTGTGCTCGGCATCGGCGGTCTGGCCAACAGCGTCGTGGGCTTTTTCACCGGCATGATCGGGACGCAGTTCATCGTGACCCAGGCCGTTCCGCGGTTTCTGCTGTACACCGGCGCCACGGCGGTCCACGCCGGGATCTACATAGGCCTGTCGGTCCTGCTCGGACTGCGGCGCTTCGACCGGGCCTTTGTCGAGGTGACGATCCAGGCTCTGGCGAACGGCGTGGTCGGCGTGCTGGTGTTCGAGATCATCGATGCCCTGCCCGGGACCCGCCAACGGTGGCGGGCTCGGCGTGAGCGGCGGCGAAAGATCAGGTTCCACTGACATGATGACGGGTCCGTCAGACGATCGGCAACGCACCAACGTCCGCCTCACGGTGGCGACGGTGGCCCTGGTGGTCGGGTTTGTCGCGCTGGCCGCCAGCTTCTGGTATCTCCAGGTGGTGCAACACGCGGCGTACCAGGAGATGGCCGAGAACAACCACCAGCGCCGTCTCGCCCTGCGGGCTCCGCGCGGCGTCCTGTTTGACCGCTACGATCGCGTGCTCGTCGAAAACCGCGACGCCTACACGATCTCCATCCTCCGGGAGCACACCCGGAATCTCGTTCAGACCATCCGGCTGCTCGCGTCGGTGACCGGTGTCAGTGAGCAGAGTGTCCGCGACACGCTGGCCCGCCACCGGGCCGAGCCCGCGTTTCGTCCCATCGTGGTGATCGACGACGCGTCACTGGCGCAGGTGTCGGCTGTGCTGGCGCATGGCCTGGATTTCGAGCTCCCGGGTGTGATCGTGCAGCCGGTGCCCACGCGCCGGTATCCGTCGAGCGGGTTGGCGGCGCATCTGATCGGCTACGTGGGCGAAGTCGGCGAGATACAGATGGCGGCCGACAGTCTGCGCAGCGGTTCGGTGGTGGGCCAGTCCGGGATCGAGAAAGTCTACAACCGGCTGCTGATGGGCACCGATGGCGAGCGGCGCGTCACGGTGAACAGCGTCGGCCGGGAGATCAGCAGGCTGGATGAAACGGTGCCGCTTGAAGGACGCCGCATTCAATTGACCCTCGACCTGGACCTGCAACAGGCGGCCGAGGATGCGTTTCGGGCCTCGGGCTATGTCGGGTCGGCCGTGTTCCTTGACCCGCGCACCGGAGAGATTCTGGCGCTGGTCAGCCTGCCGGCCTATGATCCGAACGCGTTTGCGTCGGGCATCGATCGCGCCGCCCTGTCGCGCCTGATCGGCGACCGCCTGCGGCCGCTCTTGAATCGCGCCACGCAGGGCCGCTACTCGCCGGGGTCCACCTTCAAGATTGTGGTGGCGACGGCCGCCCTCGAGGAAGACGTGATCACGCCGGAGTTCAAGGTGATGTGCGTGGGAGGGGCGACCTTCTACGGTCGGTTCTTCCAGTGCAATCGGAAGGGCGGGCACGGCCTGGTCGATCTGCGCCACGCGATCGAGAAATCCTGCAACGTGTACTTCTACACCGTGGGCAACATGGTGGGGATCGACCGCATCCACAAATGGGCGGAGCTGCTTGGGATGGCTGGGAAGACCGGGATCGACCTGCCAAACGAGGCCGAGAGCCTGGTGCCGTCGACAGCCTGGAAGAAAGCTCGCACGGGCGAGAAGTGGTACGCGGGCGAAACGATTTCGGTGGCCATTGGCCAGGGTCAGGTGTCGGTGACGCCGCTGGCGCTGGCCGAGGCCTATGCCACCGTCGCCAACGGCGGCGTGCGGGTGACGCCGCGATTGCTGCGCGCCGTCGACGATGGAAGCGGGTGGAAGATGAGCGAGCCGCCGGCCCCCTCCGCCCCGCTATTGCGTCCCACCACGGTGGCCGCGCTTCATGACGGCCTGTGGATGGCGGTGAATGGCGAAGGCACGGGCGGGCGCGCTCGCATCAGTGGGCTCGACGTCGCCGGGAAAACAGGCACGGCGCAGGTCATCTCTCTTCAGGGAGGCAAGCAGGCGGCGGGCAAGACCGAACTCGACTTGCGGGATCACGGCTGGTTTGCGTTTTTTGCGCCGCGGGACCACCCCGACATTGCGGGCGTGGTGCTGGTTGAGCACGCCGAACACGGCTACTTCGCGGCGCCGATCGCCCGCCACGTCATCGAGACGTACTACGCCATACGGGCTGGCCGGACGCTGCCGGTGTTCGTGCCGCCGTTCGTGCCGGCCGCACCAGCGGCGCCTGCAGGCCTGGGGACTCCCGCTGAAACGGGGCGACCGCGGTAGGCGGTGACACCGATGTTTGCACGACGGCTCTACCTGCACGTGGACTGGCCGCTGGTGGCCGCGATCTACGCGCTCTGCGCGGTCGGCGTCGTGATGATCTACAGCACCACGGGGGATCCCTCGCGCCCCGCGATGGCGCGCTACGCCATCACTCAGGTGTACGCGATCCTGCTCGGCACGGTGGCGCTGCTGGTGACGGCTCTGGTTGACTACCGGACCCTGGCCGATCGGGCGCAGGTGTACTACGTGCTGGTGATTGGACTGCTCGTCTACGTGCTGTTCTTCGGGATCGTACGGGGCGGCGGTCGCCGCTGGATTCCGACGCCGGCCTTCAATTTACAGCCGTCGGAATTCATGAAGGTCTGCTTGGCGCTGTTGCTGGCGCGGCTGTATGGAGAAAGCCGGCGGCGCACGCCGTCGGCGGGCGACATCATGGTGGGCGGCGCCCTGACGGCCATTCCGTTGGTGCTGATCGCCAGACAACCGGATCTCGGCACGGCCGCCACGCTGGTGCCGGTGCTGCTGGGCACGGCGTTTGTGGCCGGTATCCGGCTGCGTCTGGCGGGCATTCTGCTGGCCATGGCCATTGTGGCGGCACCGATCCTCTGGAACTACGGGATGCAGGACTACCAGCAGAAACGCATCCTGACGTCTCTTGATCCGTGGCGGGATCCGCAAGGCGCCGGGTACCAGCAGATCCAGGCGCAAATCGCGGTCGGTGCCGGGGGATTGTGGGGCAAGGGGTTTCGCCAAGGCACCCAGGGACAACTCAGCTTCCTGCCGGTGCAGCACAACGACTTCATCTTTTCCGTGCTGGCCGAGGAACACGGTTTCGTGGGCGTGCTAGTGGTTCTCGGTCTCTATCTCTTCGTGGTGGTGCGATCGATCGACGCCGCGCGGGTCGCCAAGGACCGCCTGGGGACATGCCTGGTCGTCGGCGTACTGTCGAGTTTCACGTTTCAGGTGCTGTACAACGTCACGATGTCGGCTGGCCTGGCGCCGGTCAAGGGCCTGACGCTACCGCTGTTGAGCTACGGCGGATCGTCAGTTGTCGCGACGCTGGCCGGCTTCGGACTCATCCTCAACGTGAGGATGCGGAGGTTTACCAACTAGTGAACAAGGAAATGATCATCACCTCGAACGGCCATCAGACCATGGTGGCCATTCTCGAGGACGACCAGGTCGTGGAAATCACCGTCGAGCGCGAGCGGCAACGCGGTGTGGTTGGCAACATCTACAAGGGCCGGGTGTCCAAGGTGTTGCCAGGCATGCAATCGGCGTTTGTGGACATCGGGCTCGAACGCGACGGCTTCCTCTACGTGACCGATGTCGTCGATACGCTAGGGGCGTTCGAGCGCATGGAAGGCGGCGACGACGACGACGATGACGACAGTCACCGCGAAGAGGGCGGGAACGGCAGCGAGCCACCGAAGGGACGCGACAAAGCCGACGCGCCGAAGATTGAGTCGCTGCTCAAACAGGGCCAGGAGATTCTGGTCCAGATCGAAAAGGAACCGCTCGGGACCAAGGGCGCCCGGTTGACGTCGTACGTCACGATGGCGGGCCGGTTCCTCGTGTTCATGCCGACGGTGGACCACATTGGCGTGTCGCGCAAGATCGAGGCGCGCGAAGAGCGGGCGCGATTGCGTGGCGTGGTCCGGCAGTTCCGCGAGAAGGAAGGCTTCACCGGCGGTGTGATCATCCGAACCGCGGCGGCCACGCGTCCCGAAGAGGACCTGACCAACGACCTGGTGTACTTCCAGCGCGTCTGGAACGAGATCCGGCAGAACGTCGAATCGTCGCGTTGTCCGGCCGCGGTGTACCGGGAGCAGGGCCTGGTCGCCAAACTGATCCGCGATCTCCTCACGGACGATTTCTCCGCCATTCGCATCGACAACGAACCGGAATTCCGGCGGGTGAAAGAACTGGTCGATCGGTTCATGCCCCAGCTGTCCGGGCGCGTGACGCTGTACACGAAGGACTTTCCGATTTTCGAGGAATACGGGGTTCAGTCGGAAATCGACAAGGCCCTGCGTTCTAAGGTCTGGCTGAAGTCGGGCGGCTACATCGTGATCAACCAGACAGAGGCGCTGGTCGCTATCGACGTCAACACGGGACGCTTCGTCGGCAAGCGCAATGATCGCCTCGAAGACACCATCGTCAAGACCAATGTCGAGGCGGTGAAAGAGATCGTGCGGCAGATCCGGCTGCGGGATCTGGGCGGCATCATCGTGCTCGACTTCATCGACATGGAGGAGCGAAAGAACCGCCAGAAAGTGGCGCAGGCGCTCGAGCAGGAGCTGCGGCGCGATCGGTCTCCCTCCAAGGCCGTGCAGGTGTCTGATTTCGGTCTCATCATCATTACGCGCAAACGGGTGAAACAGAGCCTGGAGCGCGTGATGACCGAACCCTGCCCCTACTGTTCGGGCACGGGCGTCATCAAGTCGGCCGCGACCATCTGCTACGAGATCCTGGACGAAGTGCGAAAGGTGGGCGCCGAACTGGACGGCCCAGGGCTGGTGCTGCGCGTGAACCCGGATATCGCGAAGGCGCTGAAGGAAGAGGAATCGGCGGTGCTGCGCGAGTTGCAGGAGACGATCGGCAAGATCGTCCAGATCAAGGCCGATCCCCACCTGCACCACGAGCAGTTCGACGTGATGGCGCTCTAGAAGTACTTCTTGATGCCGGCCGTCACCGCCAATCCGGACGGATTGCGGTGTGCTTCAGTGCTCCTCACCCGGTAATAGGTGCCCTCGAACTTCAGCGTCAGCGTGGGGCGGGAGAAGTACTCGACGCCGGCTCCCACGTTGAATGCGGGCTTGGTCGTCATCGCTCCGGCCGGGTCGCGCCCCTGCGTGTAGCGGAAGAACTGGCCACCGACTCCAGCCGTCACAAACGGATGCCACGACTCGGCCTCCCAGTTGTAGATCACGTTGACGCTGAGTCGTCTCTGCGAGACGGATTCATCCCCGACGACGAGGCGGTTCTCCATCCAGCCGCCCATGCCCCGGATGCTGATGCGCGGCAGGACGTAGAACTCGACGAAGCCGTCCACGCTGGCGCCCGCGTGGAGATCTCCACCCGGCGCATACGCACCGCCGTCGCCACCGACGGCGATGGCTCCGACCTTCGGCTGGCGATGCTGAGCTCCAGCCGCGACGGGCCAGGACACCACGGCGACGGCCATCAGGCACAACACAAGACGCTGACGCATGCTCGTATGCTCCCCTCTCACGCAGAATATCGGCCGTGGTCTGGGACGGCACCATGGGCGCGCCCAAGAGCGGGTGCAGAAGCCATCAACGCCGTGCAGTTGTGTGCGGGGTAATTGTTTACCGCATTTAGATCGTTAGCGGTAAAGAATTACTAGCGAAGACGCTGTAATTCGTCGAGCGGAAGCGGGCGTGATGGCAGCAGCGAGGTGGTACTGGCGCGTGGATTCCACCCCAGCCGAATCACGGTGACTTCGACCGAGCGCCGGCCGAATCGGACGGCCTCCGTGCAACTCCACATGTAGACGTCGATGTGCCGTCCTTGAACCATGGGCCCGGTGTCCATGATCGTGTAGATGCCCGTGTAGGGAGGCTCGGCCAACACCTGGATGACCGACCCAACCGGTAGCAACGTCTGATCGGCTGCCGCCACACCCGTGCGGGGCCACACGCCCGAGGCGGTCACGGCACCTTTGCAGTAGGCGGTCGCGGTGAATCGCAGTCTCGCACCGGCGGCAGGCAGGGCGGTGGTCTCCCGCAAGACCGCCTGCCGCGCGGCATAGCGCGAATCGAACATGGTGACCTCGTACAAGACCACAAACCCCAGCACCGCCAGGACCGTGGCAAGCAGCTTCCGCCAGCTCGACGTCGACAGCAGCATCAGGACGCTCCGGAGGGCGGATCCTGTCGATGCTTCAGGTGGAGGTGCGTCCGGCCCGCCACGATGAATGGCAGCGAGATCCGGTAGGCCAGGGCCGACAGCGCGGCGGCGCCCATGAGCGATCCCAGTGTCAAGGGCCACAACAACGGTCGCATCAAGACACCGAGACGGGACCAGAACTCATGACCGAACACCGACAGTCCGAACAACGCGCCGAGCTGGTGGGCGAAACCCGGCGGCAGGTGTACTCCTAGCACCGCCGCGCCGCCAATGGTCGCCAACGTGTAGTAAGGAGCGACGAACCAGGGCAGATTCGTGTAGACGCCGGCGATGACGGCCACGCGGTTCAGGTTGAAGAGGAACGCGCACAGCAGGCCGAGCAGCGTATGGATGCCGTAGAAAGGTGAAAATCCCCAGAACACGCCCACCGCGTACGCGGCAGCCGTCCGGCGTGGCGAGTCGTGGATGTGCAGCAACGACTCGAGCCACTTCCGCACGACGGCGCGCGTCATGTGGATCATCGGAAATGTTCGTAGCCTTGCGGCAGTGGATCGTGGCCGGTCAGGCCCGACAGGCAAACAGCCGGACTCTGGGTGACGACCCCGATGCGGGTCAACCCCAGGCCTCCGGCGCCTTGCCGCACCGCCGCCAGGCGCCCGCGCCTGCGTGGACTGACCGCAAACAACAGCTCGTAGTCGTCGCCTCCGGTTATCGAGGCGTGGACCGGATCCAGGCCATGGCTCAGGAACCAACTACGAGCCCGGGGCGCGACCGGGATCGCGCCGGCGTCGATGATCGCACCCACCCCTGACGCGGCTGCGATCTGGTGCACGCCGTCCGCCAGCCCGTCACTGAGATCGACGCACGCGGTGGCCGCCCCGTTCCGGCCCAGCAGCAGGCCGAGGCGCACCCGAGGTTCGGGCCGCAGGAACGCGGCCTGGCAGAGGGCAAGTTCGGCATCGGCCGCCGCTCCGGATCGCAAGGATGCCAACCCGGCGGCCGCCGCGCCGATCTGGCCGCTCACCCATAGCTCATCGCCAGGGCGCGCGCCACCGCGTCTCAGGATTTTCCGCGGGTGTACGCTGCCGACCGCCGTCACGTCCACCACCAGCGGACCTGGCGAGCGCGTAATGTTGCCGCCGACGAGCGCCACCTTGTACCGAGCGGCGACATCCGCGAAACCGCCGACGAGCGCCACGAACTGGTCGAGGGGAAGGTCGGGTGGCAGCACCAGCGAGAACAACGCCACCCGAGGCGAAGCGCCCATGGCCGCCAAGTCGCTCAGGTTGACCGCGAGGGCCCGGTGTCCGATGGCATCGGGTGGCGTGAAGACGCGGTCGAAGTGTACGCCCTCCACCAGCGCATCGGTGGTCAGCACGTCACGCGTGTTGCGTTCGGGCGCGACGACCGCCGCGTCGTCACCGATGCCGACCGCCACCCAGGAGGGATCGGGCGGCATCCGGCGCCGGAGCATCTCGATCAGGGCCCGCTCGCCAACGGCGGCGACGCTACTTGGCGTATTCAACGGCCCGTGTCTCGCGGATAACGGTCACCTTGATCTGACCCGGATACTCGAGTTCGTTCTCGATGCGCCGGGCGATGTCTTTCGAGAGCCAGACCGCTTCCTCGTCGGTGATCTTCTCGCTCTCCACCATGATGCGAATTTCACGGCCGGCCTGCAGCGCAAAGGCCTTCGACACGCCCTTGAACGAGTCGGCAATGCCTTCGAGCTTCTCGAGCCGCTTCACGTACGACTCGAGGATGTCGCGGCGTGCGCCGGGCCGCGCGGCCGAAATGGCGTCGGCCGACTGCACGATCATCGCCTCGAGCGACGGCCAGTCGATGTCCATATGATGGGCGGCAATCGCATCGAGCACCGGCTGGCTTTCGCCGTGCTTGCGCAGGAACTCGAGACCGATATCGAGGTGCGTGCCCTGCATCTCGCGGTCGATGGCTTTGCCCACGTCGTGCAGAAAGGCCGCGCGCACGGTCACGGGCGTATTCAGCCCGACTTCTCGGGCCATGATGCCGGCCAGACACGCCACTTCCTTCGAATGGCTCAGCACGTTCTGGCCGTAGCTGGTGCGATACTTCAACCGGCCCATGAGCCTGAGCACATCGGGATGCAGGTCGTGCAGGCCCAGCTCGAAGGCCGCCGCTTCGCCTTCGCGCCGCATTTCCTCGTCGAGTTCCGATTTCACCTTCTCGACCACTTCCTCGATGCGGGCGGGGTGAATGCGGCCGTCGGCAATCAGGCGTTCGATGGCCTGCTTGGCGACCTCGCGGCGGTACGGATCGAACCCCGACAGGATGATCGCACCCGGCGTATCGTCCACGATCAGATCGACGCCAGTCGCCACTTCCAGGGCACGGATGTTCCGCCCTTCTCGGCCAATAATGCGGCCCTTCAAATCGTCGCTCGGCAAGTCGACGACCGACACCGTGGTTTCCACGGCGTGTTCGGCGGCGCTGCGCTGGATGGCCTCGGTGATGATCTGGCGGGCCTTGGCCGCCGCCGTCTCGCGGGCTTCAGCCTCGAGCCGCTTCACCAGCGTGGCGGCGTCGTGCCTGGCGTCGGTTTCGATCTGCTTCAGCAGCAGTTCGCGCGCCTCGTCGGCGGTCAGCCCCGCCACGCGCTGCAGTTCGCGCTGCTGCTCGGTCACCAGCGCCTGGTACCTGGCGGCCGCGTCCAAGGTGGACTGCTCGCGCTTCTGCAACACCTGTTCCTGGGATCGCCGATCGCGGTCACGCTGCTCGATGGCCGTCACGCGTTCGGACAGCTTTTCTTCGCGGCGTACGAGGGCCTGTTCGAGGCTGGCGACCTGTTGGCGCCGCGCGGCCGCCTGGCGCTCGGCCTCGACCACCAGTTGGTGCGTGCGCTCCTTGCACTCGATCAGCGCTTCCTTTTTCACGTTCTCGGCATCGCGTTCCGCGTCGCGCGCCATTCGGGCCGCCTGCTCGTTGGCCCGGCCAATGGTGTCGGCCGCAATCCGCTTGCGATTGCCCAGCCAGATCAGGAACCACACCACCCCGATTCCGGCCGTGACGACCGCATTCACGACGTAGAACACCATCGCACTCATGTCATTCATGCCGCGTCCTTTCGAGACCCCGTCGAACGAGGGTCTCGCGGGGCCTCGGTCGCCCGGGCGAGCTTCTGAAAGCCCCGCGGCACTGGCTGCCGGCGGGTGGGTCACACGATGAAAGGCCCCGCTTTGCCGTGTGGGGAGGTCGATGAACCTGCCAGAAGCAGGTGGAACCGCTTCAAAAGCCGGGCTTCAGGCTTCCTCGCGCCGAGGCATGCACACCGCACGGCATCGCAGTCCCGTTGATATAGCATTGGCTCAAACGAGCCTTCGCACCATCACGCACAAAGCAGGGAACCCTCGAATTTCTGTTGAGGATCTTAGAACGGGGGGAGGCGAGGGTCAAGCGCCCCGTCGCCCTGCTCGCGCAGGACGTCGTCAATCAGGTGTTCGATATCGGCCAACCGTCCGGCCAGTTCGAGTTGCTGGCCCTGGTCGGCGCCCCGGGCGCGGAACATCTCGTCGGCGATGTTGAGCGCAGCCACGACGGCCAGCCGGAGGGAGTCTCCGGCCGGCGACGCGTCGGCGGCCGCCCGCATCTTCTCATCCACGAAACTGGCCAGTTCCCGGACGTAGCCAGCATCGAGCGCGCTCCGGATCGGATAGCGCTGTCCGAGAATCTCGACCGGTACCGGGCCGTCGGCCATGGCGGGTGGCTACAGGTTCAGTCCGTCGAGCTGTTCCAACAGGGAGGTGACGCGCGTTCGGATCACGTCACGCTCGTCCTTCAACACGGCGATCTCCGCCGTCGCGCCTTCCACGTCAAGAAGCCGGGCTCGCGCGGTTTCCAGCTCCTTCGAGACCCGCTGGTGATCGTCGGCCAGCCGGGCCTGTTCGGTGCGCATGCGGCCGATCAGGGCGACCAGCAGCTTCACCTTGTCTTCCAGCCGGTCGAGTGCTTCCATGTCGACGGGCCGCACCATCGTCTTCGCCATGTCTGGTGTCACCCTCTCTTCGCCCCTCAGGCATTGGCCGTGGCCGTGGCCGCGACGACGGCCTCCCGGGCCTGGCCTACGAGGGCACTGAACGCTGCGGCGTCATTCACAGCCAGATCGGCCAGCTGCTTACGGTCGATGGTGATATTGGCGAGCTTCAACCCGTGCATCAGGTCGCGATACGTCGAGCTGTTCTGGTGGGCGGCCGCGTTGATCCGGACGATCCACAGCCGGCGGAAATCCCGCTTCTTGTTGCGGCGGCCCACGAAGGCGTAGTTGCCCGCCTTGTCGAGCGCTTCCTTGGCTGCGCGGTACAGCTTGCTCTTATTGAGAAAGTACCCTTTGGCACGCGACAGGAGCCGCTTTCGCTTGGCTCTCCGGACCGTGCCACGCTTCACTCGAGGCATGTTCGTTGCTCCTTGCTGCTACGTCGAGCCGGCGCCGATCGCGGGGGGTGGCATCCCCGGGTCCCTGGCTGGCGGCTCCATTGTGAGCCGCGCGAATCGCGCGGCCCGCCTCTACGAAGGGTTCGTCGCTAGTCGCTAGCGCCTGGCCCTGACCGAATCCCTCATCCCGAATCCCTCATCCCTACTTGTAAGGGAGCATCCGCTCCAGCGTCGC
>CAYHRK010000019.1:12488-28237 GCA_964358795.1 uncultured Vicinamibacterales bacterium
CCTCATCCCGAATCCCTCATCCCTACTTGTAAGGGAGCATCCGCTCCAGCGTCGCCTGGTTGGCCGGCGAAGCCACCTTGGACTTGCCCAGCTGGCGCTTGCGCTTGGTCGTCTTGCTGGAGGCCAGATGACGCTTGAACGCCGAACCGCGAAGGAACTTGCCGGTCGCCGTCTTCTTGAACCGCTTGGCGGCTCCGCGATGAGTCTTCAACTTGGGCATGACCTGTCGTTCTCCTGTCGTACGCGACCGGGCTTCAGGCGGCCTACGCCGTCGCCTCGGAATCCTCGGGCACGGCCGCGCCCGGACGGTCCTCGGCCGGCTTGGCCGGAGGTTTGACGGCGGGCTGACCCTTCGGGGGCCCGGTGCCTGGCTTTCTCGACAGGATGACGTTCATCTGGTTGCCCTCCTGCCGCGGCATGTTCTCGGCCACCGCCTGATCGGCCAACTCTTCGAGCAGCCTGATCAGGATCCGCCGCCCAATCTCGGGGTGCGCCATCTCTCTGCCACGGAAGAAGATCGTGGCCTTCACTTTGTCCCCGTCCGCGATGAACCGCTCGATGTGCTTCTTCTTGAACTGGTAGTCGTGTTCATCGACTTTCGGACGGAACTTGATTTCCTTGACCTCAATCACCTTCTGGTGCTTCCGCGCCTCTCTGGTGCGCTTCTGCTCCTGGTACTGGTACTTCCCGAAATCCATAATGCGGCAGACTGGCGGCGTCGCCGTGGCGGCGACTTCCAACAGATCGAGGCTGCGCGAGCGCGCGATGGTGAGCGCCTGCTGCGGCGTCATGATCCCCAATTGCGCGCCTGTGTCGTCGATGACGCGGATCTCGCGCACCCGGATGCGCTCGTTGACCCGTGTGCGTTCTTCGCGACGTGGACCGGAACGATCGAAAGCGATATGCGCCTCCCTACGGTTCGCGGGGCTCGCGCCCCTTGCGGCGGATTTCGTCCAGGGCCGCCTCCACAAAAGCTTCGACGGTGCGCGGGCCCTGGTCTCCCGCGGCGCGGCTACGCACTGAGATGGTTCCCTCGGTCACCTCGCGGTCTCCAACCACGAGCATGTAAGGAACCTTCTGCAATTGCGCTTCGCGTATCTTGTACCCGATTTTCTCCTGCCGGTCGTCCAATTCTACACGCAGGCCGGCGTGGGTCAGCGCGTCACGCACGCTGGCCGCGTAGGCGATGTGCCGATCCGCGATGGGCAGCACGACGCCCTGGACCGGAGCGATCCACAGCGGGAAGGCCCCGGCATGGGTTTCGATGAGCAGGGCGATGAAGCGCTCGAAGCTGCCGAAGATCGCGCGGTGGATGACCACCGGACGATGCTCCGCGTTGTCGGCTCCCACATAGGTCAGATTGAAGCGCTGCGGAAGCTGGTAGTCGAGCTGGATGGTCGCACACTGCCACTTGCGGCCAATGGCATCGGTGACGTCGAAATCGATCTTGGGCCCGTAGAACGTCCCGTCGCCTGCATTGAGCGCATACGGCACGCCGACAGCCGAAAGCGCCTGTTTCAGCTGGGATTCGGCATGATCCCAGGTCGCCACGTCGCCGAGAAACTGCGGGGGTCGCGTTGACAGCTTCATGTCCACCGCGAGCCCGAAATCGCCGTAGACGCGTTGAACCAGCCGCAGCAGCCGCTCGACCTCCTCGCCGATCTGCGACTCCATCACGAAGACATGCGCATCGTCTTGCGCGAACTGCCGCACCCGGGTCAGGCCCGACAGCACACCCGATGCCTCGTTGCGATGCAGCGGGGTCTGTTCGTGAAACCGCAGCGGCAGATCGCGGTAACTGCGCGTGGCGCTGCCAAACACCAGCATGTGGCCGGGGCAGTTCATGGCTTTCACGCCCATCTGCTCCCCTTCGGCCTCGACCAGGAACATGTTGTCCCGATAGTGCTGCCAGTGGCCCGATGTTTCCCAGAGCGCCTTGTTGAAAATGAGAGGTGTCTTCAGCTCGACGTAGCCGGCCGGGAACAGCACATCGCGCATGTACGACGCGAGCAGGTTGTAGAGCGTCGTGCCTTTGGCGAGCCAGAACGCCGCGCCGGGCGCCCACGCATGGAAGGTGAACAACCCAAGCTCGCGGCCAAGCCGGCGATGATCGCGCTTCTTGGCTTCCTCGATCCGCCGCAGGTACGCCTGCAGGTCGGTGTCGCTGAAGAAGGCCGTGCCGTAGATCCGCTGCATCGGCTGGTTCTGGGCGTCCCCCTTCCAGTACGCGTTGGACGTGCTCAGCAGCTTGAACGCTTTCAATCTGCTCGACGAGGGCACGTGGGGGCCGGAACAGAAATCCATGAACACGTCCGCGATGGTGTAGCAGGACACCACCGGGCCGCCCTTTTCCTCGATCAGCTGCACCTTCAGCGGTTCCCCGCGCTCTGTGAAGAACGCCTTCGCTTCCTCTTTCGGCACCATCTTGCGTTCGTACGGCAGATTCTGCGACGCCAGTTCCCGCATCTTGGCTTCGATCGCCTCGAGATCGTCGGGGACAAACGGACGCTCCACCACAAAGTCGTAGAAGAAGCCATCGTCGGTCGAGGGACCGATGCCGCATTGCGAGCCCGGGAACAGGTTCGTGACCGCGGCCGCCATCAGGTGTGCCGTTGAATGCCTGTACAGATCGAGCGCCTCGGGACTGTCGGCCGTGACAATCCTGACAGTGGCGTCCGCCGTCAGCGCGAAGGACAGGTCGACCATCCGGCCGTCGACGACGCCAGCCAAGGCAGACTTCGCCAGCCGCGGCGAAATGCCAACCGCCACTTCAACGACGGTGGTGCCGGCGACGACACCGCGCTTTGCGCCGTCCGGCAGTGTGACCGTGATCTGGTTCATGCAATACGCGACAGGCACAATCCCGGTAGACCCTTGATCTTCGCCCCAACGACCAGTTGCCAGGCAGCAGGGAATGGTAGGCACGAGCGGACTCGAACCGCTGACCTCCTGCGTGTCAAGCAGGCGCTCTAACCAGCTGAGCTACGCGCCTAAACCACGACGAGACAAGGCTTACCGGACCATCCAATATAACAGCCTGTTCGCGCGGGCGTCAACGGATCGAGAGTGATCGGAATGGAGCCCGTGAATCGAGGTGCCCGATCCTGCCGTCCGCCATGGCCAAGGCCACCAAGGCCAGACGCGGCAAGGATCGGGCGCACCCAGAGTCGGGCCGAAGCGTCCTCTACCTGACCGCGTCCTTCAACGACTTGCCGGCCGTGAAGCGCGGCACGCGGCGCTTGGCAATCTTGATCGCCTCGCCAGTGCGCGGGTTG
This sequence comes from uncultured Vicinamibacterales bacterium, assembly GCA_964358795.1. GTDB lineage: Bacteria > Acidobacteriota > Vicinamibacteria > Vicinamibacterales > JAKQTR01 > CAYHRK01. Next base: position 15,764 of record CAYHRK010000019.1, read on the forward strand.
CGCGCCATCCGCGCCTTCCGGTTAGATGTCTTGAAGGTGCCGAAGCCGACGAAGGTGATGGTGTCACCCTTCTTCAGCGCCTTGGTGATCGTGTCGAGCGTGGAATCCAGCATGGATCCCGCGGCCGACTTGGTCACGCCTGTGTCCTTGACGATCTTGGCGATCAGGTCCTGCTTGTTCATGGAGTCTCCTCTGTGCGAACCGAGTGGTCAGGTGGACGACGCGTCCAAAGCACCGTGGCGTTTATACGTGGTGGCCGCCAGCGTGTCAAGCCGGAACTGGCTGGCGGCGCCCGATCAGGACGACAGCTTGCTTCGCAGCCGCTCCACGGCCTGGTTGAGCGTCGGGTCTTCGGAGGGCAGGGCCGCGCCGAAGTCCACGTCCGGCTGTTCGATGGCGACGTCGGGCTGCAGTCCGCGATCGTGAATCGGATTGCCCGCCGGCGTGAGATACCACGCGTACGACATCCACAGGCCGCTGCCATCGGGCAGTTTGAACAGCCGTTGCAGCGCCGCGCGACCGCCCGTTCGTTCGCCGAACGTGTCGGCGCGCTTGTTGCCCAAGAGCGCCGCGGCAAACATCTCGGCAGGGCCAGCCGTGCCGCCATCAATCAGCAAGGCCATCGGCACCGTCACCGCGCCGTCACCCGGGGTTGCCGCAATGGTCTGCCGGCTGGCACCGCGCGTCTCCTGCAGCGCCAGTGTGCCGGCCGCCACAAACACGCGAGCCGTCTCGATTCCGGAGAGGAACGGGCCGGCTGAAGTACCCCGCAGATCAATGACGATGGCTTTCGCGCCGTCCTTCTGTGCCTTCATCACCGCCGCGCGCATGTCCGCAGGCGTCGTGTCGGCGAATTCAGCCACGCGGATCACCCCGACCGTGGTGCCCGTCATCTTCGTCACCGGCCAGACCGGGGCGAGGACCTCGCGGGTCAACTCGATCACGTGCGGGTCCGCCGCATTGCCCCGGATGACGGTCAACGACACCGTGGTGCCGGGCCTGCCACGCAGCTTGCGCGACCCTTCCCACACCGACATCTCGCGCGTCGGCTGGCGATCGATCCCGCGAATGTAATCGCCTGTTCGCAATCCAGCCCTGGCTGCCGGCGAACCGTCGCGCGCGGAAATGACGCGCAGGTAGAACTGGCGCGTCAACTCTAGGCCGACATCTCCGGCCGGCAGGCCGTCGTGTGCCTCGACGCTCTTGGTCTGCTCAGGCGTCAGATAGGCGCTGTCGGCATCGAGTGAGTCCGCCAGCCCGTGCATGGCACCGTGCATCAACCGTTCGAGGTCGACCTGTTCGACGTAGTTGTTGGCCGTCAGGTTGAACACGTCGTCGAACACGCGCAGATGCGGGTAGGTTTCCGGCCCCGCCATGGTGCGGCCGAGCAGTCCGCCGACGACAGCGAACGCCAGGATAGGCGCGGTGACAAAGACGACGGCGAGTCTGGTGCGCGTAGTCATGATTGCGTGGGAAGCTATCGTGCTTTCAGCCATTGTAGTGGATCGACGGGCTTGGCGTCGATGCGCAGCTCGAAGTAGAGCGATGGCGTGCCTTCAAGCGACAACCCGACGGTGCCCACCGTCTGGCCGCGGACCACGCGGGCGCCGCTCGCCACCCGCATGCTGCTGAGGTGGCCGTACATGGTGAACGCCAACCCCCCATGATCGACGATCACCAGATTGCCGAACCCGGTAAACGGTTCCGCAAACGCCACCGTACCGTCGTGAATCGCACGAACGGGCGTGCCGGCCGGCGCGGCGATTCGGATGCCGTTGTTCACCACCGCGGTCTGGAATCGGCTGTTGCGCTCCCGGCCGAACCTCGTCACGACCTTCCCGGTCACCGGCCAGTCCAAATCGCCACGAAATGGCCGAACGGGGAGTGCCAACGGGCCCTGACCGGCGCCGGTCTCGCTTCTGCCCGAGCCGGTCAGACGCTGCTGGAGTTTTGCCTGCGCCGCCTGCAGTTCCCCGACCAGTTGCGCGGCCAGGTCGCGCCGTCGATCGATGTGCCCGATGAGATCGGCATGGGCCGCCGCCGCCTTGATCGCCGCCGCCCTGGTGACGGTCAGGTCTTCCTGGATCTTGGCCAACTGGCCACGCCGCTGCTCCAGCCCAGCCTGGGCATTGCGGAGCTCGACGAGCGTTCGGCGGTGTTCGGTGACGCGTTGCCGGTCGAGCGCCTGCATGGCGGAGACGACACGATACGCGCGGCCCATCTCGTGCAAGTCGTTCACACCGAGCAGCAGCCGCAGGTAGCCGGCGTTGCCCAACTTGTAGATCTCGACCATGCGCGACGTCAGGTTCGGCAACTGTGACGTGGCCACACGCTGCAGCGTGGTGATGCGGGCCGAGATGGCCGCCAACTCGGCCTGTACCCGTGCCAGATCGTCTTCGCCCTGTTCGAACTGGGCAGTTCTCAGATCGCGATCCACCTCGAGGCGCCGAAGTTCTTCGAGCAGCGTGCGCTCGCGATGGGCCAGGCCATCGGCCTCCCGTTGCAGCGCACGGATGCGTTCTGAGGCACGGCGCGACAACTCCTCGGTGTGCGGCCGATCCGGCGTCTGCGCGGCGATGCCTACGCTGACCGCCCAGACGGCCAGTCCGCACACGCCGGCGCCGAATGCCAGCCGTGCCAGCAGCCGGCGGTGAGTGTCGGGGCAAGCGCGAGACGGGATCGGCATCATCGGCTAGAACAGCGGCTTCCCATCCATGGCCTTGGGAATCGGGATGCCGAAGTACTTCAGCACGGTCGGTCCAAGATCGATCACGCGGGGATCGCCGGCGACAAGTTTCCGGTTGGTGATCAGCAACCCGGGAATGGTCTTGTAGTCGAACCCGCAGTGGTCGCCGCTCCATTTCTTCATATTGGGATACACGATGCTGCCCGGTGGCGAGCCGCCGAGTGTGGTCTGCCACGACACGCGGTAGCCATCGTTCATGCCGACCTGCAGATCGGGGGCCTGGTTGAAGTACTCACCCGAGTAAATATCGGCCCGCTTGTAGACGTTGCCGACAATCCTGGCGCCCGTGCCAGGGTCGGTCAACGTCATCAGCCGGGCCACCAGGTCGTTGACGACCTGGGTGTAGTCGTCACCCGGATTGACGATACCCTCGCCCTCGCGGCCCTTCACGTTGATGAACACCTGCCCCAGACCGAGCGCGTAGGCCCTGGTCTTTGACCAGTCCACGTTCTCCCAGAACTGGCCGCTGCCGAGAAACAGGTTGTCGAGCGTCTTCTGCCCCGTGCGCGCGCCTTTGATTGAAAGAAACCCCTCCTGCACCAGCCACGTGTTCAGGTTCACCGCCTGGCGGAACGAGTGGAACCCGTGGTCCGACATCACGATCACCTGGGTGCCCGGCTCGACGCGATCGAGCACCTCGCCCACCATCTGGTCCACGCGGCGGTAGACACGCTCGATCGAGTCGCCGTACTTCGCGGCGGCCGCCGCGGTGTACATGGGATGCGTCTTGTCCTCGAACCGCCACATCATGTGCTGGACGCGGTCGGTGGACTCCAGCACGCCGACCAGCAGATCCCACTTGTGGGTGTCGAGACGGTTCAGAATGACCTGGGCGCGGTCGTCGAACGCCCGATACAGGTCGTCCATGAACGCCTGCTCGTCGAGGCGGTCCTCGTTGAGCGGCCAGGTGGCTTCGGCCCACCCGAGCGTGCGGAAATGGCCCAGCCGCTCGTCCAGATCCTTCGAGAACCTCTCGGGAGACGAGATCGGATACGGCGGTTTGTCGGGCCGCCAGTTGACGGGCGACACATACAGCTTCAGGTCCTTGTCGGCGCTGGCCAGGTAGAGCTGTGCCATGCCGTGGATCCGGATCAGGAAGTTCACCTTGAAATCGAGCGTGATCCACTTGCTCCACTCGCCCTCGGCCAGACTGATGGTGGTGTCCTGGATCTCGACGGTCGCGCGGCGCTCCGGCCGGTTCCAGTGAATCGCGATCGGCACGCGGATATCTTCGCGGGCCGTCAGGTCGGCCAGCGTGGCACGCTCGGCATCGGACACGCCCGGGCCCTTGGCCAGGATCGCCCGTTGCTGCGCTTTCACGATCGGGTTCGGAGGCCCGACCAGTTCCGTGCGGGCCACGCCCTGATCGAACACCAGGCGCTTCAGGATGCCGCCCATTTCCGTGTTGCCTTCTTCGTATCGCGACAAGTCGGTGGCGAAGTAGGAGAAGGTGCCGATCGTGCCGCGAATGTCGGGCAAAGGCAGACCCGACATCAACTCGCCGTATTCGACCTGTTCGGCCGGGAACGTAATGGGGATCGTCAGCAGGCTCGATCGGACGCCGGCGTGTCCCGCCGTGACCCAGAACGAGGTGCCGCCGCGGATCGAGCGGATTTCAGGCTTCTTGATGGGGAAGTAATTGAACAGGAACTCGGGCGCAGTCCGCGTCACGATGCCGAGGTCCGGCTGATAGGTCTTGGGATCACGGACCAGGAAGTCGTAAATGTTGTGCTTGCCGGCGTTCGCTCCCGTCGCAAACGACGACCATGATGTCGGCGATTCGGGGGAGTGGCTGGTCTCGAGGCGGTAGAAGCCGCCCTGGGCCGCCAGCTTCGCCAGGTTTGGCAGGTGGCCCATGGCCATCCACCGCTGGGTCAGGATCGGGTCCATGCCGTCGTACCCGAGAATCACTATCTTCTGCGTGAACGTGCGCGGCGCAGTCGAGCGCTGACACGATGCCAGCCCGACCGTCAACGCGACGGAAAATAGAGCGGGAGTGACCAGCTTCACGGCGGTACGCTTGTGGAGATACAACAAGAACGAAGTATAACGTATGTAGTACCCTTCGATTCATCATGCGCGTGGTGGGGATCGACTTCGGAAACCGCCGCATCGGGATCGCGGTGAGCGATGCCACCGGGACGCTGGCTCGACCCGTCTTGACGCTCGACGTCCGGGGTGACGCCGCACACGCCGTGGCCCTGGTCGGTGACGCCATCGTGACGCTCGAACGGGACGATGAACCCGTGGGTGCCATTGTCGTCGGATTGCCGCGCCGGCTCGATGGGTCTGCCAACGCGCAGACACCCATCGTCGAGGCCTTTGCCGCCCGGCTGCGCCAGCAAAGCGGGCGCACCGTCGTGCTGCAGGACGAGCGATTGACGAGCCACCAGGCCGATCAGTTGCTGGCCGTCCGAGAACGAGACTGGCGCGTGCGCAAGCAGAAATTGGATGCGGCGGCGGCCGCCGTGATTCTGCAGGAGTACCTGGACGCCCGGCCGCCTTCGCCTTCGGCTACGGCGGCCCAAGAAGGCGGGAATCCAGAGCCTGGACCCCCGCTTTCGCGGGGGTGACGAAAAACTTGCTTCATTTGGCACGATGAAGCGCGTAGAAGACGTCGAGCCCTGCGAGTCGACATGAACCGATCACACCCGGGAGCACACCAACGATGCGACACGTGGCACTCCTGCTGGTCATCGCGTTGATAGCCGCCGGCGGCTGGCTCGGCTGGCAACAGTACGAGCTTCTGCAGCAGCCATTTCAAGGGTGGTCAGGCGCCGAGCAATTCGTCGACATCGACCCAGGCACCGGCACCCGGGCGATCGGCCAGCGGTTGATCGATGGCGGCGTGGTGGCAGACGCCTTGACGTGGCGCGTCGCGCTGTGGCGCCGCGCAGACGCCACCCGGCTCGAGGCTGGCGAGTATCGCTTCGATCGCCCGATGCGCGTCGACGAGGTGATCGGCCGACTGGTGCGCGGCGACGTCTACCTGCGGTCGATCACGATTCCCGAAGGGCTGACGATCCGGCAGATGGCCCGGGCGTTTGCAGACGCCGGATTCGGACCGGCCCGCGACTTCGAGCAGGCCGCAGGCGACGTGTCGTTGGTGTCGGATTCGGATCCGTCCGCACGCGACCTCGAAGGCTATTTGTTCCCCGACACCTATGCCCTGCCGCGACGGGCCGCAGCCGATGACCTGGTACGCCTCATGATGGCCCGGTTCAAGACGGTGTTTGGCGACGACCTGCAGCGCGCGGCGGCTGCTCGCGGATTGACGGTGAGACAGGCCGTCACGATCGCATCACTGGTGGAAAAGGAAACGGCGCGACCCGACGAGCGGCCCGTGGTGGCCGCCGTGTACCACAATCGGATGGCGAAGCGCATGGGCCTGCAGTGCGATCCCACCGTCATTTACGCGCTCGAGCGCGCCAACCGGTACACCGGCAACCTGACCAAGGCGGATCTCACCTTCGATTCGCCGTACAACACGTACCGCTACGCGGGGCTTCCGCCAGGGCCTATTGCCTCGCCGGGCCGCTCGGCCCTCGAAGCGGCGGTGCGGCCCGCTCCGGTGAACTACCTGTACTTCGTCAGCCGCAACGACGGGTCACACGCCTTCGCCGCCACGCTCAGCGAGCACAACAAGAACGTGTTCACGTACCAGGTGCAGTACTTCCGGGGCCAGCGGACCCGTCCACGGGCCGCACCAGCCGGTCACGGCAGGTAGCCGGCGTCGTCGATCAGCGCTCCGACCACTTCAGCTTCTCGCGCAGGACCTGGTAGTACCCGCGCGTGGACGCTCTGACCAGGTGTGCCGGCCGGGGCGCGCGCTGCACCCGAATCAGGTCGCCGTCGAGCAGCTTCACGTTGTCCTGGCCGTCAAAGGTGACGAACGCGTCGCCCTCGGGCCTGAGCACGTGGGGCTGCACCATCACGATGGTCGAGGCGGGGATCACCACGGGACGGTTGGTCAGGGTGTGCGGGGCAATGGGATTCAGCACGAACGCATCGACCGCGGGGTGCACAATCGGGCCTCCTGCCGACAAGTTGTACGCCGTCGATCCGGTCGGCGTCGCGATGATAATGCCGTCGGCGTTGAACCGGGCCACGAACTCATCGCCGACGGTAACGGAAAACTCGATGATGCGCGACAACTCGCCGCCGGTCACCACCACATCATTCAACACGGGCCGGTTCGCCAGCAGCGCCCCGCCTCGCTCCACTGTCGCTTGCAGCATCAGCCGCGTTTCAACGGCGGCCTGCTCCGCCAGCGCGGCTTCGAGCGATGGGAACAGTTCCGGAAGCGTGATCTCGGTCAGAAATCCCAACCCGCCAAAATTCACTCCCAGAATCGGAATCTCCAGGCCGGCTTGCGCGACTCGATCGGCCATGCCCAGCATCGTGCCATCGCCGCCAAGCACGAGCACGAGTTCGACGTGGCGAGGCAGATCGTCACGCGACACCTGACGGTAGCCAGCGGCGCCCGCCATCTCGGCTGTCGCCGATTCGAACACGGGCTCGACACCCCGGGCTTGCAGCCACCGTGCGATGTCGCTCAAGAGGGACGCCGCCGCGGTCAGCCCCGGCTTGGCCACGATACCCACACGCCTGATCATGGGTGGTCTCTCCGCAGGTGCAGGAAGTACTCCTGATTGCCGGTGGCGCCCGTAATGGGCGACGGTGTCATTGCCACGCGCCCAAGGCCGCACTCGGCTGCAGCCGCCGACACGCGGGCGAGCACGGCATCGTGAACGGCCCGATCGAGCACCAACCCCCCCGGTCCGACTTCATCACGGCCGGCCTCGAACTGCGGCTTCACGAGCGCGACGAGGTCCGCGTCACGATGCATCACACCTGGCACGGCCGGCAGGATCAGCCGCAGCGAGATGAACGACACGTCAATTGTGACGACATCGACCGGGCCCGGCAGCCAGCCGAGATCCAGGTCGCGGGCGTTGCGGTGCTCGAGCGTGATCACCCGGGCATCGCTGCGCAGCCGCCAGTCCAGTTGACCGTGACCGACGTCGAGCGCCACCACGCGCGTCGCGCCGCGCTGCAGCAGCACGTCGGTAAACCCGCCTGTCGACGCACCGATGTCGAGGGCTTCGCGTCCGGTCACCGCGATGCCGAACGCATCAAGCGCGTGCGCCAGTTTCACCCCGCCGCGGCCCACCCACGGGAAGTCCGGCTCGTCGAGACTCACCAGCGCGCCGGCCGCGATCATCGTGCCAGCCTTGTTCACGACGGCACCATCGACCCGAACGCGCCCGGCCAGAATCAGTGCACGGGCCCGTTCGCGCGACGCCGTCAGGCCTCGTTCGGTGACCACGACGTCGAGCCGCACGCGCGGGGTGGCAGCCATGGGTGCGCTTGCTACGACGAACGCGAACCGATCCAGTGCGCGATGTCACAGAGCCGGCTGTCGCGTAGTTCTGCGCGGGCCAGTGCCGCCACGGCCAGATCGACGGCCTCACTGGCCAGTTGCCTCGAGCGTGTCAGGCCAAACAACGCCGGGTACGTGGGCTTGCCGGCAGCAGCGTCCTTGCCTACGGTTTTCCCGAGCGCTCCGCCCTCGCCGACCACGTCCAGAATGTCGTCGACGATCTGGAAGGCTAGACCGAGTGACGCCGCGTAGTCGTCGACGGCAGCCACCACCCCGGGAGAGCCGCCTGCCATGATCGCGCCGGATACCGCCGATGCGCGAATCAAGGCGCCGGTTTTGCGCGCGTGCATGTCGCGCAGCGCATCGGCATCGAGCGCACCGGCGTCGTGCACGTGGCCCGAGGCGCGCAGGTCGATCGCCTGACCGCCCACCATGCCCGTGCTTCCGGCCGCGTCGGCGATACGGCGTATGACGGCCAGCTTGCGCCCGGCGATGGCCGCGTCGCTACCCTCCACGGGCGCTCGCGCCAGCAGCGCGAAGGCCTCGGCCAGCAGCCCGTCGCCGGCGAGAATCGCCATGCCGTCACCATACACCACGTGCAGCGTCGGCCTGCCGCGGCGCAGCGTGTCGTTGTCCATGGCCGGCAAGTCGTCATGAATCAGCGAGTAGGTGTGAATCAACTCGATGGCGCATGCGGCGGGCATGGCCAGCGCCTTGGCCGTACTCGATCGTGGCGCTACCGCCCCGGCCGCCGCTAAGGTAAGGATGGGCCTGAACCGCTTGCCGCCGGCCAGGACGCTGTAGCGCATGGCTTCCGCGATGTCGGCCGGGCAGGCGGGTGAAGCGGGCAGCACGGCCGCCAGCGCGTCGTCTATCTCCTGTCGCAACACGCGCAGGTAGTCGTCGAGCGGCAGCGAGGCGTCTGCGGTCACGAGCGCCGCCCTTTGTCGTCTCGGGCCCCATCTGGCCGGCGTGGTTCTTCGTCGTCTCCGACGGCCGTCAGGGCGGCCGGCGCCGGCTGCACATCTCCGCGTTCGCCGAGCACCTCGATGCGCCGCTCGGCTTGCTCGAGCCGGGCGTGGCAATAGCGCGACAGTTGTACGCCGCGTTCGTACAGTTCCAACGACTGCTCGAGCGTCAGCTCGCCATCCTCGAGCTTCTTCACGATCGCTTCGAGTTCGGCAATGGCCGCTTCGAAGTCCTTGATTGTGACGTCCATTACGACTCCTGAGGCGCCTGCCCGGTGCGGCCGGCCACCACGCACCGGATTTCGCCCTTCTGCAACGTGACGCGCACGCCGTCTCCTGGCGAGACGGCGGCGGCATCGCGAATGATCACCTGACGCGCGCCGTCCCAGCACACGGCGTAGCCGCGGCCCAGCACGGCCAACGGGCTCATAGCCTCCAGACGGGCGGCGGCGGCGCCAAGTCTGCCCCCGGCGACATGATACCGATCGATGACTTCCGCCCGCAGCCTCCCGTCAGCCTGGCTCAGGCGTACCTGAAACCGCCCGATGCTCCGGCGCAGATCGAACGCCTCCAGCCGCAGGCGCAGCGCCTGAATGTAGCGGCTGCGACGCGAGGATCGTTCGCGTTCCGCCCGATCCAGCGCAGACCGCAACTCGGCCACGTGCCGGCCACGCAGGGCCAGCCGCCCCGGGAACCCGGCATACGCCGGCCGCGCTTCAACGCGCTGCAGCCGGTGACGGCCGCCCAGGAGGCGATCCCGCACGGCCGACGCCAGCCGTTGGGCCAGATACTCGATTCGGCCGACGAAGTCGTTCTTCGCCGCCACCACCAATTCTGCCGCAGCCGAAGGGGTTGGCGCCCGCAGATCGGCCACCAGATCCGACAGCGTCACATCGACCTCGTGACCGACTGCCGAGATCACCGGCACCGGGCACCGCGCGATGGCCCGGGCCACCGGTTCCTCGTTGAACGCCCACAGGTCCTCAATCGATCCTCCGCCTCGGCCGACGATCACGACGTCCACGCCTTCGACACGCCCGATACTCGCGAGCGCCCGGGCGATGTCGTTGGCAGCGCCGTCTCCCTGGACGCGAGTGGGCGCGACGACCAGATGCGCGTTGGGGTAGCGCCGGCGCAGCACCTTGATGATGTCGCGCAGCGCCGCCCCGTCGATCGACGTGACGATGCCGATCTTGCGGGGGAAGGTGGGAAGCGGACGCTTGCGGGATGGGTCGAGCAGGCCCTCGGCCTGCAGGCGTTTCTTCAGCTGTTCGAGCGCCAGTTGCAGCGCGCCGAGGCCCTTCGGTTCGATCGCCTCGCAGACCAGCTGGTATTCGCCCTTGGGTTCGTACACGCCCAGCCGGCCGCGGGCGATCACCTGCAGGCCGTCTTCGAGCTTGAACTTCGCCTGCCTGGCGGCCCCTCGAAACATCACGGCCTTCAGCTGGGCGTTGGCGTCCTTGAGCGTGAAGTAGACGTGGCCCGAGTTCCACTGGCGGCAGTTGGAGATCTCGCCTTCGACCCAGATGTCGGCGTACGAGGATTCGAGCAGCAGCCGAATCTCGCTGGTGAGATCGGTCACCGTGAAGACGCGCGGGCCGCCACCGGATTCCGCTGTCCCCGGCGGCTCGGGCTCGCCGCCATCGTCGAAGGGCAGATCGAACAGATCGTTCATGCGTCCACGTGTCTCGACTCGAAACACCACGTCAGCGCGACGGGCTATTGATCGCGCTCATCGGCATCGACGGCGTGCCGGGCTCGGGTCACCTCGTCAAGCGACCAGTCGATGCGCTCGATGCTTCGTGCAAGGCCGGTCCGATCGTCGGTGGAGACCACGATGCCTTGCAGACGCGGGTTCCCGGCGGCCGGTTCGAGGCGGCCGGGCAGGCCCGTGACGAACCGGTTGATCGCCGCCTGGCAATCGGACCCAATCACCGAGTCGTGCGGGCCGGTCATGCCGACGTCCGAAATGTACGCCGTTCCGCCCGGCAGTACGCGGGCATCCGCGGTCTGTACATGTGTGTGCGTGCCGACCACCGCCGAGACTTTGCCGTCGAGATACCATCCCATCGCCAGCTTCTCGGACGTGGCTTCGGCGTGGAAATCCACCACCACCGTCCGGCACTCGTGCCGGACGAGCTCGATCTGCGCGGCGATCATCGTGAACGGATTGTCGACCAGCGGCATGAATACCCGTCCCATCGCGTTGATCACCGCCACCGGCTGCCCGTTTGCGGCGCGGCTGACATAGACGCCGTGACCCGGGACGCCGGCCGTCATGTTCAGCGGTCGAAGCAGACGCGGTTCGGCGCCGATGTAGACGAGGGCTTCACGCTTGTCCCAGACGTGATTGCCGGTGGTCATCACATCCACGCCGTACGAGAGCAGCGCATCTCCGATTTCCCGGGTGATGCCGGCGCCTGCGGCGGCGTTCTCCACGTTGGCGATGGTGAGATCGATCCCGTACTGGGCGACCAGCGCCGGCAGTCCCCGACGCACCAGGTCGCGGCCGGGCCGCCCGAACACGTCGCCGATCATCAGGATGTGCATGGAAGGATGCCAGAGCCCAGCACGCGGCGAGCCCGCCTACGAGCCGCCCGTCCGCCCGACCGGGATGAGCACGTCCCGTCCGCGGCGCTCCTCGATTTTCGGAATCCGCACCCGCAGTTCGCCGCCGGTCATCGTGGCGGTGGCGCTGCCCGTATCGAACGCACCGGTGAACCGGACGGCCCGCGCGAAGCGGCCGAAATCGCGCTCGACCAGATGGAAGCTGGCGTCAGCACGCTCGCTGGCGTTGGGCGGCATCTTGCCGCCCGCCACGATCACGATGCCGCCCTTGATGAGCACCCTCACATCGCCGGGGACCACGCCCGGCAGGTCGGCGACGATCTCGACGGCATCCTCCGATTCGAGCGCATCGAGCGTGGGCGAAAAGACGCCCGGCAGCAGACGTTGATCGAGCGGCCGCGCGCGATCGAGATCCTCGAACAGCAGGCGCACTTCGTCGGCCACGTCCCGAACCTCAGCGAGCGGAAGCATTGTCTCGAACTGGCGCATGGGGCTCATGATGGCACAGTCGATGGCCGACTTCCAGCACTCGACTTCGCCGCGGCGGACCGTGATGTCGGTTCCGGGCGGCTAGCGAAGCACCGTCTCAAAAGGCCGAGCCCTCTCGCGGGCGCCTTCGCCTTCGGCTACGGCGGCCCAAGGGCGATCGGCGCCGGGAGTGGCACTGCCATCCCGTCATTCCCGCGAAGGCGGGAATCCAGGGCCTGGACCCCCGCTTTCGCGGGGGTGACAGACAGAGCGCGGGGGTGACGAGAAACTTGCTTCATTCGGTACGATGAAGCCCACAAGAGATGTCCAGTCGAAGAGAG
>CAYHRK010000020.1:0-27565 GCA_964358795.1 uncultured Vicinamibacterales bacterium
GCGGCGAGACGATCTCGGTCCCACTGAAGGCCACGGGGGTGTTCCCGTCGATGGTCGGCCAGATGATCGGTGTCGGAGAGGCCACCGGGGCCTTGGACACGATGCTGGGCAAGATCGCCGATTTCTACGAGGAAGAAGTCGACACCGCGGTGGCCGGCATGTTGACGCTGATGGAACCGCTGATGATCGCGTTTCTGGGCGGAGCGGTCGGCGGCATCGTCATCGCCATGTACATGCCAATCTTCGACCTCATCAGCAAGCTGACGTAGGGAGCGCCACACCATGGCCGACAGCGCGATCCGGCGCAAACTCGTCGCCCTGTTGGCCCTGCGCCTGGTCAGCAGCACGCTGCTGCTCGGAACCGCCGTCTTCATCCAATTGCGGGCCACGCCGAGCCTGCCTCCCAGTCCGCTCTACGCGCTGATCGGGTGGACCTTCGCGCTTTCTGCCGCCTACGCGATCACGCTTCGGCTGGCCGAGCGGCATCGCTGGCTGATCGATCTGCAACTGGCGCTCGATGCGCTCACCGTGTCGGCGTTTGTGTGGATGACGGGCGGCATCGCAAGCTATTTCTCCTCCCTCTACGTGCTGCCCATCATTGCGGCCAGCACACTGCAGCACCGGCGCGGTGCGATGCTGGTGGCCACCTTCAGCCTGGTGCTGTACGTGGGCCTGGTGATGCTGCAGTACTCCGACCTCGCGTGGCAGCCATGGACCATCTGGGCTCCCGGCCAACCGGTGGTCCTGCCGTCCAACGAGGTCGCGCGCTATACCGTGGCGATCAACGCCCTCGGGTTCCTGGGCGTCGCGCTGCTCAGCGGCTCGCTGGCCGAACGCGTCCGCCGCGCGGATCTGCAGCTGGCCGACGCGTCAACCGCCATCGCCGACCTGCAAGCGTTCAACCAGCACGTGATCGACAGTCTGACCATGGGATTGGTCACCACCGACTTGTCGGGTCGCGTGTTGACCTTCAACCGGGCCGCCGAAGCGATTACCGGGCACCCGGCCCAGGCGGTGATTGGCACCGGCATTCTGGACGTGCTGCAGCTGCCCGCCGATTTTGCGGCCGGCCTCGACACCGGGTTCCAGGCGCCGGGCAGCCGGCGCGCTGACTTCCGGTACCGCAGAGCAGGCGGCCCACCCGAGATCGATCTCGGCCTGAGCGCGACGCACCTGGTGACGTCCAGCGGCCGGTCCGGCTTGCTGTTCACCTTCCAGGATGTCACCATGCTCAAGAAGCTCGAGCGCGACGCGCTCGTCCAGCAGCGCCTGGCGGCGGTGGGCGAAATGGCCGCCGGCCTCGCCCACGAGATCCGGAACCCGTTGGCCTCGATGTCGGGTTCGATCCAGATCCTGCGCGACGACCTGCAACTGAGCGACGAGCAAGCCCAGCTGATGGACATCGTGCTGCGCGAGTCCGAACGTCTCAACCAGACCATCCGCAGCTTTCTGGCCTACGCGCGGCCGCAGCGGTTCAGCATCACGCGAATCGATCTCTGGCCGATCCTGCAGGACGCCGCGTTGCTGTTGCGCAACAGCGCCGAGGTGCGCGACCACCATCGCGTGGACGTCGATCCCCAAGGTGCGCCCGTCTGGTGCGACGCCGACGAGGGGCAGGTCCGCCAGATCGTGTGGAATCTCGCCACCAACGGCCTGCGGGCCATGCCCCGTGGCGGCCGGCTACGCCTGGCCGCGCGGCAGGCCGGCACCCCCCCCGACCTGGCCGCACTGATGGTGCAGGACGAGGGCGTGGGGATTCCCGAAGACGAACTGGACGCCATCTTTCAGCCGTTCCACGGCAGCTTCTCGAAAGGCAGCGGCTTGGGCATGGCCATCGTGCACCGCATCGTCAGCGACTATGGCGGCGAAATCAAGGTGACGTCGCAGCCCGGCGCGGGCACGACGGTCGAGGTCCTGCTGCCGGCCCGAGCCGCCGGCAGCGCGTGAGATCAGCATGGCCACCTCTCAGACCACCGTTCAGGATCAGCCACGCGGACGCATCCTCGTTGTCGACGATGAGCGATCGATGCGCGAACTGCTGAACATCGTCCTGCGACGGGAAGGCTACCACGTGCTGTTGGCCGAAGACGGTCCCACCGCCATCGCCACGCTGGAGCGCGAGGTCGTCGATGTGCTGATCTCGGACATCAAGATGCCCGGCATGAGTGGCGTGGACGTGCTGCGCGAGGCCAAACGCCTCGATCCCGATCTGGTCGGCATCATGATCACCGCCTTCGCGTCGACCGCGTCGGCGGTCGAGGCGCTTCGGCTCGGCGCGTACGACTACCTGACCAAACCCTTCGATGTGGAGGAGCTGAAAGCGAAGGTTCGCAACGCCGTTGAACGTCGGCTCCTGCGCCAGGAAAACGTGTTGCTCAAGCGTGCCCTGCGCAGCGGTTCGGCCTTCTCGAACATCGTGGGGCGAAGCCACGTGATGCAGGCGGTCTTCGACCTGGTCGAAACCGTCGCGCCGACTAATAGCACGATTCTGATCACCGGGGAATCGGGCACCGGCAAGGAACTGGTGGCC
The DNA here is from genome assembly GCA_964358795.1 of uncultured Vicinamibacterales bacterium. GTDB lineage: Bacteria > Acidobacteriota > Vicinamibacteria > Vicinamibacterales > JAKQTR01 > CAYHRK01. The sequence continues at coordinate 2,531 of CAYHRK010000020.1, forward strand.
CAGGCGATTCACGCCAACTCGCTGCGCCGCGACCGCGCATTTGTGGCGCTCAACTGCGGGGCGCTGCCCGAGACCCTGTTGGAATCGGAGTTGTTCGGTCACATGCGCGGCGCCTTCACCGGCGCGGCCGTCACCAAGCCGGGCCTGCTCGAAACGGCCGAGCGCGGCACGGTGTTTCTCGACGAGATCTCCGAAATGAGCCCGATGATGCAGGTGAAGCTGCTTCGCGTGCTCCAGGAGCGCAAATTCCGGCGTCTGGGCGGGAACGAAGAGATCGACGCCGACATCCGCATCATCACCGCCACCAACCGCGATCTGCTCCGCTACGTCGGGGAGGGGAAATTCCGCGAAGACCTGTTCTACCGCATCAACGTCATCCCGATTGTCCTGCCGCCGCTGCGCGAACGTCGCGACGACATCCCGCTGCTGGTCGAGCACTTTCTGGTGAAACACCGCGAACAGATGGGGAAGCAGGTGTCGAGCGTCGATGCCGAGGCGATGCGGTGCCTGGAGGCGTACGACTGGCCCGGCAACGTACGGCAACTCGAAAACACGATTGAACGGGCCGTCGCCCTCGAACGCAGCCCCGTCATCCAGGTGGTCAGCCTGCCCGCGGAAATGCGGCAGCCGCTCGACGTGTCGGGAGCAACTGGAAACGCGGATGGTCCCGCGCAGTTGCCCCAGTCCGGGTTGGACCTTCCGCGCCACCTCGAGAGTCAGGAACGCGAGTACGTGGCGCAGGCGCTGAAGCAATCGGGCGGGCGCCACGACAAGGCCGCGAAATTGCTGAACATCTCTCCCCGCCAGCTCCGCTACCTGCTGGACAAGTACGATCTGCGCTAGCCGCGTGTTCCCGTTTCTCGGACAAACCCCTTATCGATCACGATAATAGGCACCGACAGGTGCCAGTTCGTTACGGCCGTGTTGCGCCGTCGCGCGAGTCGGATTGCGGCGTTGGCCACCAAGCTCATCTCCCAGAGTTGGTTACGCGAGCAGCAGCGACGCCCCCGATGCATGGCTCGGAGGTTGCACAATCCCTGAGGCCGCACCTGTGGGCGGGCGTTTCTCGAAGCCGTTCGACATCTGCCCATGCGGCGCGGGTGTGCAGGAGAGGTCACCGAACAGGAAGTGAGAGGAAGGGGGAGAACTGACCAATGCAAAGCAACAGAGGGTTCACGTTGATCGAGTTGTTGATCGTGGTGGCGATTATCGGCATCATTGCGGCCATCGCGGTGCCAGGCCTCCTGCGCGCCCGCCAGTCGGGCAACGAAGCGTCGGCCATCGGGTCGCTGCGCGCCATCAATAGCGCCCAGTCGACCTACGCCGCCAGCTGCGGCAACGGCTTCTACTCGCCCGACCTGACCAACCTCGGGGTGGCGCCGACCGGCGGCACGGCGTTTATCAGCCCGGATTTGTCGAGCGCGGCCAGCGTGTCGAAGAGCGGCTACACGGTCACGATGGGCAGCTCGTCGGGCGTCGCGGCTGCGGCTCCGGCGTCCTGCAACGGCCTGGCCGCCGGCGCAGTAGTACAGGGCTACAACGCCACGGCCAGCCCGGCGGCTGGCGGGGGCACCCGTTCGTTCGGCACCAACACCACGGCCACCATTTTCGCGGCCACGCAACAGGCCGCCCTGGCGATGACCGACACCACGGCGCCCGCCGGCGCCAACACGCTGCAGTAACGGGTTTCCAGCCACTCGGGCTGGACCGTCTTACGAGGGATGTCCGCACCTGGCGGGCATCCCTCGTGTTGTTTTCGGGGTGATAAACCGATAACCTTTGGTGTGGGACCCGCAATTATTGTCGGGGTGGCCACGAATTGTCAGCCATTATTCGGCTGTGAAAACACTGTAACTAATTGATTATGAAGTGATTCGTTGATCGCTTGTAGCGAACATCATGTGGCGGCCGATTTGCAGCTGATCCTGTCGCGGTTCTAGACGCAGTGGACGCCGGAATGACGGAGATGGGCACACGACGCACCGACGGATTCACGCTAATCGAACTGTTGATCGTGGTGGCCCTGATCGGCGTGCTAGCCGGCATTGCCGTCCCCGCATTGATGCGCGCGCGCCAGTCCGGCAACGAGTCGTCTGCCATCAGCTCGCTGCGCACGATCAGCAGCGCGCAGTACATGTACGGCACGTCGTGCGGAAACGGCTTCTTCGCCGCCTCGCTCACCGTGTTGGGCACCGCCCCTCCAGGCGGAACGCCATTCATTGGTCCTGATCTGGGCGCCGCCGCCACGGTGGCCAAGGGTTCCTATTCAGTCACCATCGGCAGTTCCACCGGCGCCGATCCCGTCTCGCCGTCGTCGTGCAACGGCCAGGCGGCCGGCACTGGCACGGTCGGATACTGGGCGACAGCCACCCCGACACCTGGCGCTGGCACCGATGCCTATGGCACCAACACCAACGCCACGATCTACCGGGCCCCACAGCAGACGCCGCTGGCCATGACGGACAACACGGCCCCGGCCGGAGCGGTGCCCATTCCCCGCTGAGCCGACGGCTGACAGGTCCGCTCGAATCCTGTCTTGACGCCGCGGGCCGAAGCCGATACAACTGCAAGAGCCGAATAGCCATTGCCCATATGAGTACCACCGTGCGCCGCCTGCTCGTTGTGCTGGCCTTGATCGGGCTGGCGTCCTCGCTGACATCCCTCTACATCCACATCCAGATGGTGCGGAACCCGGCCTATCTCAGTTTCTGCGATGTCAGTGCGACCATCAGCTGCACCCAGGTCTATCAGAGCCGCTATGCCGCCGTGGCCGGCGTGCCGGTGGCCCTGTGGGGATCGCTGTGGTACATCGCCGTGGTGATTCTTCTAGCAGGATCGGCTTGGGGCTGGTCCAGCCTGCGGGAAAATGCAGGCGGTTATGTCTTTGTCTCGGCGACCGTCGGGCTGGGCGCCGTCATCTACTTCGCGTACACTTCGTTGTTTCTGCTGAAGGTCGTCTGCCTGATGTGCCTGGTCACCTACCTGGCCGTGGCGGGCATCTTCCTCATTTCCGGAGCAAGGACGCTGTTTCCCATGACCACCCTTCCTCGCCGTCTCTGGCACGATCTCCGAGCTGCCGCCGCCAGCCCGATGGCACTGACGACCGTGCTCGTGTTGCTGATCTCCGCAACGGCCGCCATCGCCTTCGTGCCTCGGCACGGGGAGATGCGCCGGACCACGGCCGACCAGACGCCGGCCGACAAGAAGAGCGAGTTCATCCGCTTCTGGGAGGGACTCCCGCGCATTCAGGTGCCGGTGCCCTCCGAGGGCGCCGCGCTGCTCATCGTGAAGTTCTCCGACTTCCAGTGTCCTGGCTGTGCACAGAGCTACCTCGACTCCAAGGAGTTGCTGGCCAGGTACCGCGCGCAGTATCCAGGCGCCATCAAGATGGTGACCAAGGACTATCCGCTCGAGCAGGAGTGCAACGCCAACATGCAGCGCGACCTGCACATGGCGGCGTGCGAATCGGCGGTGGCCGCGCGGCTGGCGCGCCTGAAGGGCCGCGGCGAGGCGATGGAAGACTGGCTCTACACCAATCATGCCTCGCTCACCCCGGCCGGCGTACGCCAGGCCGCCCGCGACGTGGGTGGGGTGACCGACTTCGACGCGCAGTACGCCACCACGCTGAACCAAGTGAAAAGCGACATTGCACTGGCGACCATTCTCGGCATCAAGGTGACCCCGACGTTTTTCTTGAACGGCGTCCGGGTGGATGGCGGGATGCCGCTGCCGTACTTCGAGTTGGCGCTGCAATACGAGCTGAAGAAGGCTGGCATCATCAAGCCCTGATCGATGGCTGCAATCGAGACCGAGAACCTCACCAAGGACTATCGGATCGGATTCTGGCGTCCGCAGCCGTACCGCGCCCTCGACGGCGTGACACTTCATGTCGAGGCGAACGAGGTATTCGGCTTCCTGGGTCCGAATGGCGCCGGCAAAACCACCACGTTGAAGCTGCTGATGCAGCTGGTGTTCCCCACAGCCGGGCGCATCAGTATTCTTGGACGACCACCGGGCGATCTCGACCTCCGACGCCGGATCGGATACTTGCCTGAGTCCCCCTATTTCTACGATTCCTTGAGTGCCGAAGAGCTGCTCATGTACTTTGCGGGCCTGTTCGGCCTGCGCGGTCCTGGCCGCCAGGCCAAGGTGAGCGCGCTGCTCGACCAGGTGGGTATCGGTGGCGAACGGCGCCTGCCGCTGCGCAAGTACTCGAAGGGCATGCTGCAGCGCGTCGGGCTGGCCCAGGCCCTGGTGAACGACCCGGAGGTGGTGTTCCTCGACGAGCCGATGTCCGGTCTCGATCCGCTTGGCCGGCGCGCCGTGCGTGCGCTCATCCTGGAGCTGCGGGATCGCGGATGCACCGTGTTCTTCAGCTCGCACATCCTGTCGGACGCCGAGGCGCTGTGCAGCCGCGTGGGGATTCTCGTGGGCGGCCAGTTGATGGCCGCCGGCCGCCTGTCCGACATCCTGGCGTTTCAGGTGACAGGCTGGGAACTGGTGATGAGCGGCGTGACCCCGTCGATGTTCGCCGTGCACGGCGAGCAGGTGCGGCACGTCACCGCCATTGCCGATGGGCGCTTCACCATCGAGCTTGCCGCCCACGCCGAACCGGATCGGATCATGGCGGCGGCCCGCGCCCAGGGCGGCCAGCTCGTGTCGTTGAATCCGTTGCGGACGACGCTCGAGGATTATTTCGTGGAGCAGGTCAGGGCCCGTCAGGCTGGAGTGCCGGCCCGACGAGCGATGCCGGAGGGCTGATGGCGCGCGTCATCGGATTGATCGCGTACCACGTCTTCAAGGAGTCGGTCCGGGACCGGGTGCTCTACAACCTGGTCCTGTTTGCCATTCTGTTGATCTCGGCGTCGTACCTGGTCGGACAACTCACCGCCGGGCAGGACATCAAGATCATCAAGGATCTCGGCCTGGCCGCCAGCTCCGTGTTCGGCCTGTTCATCGCCGTGTTCATCGGCGTGGGCCTCGTGTGGAAAGAGGTGGAGCGGCGCAGCGTCTATAATCTGCTCGTGAAGCCGCTGCGGCGCCAGCATTTCATTGCCGGCAAGTTCCTCGGGCTGGCACTCACCCTGGCGGTCAACATCGCGGTCATGGCCACGGCGCTGTACGCCGTGCTCGCTTTCATGGCATGGTCGCAGCCCGAGCTGGCCAAGGCCAGCGTTGAAGCACCCGTCGTCGACCCGAACCTGATGAAGGCGTTTGCGTTGATCTACGTGCAGCTGCTGCTGGTGACCGCCATCGCGCTGTTCTTCTCCACCTTCTCGAGCCCGATGCTGTCGGCAGCCATGACCGTCGGCCTCTACGTGGTCGGACATTTCAACGCCGATCTGGCGCATTTCGAGACCGTCGTGAAGTCGGGCGCGGTGGCCGGCCTCGCCCGGGCTCTCTACTATCTGCTGCCGAACCTGGCGCCCTTCGACATCAAGGCGGCCGTCGTGCACGGGCAGCCGATTGCGGCCGGATACGTGTTGCTGACGAGCGGCTACGGTCTGCTGTATGCCGCAGCCGTGGTTGGGCTGGCGATGATCGTCTTCGCACGGCGTGATTTCAAATGAATGTGGCCGCTGCTCGCCGTGCCGGCAGGCCTGGGTGGGTCGGGATTGCGGCGACCCTCTCTCTGAGCGCCGTGCTGTTGATAGCCGCCCTCGGGCTGCAGACGGTCCGCCAGCGGCGCTACACCGTGAGTACGGCCGGTACAGAGGTGTTGTACCTCCGGTCGGGCGCAGCCGCGAGCCGGCTGGCCCTGGCCTATGCCGCGCTGACTGCCGACGTGTATTGGATTCGCGCGATCCAGCACTACGGCGACACGCGGCGATCGGCAAGCCCCGACAAGCCGTACGCGCTGCTGGCCCCGTTGCTGGATCTCACCACGACGCTCGATTCTCGTTTCACCGTGGCCTATCGATTTGGCGCCATCTTCCTGGCCGAACCCTATCCCGATGGTCCCGGCCGGCCGGATCTGGCCATCGCGCTGCTGAAAAAGGGCCTGGCAGCCGAACCCGAGAAGTGGGTCTACGCGCAGGACGCTGGCTTCGTCTACTACTGGTGGCTTCACGACTACAAGAACGCCGCCGCGTGGTTCGATCGGGCCAGCTCGATCGCGGGCGCGCCCTGGTGGCTGCGGTCCATGGCGGCCACCACCTTGACCCAGGGGGGTGACCGCCGTTCGTCGCGGCAGCTGTGGCGGCAGCTGTACGAGACGGCCGAGGACACGTGGGTGAAGAACAACGCGCGCCTGAAGCTGGCTCAGCTGGACGCACTCGACGACATTGACAGCCTGGCCGGCCTGGTGCGGCGTTTTACGCTGGCCACCGGCCGCCCGCCGTCCGCGTGGAGTGACCTCGTGGCGCTCCGGTGGCTGCCCGGCATTCCAACCGACCCAGCCGGGGAACCGTACCAACTCGATCTGTCGGCGCCGGGTGGCGTCACCGTGTCGCGCAGGTCGCCGCTGTTTCCATTGCCATCGCAATTCGGTTCAACGACAGGTCCGCCATCATGACGACTTCCTGGCTGCTCGGTGTGGCCGGCCTGCTTGGGCTGGCTGTCGGGAGCTTTCTGAACGTGTGCATCTACCGGCTGCCGCTGGAGAAGTCGCTGCTGTGGCCCGCGTCGCACTGCCCCTCGTGCACTCGCCAGTTGCACTGGTTCGAAAACGTTCCCGTCCTGGCTTGGATGGTCCTTGGTGGCCGATGCCGCACGTGCCGGACGCGCATTTCGGCCATCTACCCACTGGTCGAAGCGTTTACCGGCGCCATGTTCGTGTGGGCGACCTGGGAGTACGGCCTGGGCTGGTTGCTGTGCTCGCGCCTGCTGCTCGGTTGCTCGCTGGTGGTGCTGTTCTTCATCGACCTGCAGCACCGGATTCTGCCGAACGTGATTACGATCCCGGGCGCGATCATCGGATTTCTCCTGAGCTTTGTCACGCCGCCTGGATGGATCTCGTCACTGGTCGGGCTCGTCATCGGCGGTCTCATCCCACTGGTCGTGGCCGAGGCCTACTATCGCCTCCGCAAGATCGAAGGACTCGGCATGGGCGACGTGAAGATGCTCGCCTTGATCGGAGCCTTTCTCGGCTGGCACCTCGTGCTGTTGACGCTGGTGATCGGCTCGCTCCTCGGATCGATTGTCGGCGTGGCCATCATCATCATTCGCCGCGGCGATATGAAATCGGCACTGCCGTTTGGGACCTTTCTGGCGATGGCCGCCATGGTGTCAGCTGTGGCGGGCGACGCCATCCTGACGTGGTACTTCAGCTTCTACCGGTAGAGGTGGCGACATCATGCCTTCCTCTCAGGCGGCCTACACCCTGCTCGGACTCACGGCCGTCGTGGCCGCGTTGGTCGCGGTGGTGGTGTTCGCCTTCCTCCGCTTTGCCGCCTCGGCTCGCGACCTGAAACGCGGATCGGCCACACCCCGCAGCGAGCCGGCGCTCATGTCCGACGTCATGGCGGCGGCCATCGCGCGTCTTCGGGATCTGCCCGATCCCGATGCCGCCGGAACCACACAATCGCCGGCACAGATTCGCCAGCGGGCCGTCGAAGCGGAACTCGGCCTCGAGGTCGTGGCCGACCAGATGCGCTACGTCCTGGCCGGCGCCGGGAGTCACGATGCGCTGCTGTCGAATCTGCTCGCCCAGGTCGACATCCTGACGGCATCCCGACGCCGGGCGTTGCGCCGCGTGGACCTCGACTCGCTGCTGACTCGCGTCGTCGCCGGCGCTCGTCAGGCCGTCGTTGCAGCCGGCGGCGACGTGTTGCTGCAAGGACACGTCCCGGCGGTCGTGGGGGACGGGGAGCGACTCCATTTGGTATTCGACCGGCTCGTGGATCTCGCCAGAGGCGCCTGCGCCGAGTCCGGCATCGCGCCCGTCGTCACCGTCCATGCCAGGCAGGGGGACCAACCCGGCTTTTGTTGCGTCTGCGTGGATGACAATCGCCCGGCCGCAGACGTCCTCCTGTCGCAACTGGCCGCTGGCGCACCGTCGATCGGACCGGTCGCCGCCGAACCGTTCACCACGCACGCACTGATCCGTCATGTCGTCCGCACGCACGCTGGCCGGCTGGAACTGGGGACCAGCGCCATGGGCGGTGCGTCAGTCATGGTGGTGCTCCCGATCGACGCCACGAACTGACCGCGGTCAGGCTCGATTTCGGTGGCCAGCCTGAGAAGAGCGGGTGGCGTTTCACGTCCAATTCGCGCCGTCATTGCGGAATCTGCGAGACTCGGGTGTCAACCGCGGCGCAATTCCTGCCACCACCATCACGCCGTCTGGCCCGATGTGTCGCCGGGCATGAGCACACGCCACGAGAACACGCGTCATTCCGGCGCCGGCACGGCAGCTAGCCGCGGCGCTGACGAATGGCGCTCATCTTGCTGGTCTGCTGGCCATGACCAGGTGTCAAGCACAGGACGGGACGACTCTGATCGAGGCCATGATCGCCATCGGGCTCCTGGCGACCGCGGCGGTCTCGCTGGCCGCGCTGACGTCGATCGCTATCCGCTCCAGCACTTCGGCGCGCGACCGATCGGTGTCTACCGTGCTGGCGCTGCAGAAGATGGAGCAGCTCACACGGCGCCCTGCCGCGCTCGCCGCATCGCCGTTTGACGCCGTCTGGCGAGATGTTGCGGGATTTTTCGAGTACGTGGATGCTGCCGGTCGGGCCACCACCCTTCCACCTGCCGGTGGCCGCCGTGTGTACGTGCGGCGCTGGGCTGTGGTGCCCTTTCCGCTTGATGCCAATCTGCTGGCCCTCTCCGTCTCGGTAGGATGCTGTCGGCACGATGGCGGTTCTGGCGATAGCTGCCACGATCCCGCGACGATGGCCACATTGGCCACGATCCGATCGAGGACGGCATGGTAATGTCGCCTCAGGCCGGCTTCACACTGGTCGAACTGCTGATGGCGACGGCCATCACGCTGGTGGCCCTCAGCCTTGCGGTGGCGCTGGTCGGTCCCACAACCATCGCCTTTCAATCCCTGCCGGAGGCCTCCGACACGCAGCAACGGCTTCGCATCGCCGTCACGACGATGGTGACCGATGCGCTGACGGCCGGCAGCGGTCCGAGCCTGGGCTGGGGAGCGGGCGCGGCGTTGACCTGGCCGGCCGTGCTGCCGTGCGCATGGAATGGCGGCGCCCTCGTCACCGTGGCGGGAGGATGCGCGCGACCGGACGCACTGAGTCTGATTGCGGTCGCGGCGGCGGCACCGCAGGGCATTGTGGCCGAAGCGATGACGGACCCTGCCGTCCCGATTCGCCTGGCGCCGCTCTCGGCCTGCGCGCTCGACCGGCCCGCGTGCCACCTGCATCCGGGTGCCCGCGCGCTGGTCGCCGATGGCACTGGTGCGTGGGACCTGTTCACCGTGACATCGGTATCAGCCGATGGGACGCTCATCGGGCATGGGCAGGATGTCTTCTCGCGCGCGTACCCGTCGGGGGCGCTGGTGGCGGAGGCCACCACGCGCGCGTACTACCTGGGCACCGACGCAGCCACCGGCATACCGCAGTTGCGCCGCATGAACGGACGCTCGGCCGACTTTCCGTTGCTGGACCATGTGACGGCGCTCACCTGCGAGTACTTTGGCGAGCCATCGCCGCCGAGCATCGTGAATCCAGACGACCCGGACCGTCGCGCCAGTACGTACGGTCCGGTACCGCCTCCGCCCGATGTTGACGATCCGCACGACGTGTGGCCGGCCGGAGAGAACTGTGCATTCGGTTTCGATGGCGTCCATCAGCTTGGACGTTTGTCGCCGCTGCCCTCCGACGCCAGCGGGCTCGCGCTGCTCTCCCCGGGGACGCTTGGAGACGGGCCCTGGTGTCCTGATACGGTCTCGGCGAACCGATTCGACGCCGATCTGCTGCGCGTGCGCCAGTTGCGGATCACGATTCGCGTACAGGCGGCGAGCCTTGGCGTGCGCGGGAGTCTCGCGGCCTGGTTTGCTCGTCCGGGGTCGGCGGTCGAGGTGGCTCGAATGGTGCCGGACCTGGAGGTGCGCGTCGATGTTGCGCTGCGAAACGCCGTCCGCTAGCGAATACCGCCGCTCCACACACTCCGAGTCTGGCGCGGCGATCATCGTCGCGCTCGTGGTCATCATGTTGCTGTCGGTGATGGGTCTGGCTCTGGTGCTCACGACCAGCCTGGAACCGGCCATCGCCTCCAGTTACGCCATATCGACGGGCGCGCTCTACGCCGCCGAAGCCGGGTTGGCGATCGCGGCTCACGAACTGGCCGCATGTCCGGACTGGAATCTGCTGCTGGCAGGCCAGGTGCGGTCGTCGTGTCTCGAAGTCCCCTCGAGCGGGAGGCTCGAACGTCCGGACGGGACAGTCGCCGATCTGGCTGCCCTCACCAACCTGGCCAACTGCGGCCACCCAGAACCCTGCACCGATGTCGAACTCGACGCATTCACGGCAGACCGGCCCTGGGGTCCGAACAATCCGCGCTGGCAGCTGTTGGGCCTCGGTCGCTTGGACCGTCTACTGCCGGGCGGATCTGCTCTTCCGCCTTTCGCGGTCGTGGTGTGGGTGGCAGACGATCCGGCCGACACCGACGGGAATCCGATCCGCGACACGGTGTGGACCCCCGGCGGTCCTTCCCCTGCTGGCGCCGGTCTGGTGCAGGTGCGGGCTGAGGCGTTTGGCAGCCGGTCGTCGCACCGGGTAGTGGTGGCTACGCTCGCCCGGCCACGCGATCGGACCGGTTCCGGCGTCCGCCTGGTTGCCTGGCGGGAGGAACGTTAACCCTCCGGCCCGAATCGGCCGATAATAGACCGATCCCGGACTGGTGTCTGAGCTTGAGCACCGGACGGCACGATGAACATGAGATCCACCATCACAACGTTAGCGGCCGCCGTGGCGGTGATGCTGGCGGGGGTCTGGCCGGTCTCCCCCCAGTCGCTTGGCGATCTGGCGCGCAAGGAAGAGGCGCGCCGTCAGGCCGTGAAAACGCCTGCCAAGGTCTACACGAACGAATCGCTGAGGGCGATTGCCGGGGATACGATTCCGACGCCTCCCAGGCCGGCCACCGCCACGCCGCCTGAAGGCGTGACCATGCCGGCGCCAGAGGCGACCAAGTCAGCGCCGGCGCTGCCAGCCGCTTCGGTTCAGTCCGAACCGCCCAAAGACGAAGCGTACTGGCGCAAGCGCATCACCGATGCACGAGTGCAGCACGACCGCAACGCCGTCTTCCTGGCCGCGTTGCAGAGCCGGATCAACGGGCTGTGGGCCGATTTCACGGCACGCGACGACCCGGCCCAGCGGGCGGCGATTGCCAGCGAACGCCAGCGCACACTCGACGAGTTGGCGCGCCTCACCACCGAGCAGCAGGACCTTGAGAAGCAGATTGCGGCTATCGAGGACGAAGCCCGACGGGCCGGTGTGCCGCCAGGCTGGCTGCGCTAGCGTCACTCGGCCAGGCCAGATCGGCGCAGGGCCTGCATCAGCTCGTCCTCCGACACATCGCTGACCGTTGTCGCCGATCCGATGGCGGTCGGCAATACGAGGTGCAGGCGGCCCTCGTGTACTTTCTTGTCACGGCGCATCAGCGCCAGCACCGCGTCGGCGCCGAGATCGCCCAGCGGCGGCAGCGGACCCAACTGCGCCACCAGGCGAGCCAGCGCGTCGCGATCGCCTGGCGCCAGCCGGTCCCTGGCCACCGCGATCTCGGCGGCGATCAGCATGCCGTAGGCGACGGCTTCGCCGTGCAAGAATCGGCGATAGCGGGTGACAGCCTCGAGCGCATGTCCGGCTGTATGACCGAAGTTCAGGATGCGCCGCGGGCCTGATTCGCGCTCGTCGGCGGCCACGATGGCGGCTTTGATCCGGCACGAATCGGCAATGACGTGCGTCAGCGAGGCGGCATCGCGCTTGGAAATCTGACCCAGGTCGCGCTGCACGCGCGCAAAGAGATCGCTGCTGCAGGCCATGCCGTACTTGATCACTTCGTAGAGCCCCGAACGGAATTCCCGACGGGGCAGCGTGGCGAGCAGATCGGGATCGACGACCACCACCCACGGCTGATGGAAGGCACCGACCAGGTTCTTGCCGCCGGGCAGGTTGACACCCACCTTGCCGCCAATCGCGGCATCAACCTGTGCCAGCAGCGTCGTCGGCACATGGGCCAGCCCGATGCCCCGCAGGTAGGTGGCGGCCGCGAACCCTGCCATGTCGCCGACCACGCCGCCGCCAAATGTCACGATGGCAGACGAGCGGTCGGCCTGCGCCCGCAGCAGCGCGTCGTAGATGCGGGCGGCCGTCGGCAAGGTCTTGTAGCGCTCGCCATCGGGCACCATGATGGCTTCGCTGTCGGGGAGCGCCTCGCGCAGCGCGTTGCCCCAGCAGCCCCAGACCATGGGATTGGAGACCACAAACCGGCGCGATCCGCAGCGCGCGTCATCCAGAAGCTGACTGAGGCGCGCCAGCAGGCCCGGCCCGATCAAGACCGGATACGAACGGGACGGAGTCGAAACCTCGACACGAAGCGGTTGTGGCATGGTGGCGCGACACTGGCAGGCGGATCCGGGACCGGCTGCCGTCGATGGTAGGATAACATCTTGGTGCACTCATTGGCGGAAGCCTCCATTGAGGGACGCCGTCAGATTCCCGAGGACGTGCGCATGGCCGAGAAAGACGACAGCAAAGAGCAGTTCATCACCGAAATCACCAAGCGATCCGACGACTTCTCGCGCTGGTACACCGACCTGGTGCGCCGCGCGGAGTTGGCCGACTACTCGCCGGTCAAAGGCTGCATGGTGATTCGTCCCTACGGCTACGCCATCTGGGAGCTGATCCAGCGCGGCCTGGACGATCGCTTCAAAGCGACGGGCCACGTCAATGCGTACTTCCCGCTCTTGATCCCGAAGAGCCTCCTGATGAAGGAGGCCGAACATGTGGCGGGGTTTGCGCCGCAGGTGGCGTGGGTCACCAGGGGCGGCACCGAGGAACTCGAGGAACCGCTGGTCGTGCGGCCGACGTCGGAGGCCATCATCGGCACCATGTACGCGAAGTGGATTCAGTCATGGCGCGATCTGCCGGTGCTCATCAACCAATGGGCGAACGTCGTGCGCTGGGAGAAGGTGACGCGGCTGTTTCTGCGCACGACCGAATTCCTGTGGCAGGAGGGGCACACCGCCCACGAGACTCCCGAGGAAGCCGAAGAGGAAACACTGAAGATCCTGGCGCTGTACAAGGAGTTCGCCGCCACGGAACTGGCGATGCCGGTCGTTGCCGGGCGCAAGTCCGACAGCGAGAAGTTCGCCGGCGCGCTCCGGACGTACTCGATCGAGGCGTTGATGGGCGATGGCCGTGCGCTGCAGGCGGGCACCTCGCACAACCTCGGTCAGAATTTCGCGAAGGCGTTCGAGATCCGGTTCCAGGCGCGCGACAAGACGCTTCAGTACGTGTCGGGCACCTCCTGGGGCGTGTCCACCAGGCTGATCGGCGGCGTGATCATGACCCACGGCGACGAAACCGGGTTAGTGCTGCCACCGCGCGTGGCGCCGCATCAGGTGGTGATGGTGCCGATCCCGCGCGGGAACTGGCGGGAAACCGTGCTGCCTCACGCGCAGGCGATCCGCCACGCGCTGGTCGCTTCCGGCGTGCGCGTCATGCTGGACGACCGCGACGCCTATACGCCCGGCTGGAAATTCTCAGAGTGGGAATTGCGCGGCGTGCCGCTCCGGCTCGAGATCGGGCCCAAGGACATCGAGAAGCACCAGGTGATGTTGGTCCGGCGCGACACGCGCGAGAAAATCCCGGTGCCGATTGATGGTCTGGCCGGCCGCGTCAAGGACATGCTGGACACCATTCAGCAAAACCTGTTCGATCGCGCGTTGGCGTTCCAGAAAGATCACACGACCCATACCGCGTCGTACGATGAGTTCACGCAGACGATGGCCGGCCGTCCGGGGTTCATCGTGTCGCCATGGTGCGGCTCCGACGCGTGTGAAGCCGCCATCAAGAACGACACCCAGGCGACGCTGCGAAATATGCCGATCGAGGGTGTCTCCAGCGGCGCGCCGTGCATCAAGTGCGGCCAGCCGAGTGTGACCGACGCCTGGTTTGCCAAATCCTACTGACCGTGCGCCGCCGACAGCAGGGCCGCGCCGACGGCCGGCCAGGTCTTCAGGATGCTTCGCATCACCGCGTGCCGCCGCGTCAGTCGTTCGCGGGCGACGATGGCGCGGCCGGCGCGCATGAGCTGGTCGCGCCATTCCCGCTCCTTCTCGTCGATCGACGAGGGCTGCCGCGCTAGTGCCGCCGCGATCGGCTCCAGGCACGTCGCGTCGCCCACCGAAGCCGCCGCACGGAGGAAGTCGGCGGGCAGTGGTGCGCCGGCCGCGCCCAGCGTTTCCCGCAAATCGTAGAGCGCCACTCGGCTGCCACGGGCAGCCAGCGCTAGGTGCACCGCGCCTCGCGCTGCGCGCCATTCGGCGCGATCGGCGCTGGCGGGCGCCGATTCCTCCCTGGCCCGCGTCACTTCGATCAGGCGGTACAGAATCGGCAGGGCAGTGGTCCCGGCCGTGGCGGCCACCGACTCGGTCAGCGCCGTCGGATCGGCTGGCGCTCCGGCGGCAATCGACTCGATGCTGGGCAGCGGATGGACCGATCCGGTTCCGGGTTCGCTTCCAGGTACCGACCGTCGCCGGATGGCTTCACTCGGGTCGGTGGCCAGCCGTTTCCTGAGCGGGGCGATGATGCGCCGGGGCATGCGCTCGAGCGCATCGAGGGCGCGCAGGCGCAGGTCGTCCGGGTACCGCTCGTCGAGCAGCACGCCACTGAGCGCGTCGAGAGCGAGCGTCGCGTCGGTGGAGTCGAGAAACGCGCCGGCCAGGGCCGTCGCGGCAGCGGCCACTTTGGGGTCCGTGGCCGGATCGTGCAACAACGCGATGGCCGCATCAAGGGCGCGGCGGTCGGTGCTGGCTTCCAGAACCTTCAGGATGGCGGCGCCCGCCACGGCCGAGCCGGTGACACCGAGCGCGTTCAACAACTGCGGAACAGCGCGCGTGCCGATGACGCTGAGTCGGGCACCCGCCGTGTCCCGTGCGACGTCATCGTCGCCGCACAAGTCGTCGACCAGCATGCGGATGCCCAGGGCGGCAGACTTGCGAATCGCCACGGCGGAAGCTTACACCAGCGAGGTGGTGTCGACGGCCGGCTTCTTTTTCCCGAACAGCCAGGCCAGCAGGATGCTGAGCAGGTAGAGGCCGACCATCGGGCCGGCCATCAGCGACTGCGTCACCATGTCGCCGGTCGGGGTGATGACGGCAGCCGCGATGAAGATGATCAGGACCGCGTACTTGATGTTCCGCCAGAGAAACCCTGCCGTGACGAGGCCCATCGTGGCCAGAATCAGGATGACGGCGGGCATCTCGAAGACCAGGCCCATGGCGAGCAGCATCATCGCGTAGAGCGAGAAGACCGCTTCGATTCTCGGCGCGAACATGATGTAGTCGGGCTGGAAGGTCGCCAGAAACGACCAGGCCCACGGGAACACGAGATAGTGGGAGAAGGCGGCACCGCCCAGGAAAAATACCGTGGCCATCAGGATGAACGGCGCCGCGAACCGTTTCTCGCGGGCGTAGAGGCCGGGCGCGATAAAGAGCCACAACTGCCACATGATCAGCGGAGCCGCAATGACCACGCCGCCCAGCAGGCCGATCTTCACGTACAGCATGAACGTCTCGGTCGGCTCGACGGCGATGAGGCGAGAGCCCTTCGGCATCATGCGGGACAGCGGCAGCATGATGAACGCAAAGATGCGGTCGATGAACAGGAAGGCCACCAGCGCCCCGCCGGCCAAAGACAGCGCCGAGGCCACCAGCCGTTTTCGCAACTCGTCAAGGTGATCGAGAAACGACATCTTGCCGCCCGACTCGTCGAGTTCGTCGTCGGGGTCAGGCAGACTGGCAGCAACGGTGCCCGGCAACCCGAGCCGGGTTGTCGGCTTGACGCGAAACGGAAACGCCATTGACGGTGGCCAGATCGCTCAGCTGGTCTGATCGGGCGTGGAGTCGGTTGGCGTGTGAGGCGGAGCCGCCGGCGGTGCGGTCGTGGGTGTGCGCTGTTCTTCGGTGCGGATCTCCTCTTCGAGCGTGCTGCGCAATTCGTTGGAGGCGCGCTTGAACTCGCCGATGCTGCGGCCAAGCGATCGGCCGAGTTCCGGCAGCTTGCGCGGGCCAAAGATGATGAGCGCGATCACCAGAATGATGACGAGCTCGGGCATGCCGATGGAACCAAACATGGTCGTTGCTCCTGAAGGCCCCTGCGGCGCACACCCGGCCTCCGACGACGCCGATCTGTCGTCCGAGCACCACCCGGTCGCGGGGATGTGGTCCGCAAGTGGCTCACCCAATTATAGGGATGCCGGTGCACGACGGTCAAGGAAGGGAAACGCGTGGGCGAGGCGAAGTCGTTGCCGGTGTGGAGGTTATCTGGTACGATGGCCCTATGCGGACAGTGCGTTTCCTTGCAGTGATCGGGACGGTCCTGGTTGCGTCCGCCGTGGCTGGCGGCGTGTTCGGCCGCAGTACGGTGTCGACGCAGGAGCGTTTGCCGGAGCGCTACCGGGCATTTACGTCGGCCGTGCGGTTTGTCGAAACGAACTACGTGGAGAAAGCCGAGAGCGACCGCGTGGTCTACAGCGCCATCACCGGCATGCTGCAGACGCTCGACCCGCATTCGAGTTTCCTCGACCCGCGTACCTTCAAACAGATGAATGAGCGGCAGGAGGGCCGGTACTACGGGCTCGGGATCACCATCCAGGTGATTGACGGCGATATCACCGCCGTCAGTCTGTTTGAAGGCTCACCCGCCTACAAGAAGGGCGTGCGCCGCGGGGATGTGATCGCGAAGATCGACGGCGAGGTGGCGAAAGGGTGGACCAGCGAGCAGGCGGCCAAGCGGTTGCGCGGGGAGAAAGGCACCCTGGTCCACATCTCGTTGCGCCGGCGCGGTTACGATCAACTGATCGAACTCGATGTGCCGCGAGACGAGATCAGTATTCCGACCATTCCCGCCACGTTCATGATCGACGCCACGACCGGCTACGTGCGCCTGCAGGACTTTGCCAGGCAGACCAACGACGACTTGACGGTGGCGCTCAAGAGCCTGAGGGCCCAGGGTATGAAGCGGCTGCTGCTCGATCTGCGAGGCAACCCTGGCGGTCCGCTCGATCAGGCCATCGAGGTGGCCAGCCAGTTCCTGCAGCAGGGGCAGATGATCGTCTACACGCGCGGACGGGTGCCGAATTCCGATCAGGACTATCGCGCGACCGCCCGCGGCCAGTACACCGACGAACCCATTGTGGTGCTGGTGAATCGCAACAGCGCCAGCGCCTCCGAAATCGTCAGCGGTGCGCTCCAGGATCACGACCGCGCGCTGGTCGTCGGCGAAACCACGTTCGGCAAGGCGCTCGTCCAGTCCGTCTACCGCATCAGCGAGGGTGCCGCCCTGGCGCTGACGACGGCACGGTACTACACGCCGAGCGGTCGCTTGATTCAACGCCCCTGGGACGGGACGTTCGACGAATATCTGACATACACCACGCGGGATCAGAACGCCGGCCGCGAGCACGCGGCCTCGCAGTTGCGCTACACCGATTCGGGCCGCAAGGTGTACGGCGGCGGCGGCGTCGAGCCGGACCACCGGCTCGAGGGTCCCATTGAAGGCTTCAACCCGTCGAGATTCGGACGGGCGCTGTACGCGCGCCAGACCTTCGCGTCGTACGCACAGAAGTACTCAGCCCTCGGCGATACGCGGATTGCGGTGACCGCGCGCGACCGGAAGCTGGTGGCCAAGGACTTCGAGGTCGACGATACGGTGGTGGCCGACTTCCGCCAGCACGCGCAGGCTGAGCGCATCAAGATCGACGAGGCGGCGTTTGCACAGGATCTCGACTTCATCAGGGCCATGATCCGCTACGAGATCGATCTCAACCTCTGGACAGTCGGGGATGCGCGCCGGCACCTGATCGCGACCGATCCGCAGGCGCGCCTGGCCATGAGCCTGTTTCCGGAGGCGGATCGGCTGGCCCGAGCTGCCCGTGCCAAGTCCACGCCGGGCGACAGGTAAGGGCTCGATCGGTCCGGGTCTGTTTCGTTTCTGACGGTTCTCACGATGCGTCTGCAACGTCTGGAAATCACCGGTTTCAAGTCGTTTTGTGACCGCTCCGAATTGTCCTTCGATCGCGGAGTCACCGCGATTGTCGGACCCAACGGCTGCGGAAAGAGCAACGTGGCCGACGCCATCGTGTGGGTGATGGGCGAACAGAGCGCCAAGAGCCTGCGCGGCGACCGCATGGAAGACGTCATCTTCGGCGGCAGCGACGCCCGCAAACCCAATGCGGCGGCTGAAGTCCGGTTGATGCTGGCCGGCGTGCCCGTGTTGCCCGATAGCGGGCCCGGCACCACCGCCACGCTGTCCGACGAAGACGGGCGTCCGCTGGTGCGCGAGGTGGAAGTGACGCGCCGCCTCTACCGGTCGGGCGAAAGCGAGTACCTGATCAACGGCGAGCTGGTCCGATTGCGCGACGTCCACGAACTGCTGATGGACACGGGACTGGGCGCCAAGGCGTACGCCATCATCGAGCAGGGCAAGATCGGCCTCATCCTCAGTTCGCGGCCCACCGATCGCCGGCAGCTGATCGAGGAAGCCGCTGGTGTCACGAAATACAAGGCCCGCCGGCGCACGGCGGAGCTGAAACTCGAGGCCTCACGGCAGAACCTGACGCGCATCGACGACATCGTCTTCGAGGTCGAGAAACAGCGCGGCGCCTTGAAGCGCCAGGCTGCCAAGGCCCGGCGCTTCGCACGGCTGCGCGACGAACTGCACCGGTGGGAAAAAGTACAGATCGCCCGCCGGCAGCGCGTGCTGGCCCAGGCGATTCTCGCCGCCCAGTGGCGCATTGCCCAGATCAGGACCGACGAAGCCGCGGCCGCCGGACATCTGGCCGAACTCGATACACGGCTCGAGGGACTCCGGCTGGAGCTCGTACAGTGCGAAACCGCGGCGCGCGCCACGCGCGAAGCGGCCCACACGCGCGAAGTAGACATTGGCCGCCTCGAGCAGCGCATCCAGAACGACGAACAGCAGCTGGCGTCGCTCGGTCGCAGGGTCGGAGATCTGACGGGCGAAATCGACGCGCTGACGGTTCGCCGTGGCCCGGCCGCAGACCAGTGCGCGGCCCGCCAGCAGGACGTCGTGCGGGCGACGCAGGATCGCGATGCGGCGGCGGCCGAACTGGCCGCCGCTAACGATGATCAGGACGCGGTGCTCGGCCTGCTGTCGGGCCTCGAAGCCGACGTGGAAGCCTCGCGCAGCGAGCAGTTTGCTGCGGCGACCGCGGCCACCGCGCTGCAGCATGCCATCGACAACGCCCGGGCGGCCCGCGACCGCAGCTCTCGCGACCTGGCCCGACTGACGGCCGAAGTCGCCGACCTCGACGTCGAGTCCGACCGCGCGCAGGCCGAGCGCGGGGCGGCGGCGTCGGCGCTCGATGCGGCGCGCCGCCACCTCGATCTCATCGTGCTCGATCGGACCGCGCGTGAGGCGGAACTGGCCGGATTGCGGACCGAACGCGAGCGGACGAGCCAATGGCTGCGCGAGCGCGAGCAGGAGGTGGCCGGCATGACGGCCCGCCTGGCGTCGCTCGAAGAGTTCGACGCTGCGCGCGCCGCCTACGGCAACGGCGCCCGGCTGGTACTGGCCGGGCTGGATGGCGCCGTCCGCCATGCCGGATCGGTGGCCGATCACCTCGACGTGGCTCCGGGCTACGAGCGTGCGGTCGAGGCATGCCTCGGCGAGACGCTCCAGTCTGTGATCGTGCCCACGCACGACGAAGCCGAGCGCGCCCTCCGGCTGGTGCGCGAACATGGCGCCGGTCGATGCGGGTTCGCCGTCGCCCACAGCGCCGCGGCTCATGAGTTCGAGACCCCGGTGCCACCTGCCCCTGACCTGACACCGCTTGGCGCTGTGGTAGGCGTGTCGGGACCGCATGCCAGGGCCCTTCAAGCCCTGGTGTCGAAGGGATGGATCGCACCGTCGTTTGCCGCGGCGGTTGAGGCCTCCGCGCTGACGGCCGATCCGGTCGTGACGGCCGAAGGCGACCTCTGCCGTGGGCCGCGCCTCGTCTGGGGCGGGTCGGGACATGACGATCGCGGAGGTATCCTGCAGACCAAGCGCGAGATTCGGGACCTGCGACAGCGTCTCGATGTCGAGCTGGCCTCCGTTGCGCGTGTCGCACGCACGCTGGCGGATCTCGACGGGCGGGCGAGCGCGACGGTCGCCGCTATCGAGTCGATCAAGGCCGAGGCGCACCGTCACGAAATGGCCATCGTCGAATTCGATCTACGAATGGCGCAGGCGGCCGATCGCGTCGCACGCGTCGGGCAGACACGCGAGTTGGTCAACCTGGAATCCCGGAGGGCCGAGGAAGAGATCGCCGGCCTGGATGATCGACAGGCCGAGGCTCAGCGGTCGATTGCGCAGTTGGCGGACCAGCAGCGCCTGGTCGATGACCGGCTTGGCGCGGCGCAGCACCGGCTGTTTGATGCCAGAGACGACGCGCGGCAGCGCGGCGACCGCGTGAAGGACGCCATGGCCGTGCACGCGCGTCTGATGGAGCGCGCCGCGGCGTTGGCGCTCGAGGCGGCTCGCCTGGACGAGGCCCGGCGAGAAATCGACCAACGGCTGATCTCGATCCACGACGAGCAGCAACGGATCGCCGCCGACCAGGCGCGGCTGGGCCAGGCTGTGGCACAGTCGCGCCGATCGCTCGATCAGGAGTTGCAGCTACTCGACTCCCTCAGGGGCGAGGTGCGGAAGGCCGACGACGCGGTGTCCGCGATACGCGAGCGGAGCGACGCCCAGGAGATGGCCATTCGCGAGGCTCGCCGCCAGCTGGACGCGATACGCGCGTCGTTGTCGGAGGCGGAAGTCGGGCGGGCCAAAGCCGACAGCGACCTCGGGCACCTGGCGTCGACCTGTGTCGAACTGCTCCAGGTCGACCTGGAGGTGGTTATTGCCGAGGTCGAGCAGATGGAGCGCGATGGGGAGGTGAGCCCCGACTGGCGCACGATCTATGCCGAGGAGCCCGAAGAGGAGGTCCCGGCCGAAGGGGAGGCGCAGGTCGGGGCCGAAGGCGGTGCAACAGAGGCCGCTGTGCCAGAGGCACTGACCCGATCGGTGACGCCCGAGGAAGCCATTGCCGAACTGAAGCGCAAGATCGAAAGGCTGGGGCCGGTCAACATGATGGCCATCGAGCAGTTCGACGAACTGGAAGGCCGCCATACCTTTCTGACCGCTCAGCGCCGGGACCTGGTGGAATCGATCGCCTCGACCGGCGAAGCCATCAAGAAGATTGACCTGACGACGCGCGAACGGTTTCGGGAGGCGTTTGATGCCATCAACCTCAACTTCCAGGATATGTTTGCGTCGCTGTTCGGCGGCGGCCGTGCCGGTCTGACACTGCTCGATGAAACGGATCTGCTCGAGAGTGGCATCGAGATCATCGCGCAGCCTCCCGGCAAGCGCCTGCAAAACGTGCAGCTGCTGTCTGGCGGCGAGAAGGCCCTGGCGGCCATCTCGCTGATGTTTGCGATCTTCCGGTACAAACCCAGCCCCTTCTGCGTGCTCGACGAGATCGACGCCCCGCTTGACGATGCCAACACCGGACGGTTTCTGGATCTGCTGCGTGGCATGCAGGCGCAGACCCAGTTCATCCTGATCACCCACAACCGCCAGACGATGGAAATCGCCGATCGGTTGTACGGCGTCACCATGGAAGAGCCGGGCGTGTCGAAGCTGATTTCCGTGAAGCTCAACTAGTCGGGGAACCTCCCGGCTGGGGCCTTCGTCAAACGTTCGTGGGGAGGGATCCATGCCTCACGTCGGTTATCGTCGTCCGATTCTTCATACCGCACTGGCCGTGCTGGCCGCCACGGCGCTGTCCGCTTGCGACGTGGCTATCAACTCCATGGGCGGCGGCCTGGCCAGCGCCTCGCAGGTCTGGACGCGGACCTATACGCTGGCCGGATCCGGCACCCAGGTCGAGATCGTGAACACCTCTGGGGCCATCACCGTCGAGGCCGTCGACGGCAACACGCTCGACATCAAGGCCACCATCAGGATGAAGGGCGCTACCGAAGAGGCGGCGCGCGACCTGTTGAAGCAGGTGGAGATTGTCGCGGAGGCTGGCGCCGCCAAGGTAAGGATCGAGACGAAATACCCGCGCTCCCTGGGCCGTCAGAGCCCAGACGTCACCTACGCGATTCGCGTGCCGAAGACCGCCAAGGTGGACCTGCGGGCCGTCAATGGTACGATCACCGTGTCAGGGATGCAGGCAGGGGTGCACGCCGAAATCTCCAATGGCGAGATCCGAGGACAGAATCTGGCCGGTCCCGTCTCGGCTTCCACCACCAACGGCGGAATCCACCTGCAGGTGAGCAGCGTCGAAGGCGAGGGCCTGACGCTCGAAACCACCAACGGCAGCATCGACCTGAAGCTGCCGGCCCAGACCAAGGCGACTCTGGCAGCCCGTTGCGTGAACGGCCGAATCAACGTCTCGAATCTGCCGTTCGAGAAGGACGGCGAGGGATCACGGCGCCGTCTGAACGGAACGATCAACGGCGGCGGGCCCGAGATCAGAATCGACACGATCAACGGCAGCATCCGCGTCGGACGCCTGTAGCCTGGCCTCACGGCAGTTCCCTCCCGAAGATCTGCCTTGTCTTTTTCACCTGGGCTACGGGCGGGATCGGCGTCTCGCGGCGTCCCGGATTGTGACCAATGAACGAGGACAAGGCCGCCCGCTACCAGCGCCTTCACCGGCGCGCCCGCATGTTGACGGCCGGATGGATTGTGCTGCTGCTGGTCCTGGTGCTGACCACCGGAGTGTCCCGGTCCATGGGCGACGCCTCGCTGGGGCTGGTCCACAGACTCGGGATCCCCGCCCTCATCGCCACGGCTGCCTCGGCCGGGTTGTATGCGGTGGTGCTCGCCTGCCTCCTGGAGGCGGGCACCCTGCCGCTCACGTTCTACTCGAGTGTCGTCCTCGAACGACGTTTCGGACTGTCTCGGCAACGACTGGGTCCGTGGCTGGCCGACCACGTCAGAGGGCTGGCGATCGGTCTCGGCCTCTGGGGTGCGGCGGCCGGATTCATTTATGCCTGCATGATGGCGTGGCCACACTGGTGGTGGATGCCCGCATGGGCCGGCGTGGCTGCGGTGGGCGTGGCGCTAACCTGGGTGGCTCCCGTCGCGTTGTTGCCGTTGTTCCTTCGCATGGCGCCTCTCGAGAACGATGCCCTGCGAACCCGGCTCGTTGCGCTGGTCAGGCAGGTCGGCACCGAGCCGGTAGACATCTACCAGTGGCGGCAAAACGATCGAACGTCACGGGCGAATGCCGCACTGGTGGGCTTGGGCCGCACGCGCCGCGTACTCGTGTCAGACACACTGGTGCACGAGTACTCCACCGATGAGATTGAGATGATTCTGGCGCACGAACTGTCTCATCACGTCCGCCACGACGTCTGGCGTGGTTTGGCGTTCGAGGCCTTGGTGGCCGCGGCCGGGCTGTGGGCGGCCAGTCGGGCATTGCCCGTCTGTGCCGTTGCGCTGGGTCTGCGCGGCACCCACGACGTGGCTGGCCTGCCCGTGCTGGTGCTGACCGCGTTGGGCGTGTCGGTGATGGCGTTGCCGCTGGGCAACGCACGGTCGCGATCCGCTGAGCGTCGCGCCGACCGCTTTGCGCTGAACCTGACCGGCAACGCCGACGTATTTGTGACAGCCATGCGGCGGCTGGCGGCGCAAAACCTCGCCGAAGACGATCCGCCCCTGCTGGCGCGGTGCTTCTTCAACACCCATCCACCCATGCTGGAGCGCATCACCCGCGCGCGGGCGTGGGCCGCCACCCGTCCGTCAGTCCCGCAAACGCGGGAATCCAGCCCTGGACCCCCGCTTCGGCTGGAGTGACAAGAAGGCACAGGAACGTGTCGCCTCTGCTCAATGCTGGCGCGCGATAACCACCAGCTCGCCGTGCATCCCACGGCAGCCGTCATCGATGGTCAAGTTGCAGTAGAAGGGAAAGGTGCCGGGACGATCGGCTCGGAATTCGAACGTCACCGGACTGCCCGGCGCGGCGCGCTTGGCGATCCGGTATGCGTCCACCGTGAAGCTGTGCGGGATGTCTTCCGCCACCAGCGTGATCTTGACGACGTCGTCGCGGGCGACTTCGACGCGGCTTTCGGAGAACTCGTAGCGGTGGGCCTTGATGACGTACTCGCGACGAATCGGCTCCTGCCGCCTCGCCAGTCCGGCGTCACTCGACAGCGCCAGACCGGCCACCAGCACGAGCAGCGGAACGAGCGAGCGGCGAGCCAGAACTCGTGGTGCCATCTCCGCGCCCTCCTGTCGTTAAGACGTCCGGCGCACCGTGACGGGTGCCTACAGCCGGTTTCACAACCCGTTCTCGTGACCAGAAATGGCGATCACGCAGGTTGTGCAACCGTCTCTAGTAGATACTACCGGGTCTGACTCGCCGTTCCAAGCGCCTATCTGCGGCGCTGGGGCCCCCGCCCTCCGCGCGGGCCCTCCGGGCGCGGGCCGCGAGGCCGGTCCACTTCAGGCCCGCCCTCGGGCGGCGGACTGCTGGCTCCCGCGTCGCCTTCTTCCTCGGCCAGCAGCGCTTTCCGGCTCAGGCGGATCTTGCCTGACGGATCGATGTTGATGACCTTCACGAGCACCTGCTCGCCTTCCTGTAATTCGTCGCGGACATCGTTGACCCGGTGCCGCGCGATCTCGGAGACGTGCAGCAGACCGTCGGTGCCAGGCATGATTTCGACGAATGCGCCGAAATCGGTGATGCGTTGCACCTTGCCCATGTAGGTCTTGTTCAACTCGGCCGTGGCCGTCAGCTCCTGGATGATGGCGATCGCCCGCTTGGCCGACTCGCCATCAGACGAGGCCACATTCACGCGTCCATCGTCTTCGACGTCGATCTTCACGCCCGTGCGCTCGATGATGC
>CAYHRK010000021.1:0-26997 GCA_964358795.1 uncultured Vicinamibacterales bacterium
CCGGACCAGCACTTGACCGTGCGGTGGAACTACAACCGCTCCGCGAGCCAGAACGGCGGGATGGGCGGGTTGTCGGCCTGGTCGCGTGGGTCCGAGTCGGAGTCGTGGGGCAACCAGGTGGCGGTGCTCGAGAACGCCGTGCTTTCACCGCGGGTGCTCAACGAGTTCCGGTTCCTCCTCCAGACGACCAGCAGCGCCACCGTACCGCACGTCTTGACCGGGCCGGAGCTGAACTTCCCGACCTCGAGTATCGGCAAGTCCTATGCTAATCCGACGTCGAACGACCAGCGTGCGATCCAGTTCATCAACAACCTGAGCGTCCACGTCGCCGATCGCTGGGGCGAGCACAACATCAAGGTCGGTGCCGACATCCGGTTCGGGCACCTGGTGGGCGTCCACCGGAACCAGGGTGACGGCCGCTTTTACTTCCCGAAGGACTACTTCGACGCGAACGACCCGAGCACGTACCCGAGCCGCTACGTCGAGCGCGTCGGCCCGGACGACTTCGACGTGACCCAGGACGGCTACGCGTTCTTCGTCCAGGACGCCTGGCGCCCGCTGAGGAACCTGAGCTTCAACCTGGGATTCCGGTACCAGTACCAGGTGTACGCGGCCGAGTACGGCGCGCCGTTCAACAACACCACCATACCGGTGCCGCGCCTGTCGTTCGCCTACGACCCGTTCGGCACCGGGAAGACCTCAATCCGCGGGGGGTATGGCATCTTCCACGATCTGATGGACCTCAACCAGTGGTTGATCATCGTCCTCAACACGCTCAACGCCGAGAACTTCATCGTCATCACGAACCCCGGCTACCCGGACCCATACGGCGGCGGGTCGATCGCGGTGCCGCCGCCGAGCATCGAGGAGTTCGATCCGAACTTTTCGAACCCTTACGCGCAGCACTTCTCGCTGGGGTTCGAGCGCGAGATCATCCGGAATTTGTCGGTGAGCGTCGACGCCGTCTACTCACACGGCCTGAATCGCATCAGGCGCCGCGACCTGAACGCCCCGCCCGATGGCACTCGAGTCCGCCCGAACCGGACGATCGAGCGGTACTCGTGGCACGAGTCGAGCGGCGAGTCGAAGTACTACGCTCTGCTGACGAACATCGAGAAACGCTTCGGCCACGGCTTCACGCTGCACGGCGCGTACACCCTGGCGAGTAACTGGTCGGATACCGGGGCGCGCAACTCCACGGTCCTGCCCACCAACCACTTCAACCTGAAGGCCGACTGGGCGCCCAGTGGCGCGACGCACACGGTGAACGTCGGCGGAACCTGGAGGCTACCGTATGGGTTGCAGCTTGCTGGTCTCGTTCAAGCCGACTCGGGTGGCCGCTTCGACATCGTGAGCGGTCGCGACACGAACAACGACGGTCGGGGCGGCGATCGGCCCGATCTGAACCCGGCGGGCATCTACCCGACCAACGGGGACACCACGTACGGCCTCTTCTCCATCCCGGTCAACCGCCCGGGCAACCTGCAAAGGAACTACGGGCACTCGCCGGGGTCGCTGGTCATCGACGTCCGGCTCTCGAAGGTGTTCCAGTTCAATCGTTACAGGGCGGAGGTGCTGGCCGAGGCGTTCAACGCCCAGAACAGGCGGAACTGGTCTTCGCCGGTCGGCACCATCACGTCGGCGTACTTCAACCAGTCGCGCAGCGCGGACTCGCCGCGCCGCGTGCAGCTCGGCGTCCGGTTCGACTTCTGACGCGGCGTCACTCTCGGAAGGGGCCCGCCAAGGGCCCCTTCCGCTCCGTTGGCCGGCCGCTTTCGCGTGTTGTCGAAACGCCTGGGTCCGACGTACGGTAACGGTGCCCCGCCGCACCCGCTCGGCCGCCGTTGAACCGGGGGAAACCGCTCTCGACATCCGAACATGCACGATCGCGCGTCCACGAAAGGATCACCATGCGAGCCCTTCTTCGATTGCAGATCATCCTGCTCGTCACGCTCTTCGTCGTCGCCGGTTCCGCCCCCGCCCAGACGCTGTCGGGCGCCGAGCGCCTCCGGCTCCAGATCGAACGCGCCGCTGCCGCTGCGCGGGGCGAGGTCGGCGTCGCCATCAAGCACATCGAGACCGGCACCGAGGTCGTCTTCAACGCCGACACGACGTTCCCGATGGCCAGCACGTTCACGTTGCCGTTGCTGGTCGAGCTATACGCGCAGGAGCTGGCCGGCAAGGTGCGCTTCGACGAGCTGGTGGACCTCACCCCGCACGAGCAGCATCTGGGCAGCGGCGACATCTCGGTGAACTTCGACCTGCCCGGCGTGCGCCTGAGCATCCTCAACCTCAGGAACCTGATGATGATGATCAGCGACAACTCGGCGACCGACATCCTGGTGACGCGCGTCGGGCCGGCGAACGTCACCGCCCGGATGCGGGCGCTGGGATTGAACGGGATCCGGGTCGACCGGACCTGCCAGGAGCTGATCCTGGATTACGGGGGCCAAGACACGGAGAAGCTCAAGGGGATGCTCCTCCAGGAGATGCGCCCGTTGACGAGGCGAGGGCCCGAAGACGACGCCGTGAGGATCGCGCGCGCGGAGAAGTTCGCCGCCGACCCGCGCGACCAGGCGACACCCCGGGACATGACGCGCCTGCTCGAGAAGCTGTTCCGGGGGGAGGTCGTCGACGCGGAGGCCTCCAACTCGATCCTGGAGCTGATGAAGCGCTGCCGGACCGGCGCGGCGCGCATCAAGGGGTTGCTGCCCCGCAGCACGGTGGTCGCCCACAAGACGGGCACGATCGGCGGGACGGTCGACAACGTCGGCATCATCTACCTGCCGGACCAGGCGGGCCACGTCGTGATCAGCGTGCTCACCAAGCGGACGCGGGCCGATAGCGAGGACGTCGAGCGTGTGATCGCCGAGATCGCCCGGTACGCCTACGACTTCTTCTACTTCACGGCGCCGGTGCCCCCCTCGACGCGGTGAAGCCGTCGCCTCTCGTGGCGGCCGGGCAGTGCGGCTGCCCGGTCGCCCCCGCCGCGGCTCGCGCCGCAGCCGGCTCCTGCCCCGTTGGTATAATGCGAAGGCCCCCGCGTCGAGACACGCCTCGGTCCCCCCAGAGGACCTCATCATGACAGACTTCACTTGGACCCACACCTACGCGACCAGCACTTCCACGTCGAAGGGCTTGTTCGAGCGCGCGCAGCGGGTGCTGCCCGCCGGCGTTTCCTACGCCATCAGGGACTTCCCGCCCCATCCCTTCTACGTGGACCACGCCTCCGGCTGCCGCCTCTACGACGTCGATGGAAACGCGTACACCGACTACTGGTCCGGTCACGGGGCGCTGCTCCTCGGCCACGCCCCCAGGCCCGTCATCGAGGCCGTGGCGCGGCAGCTCGACCTGGGGACCCACTTCGGCTTCTCCCACCTGCTCGAGATCGAGCTGGCCGAACTGGTGCGCGAGATGCTGCCCGGGGCCGAGATGATCCGCTTCACCAACTCGGGCACCGAGGCCAACATGTACGCGATCGGTCTCGCGCGGGCCCACACGGGGCGCAGCAAGATCGCGAAGGCCGAGGGAGGCTGGCACGGCGGCTACGACGCGTTGAACAAAGCGGTGCACGCGCCGTTCACGACGCCCGAGGCGGCCGGGATCGACCCGAAGGCGGTCGAGGACACGCTGGTCTTCACGTTCAACGATCTGAACAGCGTACGCGACCTGGTGAAGGCCGAGGAGGTGGCCTGCGTCGTGCTGGAGCCGATGATGGACGTGGCCGGCTTCATCCCGGCGGAGCCCGGGTTCCTGACCGGGCTGAAGACGCTGTGCGAGCAGACCGGCACGCTGTTGATCTTCGACGAGGTGGTCACCGGTTTCCGGCTCGGGCCGGGCGGCGCGCAGGAGCTCTTCGGTGTGAGGCCCGACATCACGACCATCGGGAAGATCATGGGCGGCGGGTTCCCGGTCGGCGCGCTGTGCGGCAGGACGGAGGTCTTCTCCCGCCTCGATCACCGGCGCTTCCCCCGGCTGCCCGACCGCGCGTTTCACGGCGGCACCTTCGCCGCCAACCCTGTCAGCATGGTCGCCGGCATCGCCACGCTGAAGGCGTTGAGGGACGGCGAGGTCTATGCCCGCCTGGACCGTCTCGGAGGGCAGGCGCGCACGGGTCTCGAGTCGATCTTCCGGGATTCGGGCCTGGACGCCGCCATCACCGGGCTGGGCTCGACCTTCAGCATCCATTTCCAGAAGAGCCCGCCCCGCAACGCCCGCGAGATGGCGGCCAACGACTTCGCCATGGCCAGGCGCTACTACGACTTCCTGCTGTCGCGGCGCGTCGTCTACCTGACGCCTGCGGTGCCGCACATGTTCCTCAATGCCGCACACAGCAGCGAGGACATCACCGAGTTCCTGTCGATCACCGAGGACTTTGTCAGGACGGTGACCGGGTGACACCGGACGCCGCCTCGGCTCGGCGCCCGGGCCGTCCGAGCCGCCGGCGCCCGGGCGGCCACGCGTCGTGAAACCGCCCCCGCTCCCTCCAACCGCCCCAGCGCCTGCCTGGCCCGCCAGCGCGTTGCAGCCCAACTGACTGCGGGCACGATGTCGTTCTTGAGGAGCAGGAGGTTCAGCCATGAGGTTGCGCCCGGCGACGAGACTTGCACGGATCGCGAGGCGCGTCGAAGCGCGTCAAGGTCCCTGCGTCGGCGTTGGCAGCTGGATCTTTCCCCGCGATGCCTAGCGCCTCCTGTAACAGATCTCGACTAAATCGACGTCTGTTACTTCCCATTCGTTGTGTGCCCGGTCAACATCTGTTCACGTCCTGCAACAGCGCCTCTGTCGCAGGTGCCTTCCTGTGCGCAACGCGGCGCCTGGTCGTTCGGCCTGCGGCCGCGCAGAAGGACCCTCCTTGCCCGGAGACACACCATGGACAGACGTCAGTTCTTGACGGCGGTTGGGCACCTGGCGGCCGTCGGCGCCGTGGCTCGTGCCACGGAGCAGCGGCCACGGGCCGTAAGCCCCAAGATCACGCTCGCTGCCCTCGGCGACTGCATCCTGACGCGCAAGGTCTCGGTCATTCGGGAGGAGCGCTTCACGCGTCTAGTGCAGCTTCTTCGAGACGCCGACTGCACGTACGCGAACTGCGAGATGACCTTCTTCGACGTACGGCGGGGCTCGCCCAGGCCAAAAGGCCGGGACATGAACCTGGTCTGCGAGACATGGGGCACCGACGAGCTCGCCTGGATGGGCATCGACATCATGGGCCAGGCGAACAACCACACAATGGACTACGGGGACGAGGGCTTGATCGCCACCTCCGAACACTTCGATCGTGTCGGGATCGCGCACGCGGGGGCGGGGCTGACGCTGATGGATGCAAGCCGCCCCGCCTATTGCGACACGCCCGGAGGGCGGGTCGCGCTGGTCAACTGTGCCTCGACGTTTCCCGCGTGGTCGCTGGCGGCTCTAGCACGGGACGACTCGAACGGGCGTCCGGGTCTCAACCCGCTTCGGGTCGGGCGAACGTACCGCGTGGACGCGACATCGTTCGGGCAGCTCAGGCAGATCACCCAGGCGCTCTTCGGGAGGCCGAGCGCAGCACCGGGCGCCGCCCCGCCGCCGGCCGACGAGCTGATCTTCCTGGGTAACAAGTTCATCCCCGGCACGCCGACCGAAGTGATCAACACGGCGCTGGCCGCCGACGCGAAGCGGATCACGGAGGCGGTAGCCGTCGCGCGGCGAAACGCCACGTTGGTCCTGGTCACCATTCACGCGCACGAGGGCGGCAACAGCCGCGAGGTGCCGGCCACGTTCCTGCAGCCGTTCGCACGCGCCTGCATCGATGCCGGGGCGGACGCGTTCTTCGGGGCGGGTCCGCACCTGCTGCGGGGCATCGAAATCTACCGGGGCAAGCCGATCTGCTACAGCTTGGGCAACTTCTTCTTCCAGTACGAGTCGGTCAAGCAGATTCCGGCCGAGGTGTTCGAAGCGAATCAGCTCGACATCCACACGCAGGATCCGTCGGTGTCGTACGATACGATGCGCTTCCCTCAGGACCGCGTCTATTGGGAAAGCGTTGTTCCAGTCGTGACGCACGAGCAGGGCCGAGTGACCGAAATCCGCCTGCACCCAGTGGTGCTCGGACAAAAGGCGGAGCGCTTCGAGCGGGGAACGCCGGTGCTCGCCTCTTCTGAGGAAGGCCGACAGATTCTCGCCGGGCTGGTCCGGATGTCGGAGCCCTATGGAACGGCCATCGCGGTTCTCGACGACGGCACCGGCGTCATCGAGCTCAAACAATTGTAGGCGGCGTTCGTATGACCGGCGTGGATCGGTCGGTCCGGCTGGCAACGGTGCATTCAGCTCACACGGAGGTTCTCATGAGCGGCAGAAGATCGCGGCAATCCATTCTGGCTTGTGCCGCAGTGGGTCTCGTGTTCCTCCTGGCTCCACGGACCGTGGACGCGCAGGCGGTGACGACGGGAACCATCGAGGTGCAAGTGGTCGATGAGACGGGTGGGGTTCTCCCGGGAGTTACGTTGACCCTGAACGACCAGAATACCGGCGCGGCGCGAAGCGGCGTGGTGGAGCAACGGGGGATCTTCCGGTTTCTCAACGTGCCGCTCGGCAGCAACTACCAGCTTAGGGCGGAACTGGACGGCTTTGCCACTTACAGGATCGACCGAATTGGGGTGGGAGCCGGCTCGACTCAGGCCTTCAAGGTCGTCTTGAAGCTGGGCACTCTCGAAGAAATCATCACCGTCCAAGCCGAACGTCTTCTGATCGACACCAAGAGTGCCGAGACGAAGGAGACGATGGACAGCAGCCTGATGGAGAAGGCGCCGCTGTTCGGCCGGAACCATGCCGAGCTGGCCAGCCTCTTCCCGGCGGTCCTGCAGACGGCGGCCGACAACAGCCCCACCTTCACGCAGTTCCACGTGCGCGGGCAGGCGACCACGGGGCACGGTTACCGGCAGGACGGCGCCGACGTGCTGGGGCCGTATCTGGGGCGCGCCGCCAACACGC
The DNA here is from genome assembly GCA_964358795.1 of uncultured Vicinamibacterales bacterium. GTDB lineage: Bacteria > Acidobacteriota > Vicinamibacteria > Vicinamibacterales > JAKQTR01 > CAYHRK01. The sequence continues at coordinate 6,970 of CAYHRK010000021.1, forward strand.
TGAGCCCGAACTCGATCGAGCGGATGGACTTCGTCAGCGGCGGGATGGCGCCGGAGTACGGGGAGCAGCCGGGCGGCATCTTCAACATCATCACGAAGTCGGGCAGCAACAGGTTCAGCGGTGCCTACTCGCTGCTATATCGCGACGACCGGTTCAACAGCAAGGTCGTCTCCGGCATCCCCGGACAGGTCGTCGACTCGGCTCTGGGCGATACGCATTTCGAGGAAGGCGTGTTCGGCGGCCCACTCAGGAAGGACAAGGCGTTTTTCTTCGCGTCGTACCAGTTCCGAGGCGAGGACGTGGGCAACATCCTATCGACAAACATGCGGAGCGGCGATCACCACAACGCGCACGTGAAAATCAACTACAACCAGGGTCCGAACGACCAGTGGGTGATCCAGACCGACCTCAATACCGGCCGTCAGAAGAACAACAACCTGTCCTCGACCGTCTCGGCCGAGTCGCAGAACGGGCAGAACTTCGACATCATCATGTCGAGCCTGTCGCAGACGCACCAGTTCAACCCGGTCACCGTGCTGGAATCGCAGGTGATGTACTTCCGCCTGCCTCAGACCTCACCGATCATGCACCACACTGGCAATCCGAGCGTGACGACAGTGAGCCAGAGCGGAAGTTGGACGTCGGGACAGCTTGCCACGTTCGGCGGCTGGACGGAAAACCGGGTCAAGGCCACGGTCAAGTTGACGCGGGTCACCGGCAACCACAGCTTCAAGTTCGGCACCGATTATTCATACTCCTGGGGCGAGCGGTTCTCGGAGCAGAGGGTGCCTATATACAACGACCGCCGGCCGATTGGGGGGGTCCTGACCAGGACCGAAAACATCTACGCGAGCCCGTTCCCGCTGGACGACCGGTTCTTCGACGTCTTCGCGCAGGACCAGTGGACGTTCGATCGCTTGACGCTGCAGTACGGGGTCCGAGCCGACTACCAGGATGTGGTCGGCAACATCATCGTTCAGCCGCGGATCGGGATGAGCTACGATGTGACCGGCAACGGCAGCAACAAGCTGTCGGCGAGCTGGGGCATCATGCACCAGGTGGTACCCGGGACCGCGTATTCCGTCGGGATCCTAGAGGTGCAACGCCTGTATCGGGTGGCGGCCCCCATCGGGTCGTTGACGGGACCGGAGACACTCCTAAGCGAGTTCCGCAATACCCGCCTCGGCGATCTGAAGAACCCGAAGACGTACTCCGGAACCGTGTCCTACGAACGCGCGCTGCCGTTCGACACCAGGGCGACGGCGACGTTCGCCTGGAGCCAGATCCGCGAGCAACAGATCGCCACGCGGTACCCGGATCGGCTCGAATATGCCATCGGCGGCGAGACCAACTACAAGGGACTGGAGCTGTCGCTGCGGAAGTATCTGACTGAGCGGTTCCAGATGCTGGCGTCCTACACATTGTCACGAACCGAAGGGGACACGCCGTCCACGCTGACACCACTGCAGGTACCGTACCGGTACGCGCTGATGGATTGGGATTCGCCGCACTCGTCGCGCGTGACGGCGAGCTACCTGTTGCCGGGCGACATCGACATCTCCGGCGTGTTCAAGTACGTGACCGGCCGCCCGTACGACATCAACAACGCACAGGTCGGCACGGCAGAGGCGTATGTCGACAAGGACGGTAGACCGGCAGGCCGGAACATCTATCGGTCGTCGAACATCTCCTCGATCGACTTCGCGGTGGCGAGGGATTTCCGCCGCGGGCGCTTCACCTTTCACCCGACCGTCCAGATCCTCAACGTCACGAACAAGGTGAACGTCATCAGCGTGCAGTCGGCGTTTACCGCTCAGGGACGGCCGAGTCGCGTGGATCTGGGCCGGCAGGTGCAGTTCGGGATCGACGTCAAGTTCTGACATGCGCGGGGCCTTGGGTTGGCGTCGCCCCAAGGCCCCGTTGCAGACGCGTGCGGACAACCCGATCACTATAGGAGGCGGCATGAGAAGGGGACGCTTTGGACTGAAGATCGCGCTGATCTCTCTGGCGGTCTGGCTCTGTCCACAGGTGCAGGGACAATCCACCTCCGGATCGCCGACCCTGTCTGGAGCCTTCACCTTCGTCGCCACTGGCGATTCCATCATCGCCCGCCCGGTCTCCGTGTATGAGAACGAGGAAGCGTTTCGGTCGGTGGTCAAGACAATCAGGGATGCCACGGTGGCGTTCACGAACTTCGAGACCACCGTCTTCGACGCCCGGGAGTTCACCCCGCCGCCGCAGGCCGAATTCGGCGGCCTGTGGAACGTCGCCTCGCCGACCGAGGCGACCGAGCTGAAGCGGCTCGGCTTCGACATGGTCTCGCGGGCGAACAACCACACGACCGACTGGGGCGTGGAAGGGATGCTGGAGACGAACAGGATTCTGGACCAGGCCGGGTTCGTCCATGCCGGTTCGGGCCGCAACCTCGGCGAAGCCCGGGCGCCGACCTTCTTTCAGACCCCGGTCGGTCGCGTCGCCATGATCTCCACCGCCTCGTCCCACTCCCCGCTCTCGCGCGCGGCTCATGTGCGGCCGGACATACGAGGACGGCCCGGTTTGAGCTACCTGCGGACGATCCGGACGGTGTCCCTCGACGAGCCCACCTTCAACGCGCTCCGGAATGCGCTCGTCGCGATGCAGGTCTCACGCACGCCTCCGGGCGAAGAGGAGATGCAGTTCTTCGGGACGCGGATCAAGAAGGGAGACGCGAACCGCACCGAGTTGAGAGCCGACGAGCGCGACGTCAACGAGATCCTTCAGCAGGTGCGGAGCGCACGTCATCAGGCGGATTTCGTCTTCGTCACGATTCATGCCCATGAACCGGGCAACTGGAGCGAGGTGCCGCCCGAATTCCTGGAGCAGTTTGCCCGGGCCACGATCGACGCCGGTGCGGACATGTTCATCGGGCACGGTCCGCACCAGGTTCGCGGCATCGAAATTTACAAGGGGCGGCCGATCTTCTACAGCCTGGGCAATTTTCTGTTCCAGTTCGAGACGTTCGGTCCGCAAGCGGCCGATGTCTACGAGACATACAACCTGGATCTCTTCCGCACGACGATCGGCGAGTTCTTCGAATCGCTTAAGGGCAAGGGGCTCGAGTTCAAGGAAGACGTCTGGTGGGAGAGCGTGATCGCGGTCTCGGTGTGGCAAAACGGGGCGTTGAAAGCGGTCGAACTGCATCCCATCGACCTGGGCTACGGGCTGCCGCGAGCCCAGAAGGGCACGCCACGACGGGCACCGCCCGCACTGGCTCGCAAGGTCATCGACCGTCTTGCGCGCCTGTCGCAGGCGTACGGCACGACCGTGCGACTCGAGAACAACATCGGCGTGGTCGAGATGAAAGGCTCGGCGACGCACTGAGCCGCCGATTGCCCGCCCGGGCTGGCACGCCACTCGTCCCGAACGGGGCGCCGACTCGACATCGGGCCCCATCTCTATGAGAGGTCTGACTTTCCTCGCCGTCTGTTACTTCCCGCCGCGGTCCTCTCGGGCCAACATAGCGCGGGCATTCGCCACTGCGGCATCACCTCGTGGGAGGAACTCATGAAACGTGCTCTGATGTTCGTCAGTCTGGTCGCCATCGTGTGGCTTGCAAGCCAGGCGTGGATGCAGGACGGTCAGACGGCGCGATCCGTGCCGGCCGTCGCGGCCGCTCGGCAGCAACCGGCACCGGCAGTCGGGCCGACGCCCACGGTGACCGGCGAGCTGTCGCTGGCGGCCGTGGGCGATTCCATCATCCTGCGGCCGGTTTCGGTCTACGAGAACGAACCCGCCTTTGCGGGAATGCTGAAGATCATTCGTAACGCCACCGTGGCTTTCACGAACTTCGAGCTGAGCGTCTTCGACACACGCCGGTTCCAGCCAGTCCCGCAGGCCGAGTACGGCGGCCTCTGGGTACATGCAACGCCCAACGAAGCGAGAGAATTGAAGTGGGTCGGCTTCGACATGGTGTCCCGGGCCAACAACCACACCACGGACTATGGCATCGAAGGGATGCTGGAAACCAGTGAGGTTCTCGACGAGCTAGGTCTCGTGCATGCCGGTTCAGGCGCAACGTTGGGCCACGCTCGTGCTCCAGCCTACTTCCAGACCGCCATCGGGCGGATCGCGATGATCTCGACGGCGTCATCGCATTCGCCCATGGCGCGCGCCACCTACGCCCGGCCGGATATCAAGGGGAGACCGGGGCTAAACCCCTTGCGATGGAACCGTCAGATCTTCTTCGAGCCCTCGACCTTCGACAAGCTGAAGGCGGCGATGGAATCGCTCCGGGTGGGGCCGCCACCCACACAGGCGCCTCCGGCAGACGAGATCAACCTCTTTGGCACGCGCGTCAAGAGGAGCGACAAGAACCGGGTCGAGCTGGTCGCCGACGAGCGTGATATCAAAGACATCCTCACGCAGGTCAAGAGCGCGCGGCGGCAGGCGGATTTCGTCTTCGTCACGATCCATGCGCACGAACCCGGCAACCAGGTGGAAACGCCGGCCGACTTCCTGCCCGGTTTCGCCCGGGCGGCCATCGACGCCGGTGCCGACATGTTCATCGGCCACGGACCGCACCAGTTGCGTGGCATCGAGGTCTACAAGGGCAAGCCGATCTTCTACAGTCTTGGAAACTTCTTCTTCCAGTATCGCACGCTCGAGCCGCAGGCCTACGACGTTTACGAGAACACGACCCTGGATCCCTTCCGCGCGACGATCGCCGACCTCTATGACGCCGTTCCCGGTTGGGGGGCGTCGTTCCGGGAAGATGTGTGGTGGGAGAGCGTGATTGCCCTATCGCGGTTCGAGGCCGGGCGTCTCAAGTCGATCGTGCTGCATCCCGTCGAACTCGGCCACGGTGTGCCGCGGTCTCAGAGCGGGACACCGCGATTGGCCAATCCTGAACTCGGGAAGAAGATCATCGACCGGCTGGTCCGGCTTTCGCGGCCGTTTGGTACCGAGATTCAGTTCGTGGACGGCGTCGGCGTGATTCAGCTTCCGACCGCCACCCGTTGAGGCGGAGCGTTTGTGACCCGATCCTGGAGGTGGCGTGAGGCCCGCCTGGGCGGCCGATTGGCGGTCGCGGGTGCGCGTCGACCGTACTCTTCGACCATCGAGTCCGGCGGAGCACGCCCTGATGGCCACTCCCCGACAACCACTGGAACCTGATCCCGGACGTCGATCCGGGGCGGTCGGGACGACCGCGCGGATCGCGCGCCCGCACCTTGGAGGCTCGCAATGATACGAAGTGGACGACTCTGTCGCTCCGGCAAGTTCGTGCCGGCGATTGGCTTGGCCTGCGCGCTTGCGATCGCGGTGCCGGCTCTCTCCGGCACGGCCTCGCAGCTCAAGCCGTCGCGCGACCCGGCGCGCGCGCTGGCGCTGGCCACAGCCGACGGGTTTACGGTGGCTGCAGCCGGTGATCTCATCATCGCCAGACCGATTCCGGTGACCGGTGATCCAACTTCGCCAGTGCTCGGCGCGGTGAGGATTCTGCAGGCGGCCGACGTAACGTTCGGCAACTTCGAGGGATCCGCGATCGACATTCGCAATTTCAAAGGTTATCCGGCCGCCGAGTTCGGCGGAATGTGGCTGATTGGTGCCCCTGAAGTGGCGAAGAACCTCAAGGACATGGGGTTCGACGTGCTGTCGCGGGCGAACAACCACACGACCGACTGGGGTGTCGAGGGCATGCGCGAGACGAGCCGGGTGCTCGATGCAGCCGGCCTGGTGCACGCGGGGTCGGGAGAAACCCGCTCGGCCGCCCGTGCCGCGCGTTACGTGAACACCGACAAGGGACGGGTCGCCGTCGTATCGATGGCGTCGAGCTTCACGCCCTTGTCGCGGGCCATGGACCCGCTGGGTGAAGCGCCGGGCCGGCCCGGGCTCAATCCCGTCCGAACGACGCGGTACAACATCGTGACGCGCGAGATGATGGAGGCGCTCCGGAAGATCCGGGAGGCACAGCCGCGCGGATCGACACTGGTTCCTCCCAATGAGAACCCCGATGAGCTGCAGCTGTTCGGTACCTGGTACCGCGTCGGCGACCGCCCCGGCTTTACCTACCAGATCAACGAGGTGGACGAGCGAGAGATTCTCAAGAGCATCCGACTCGCAAAGGAGAACTCCGATTTCGTCATCGCCACGATTCACGCGCACGATCCGGGCAACTGGAGCCAGGAGCCGGCCGATTTCCTGCCGAAGCTGGCCAAAGCGGCAATCGACAACGGCGCGGACCAGTTCGTCGGTCATGGTCCACATCAGTTGCGGGGGATCGAAATCTACAAAGGCAAGCCGATCTTCTACAGCCTCGGCAACTACATCTTCGAGCTGAACCTGCAGGAGCCGGTGGCACCCGATCTCTACGAGCAGTTCAACACGGATCCGAAGCAGATCACGGATGCCGAGTTCAACGAGGCGTGGCGGGAACGGGGCTTCACGAACGAGGTCTTCTACCAGAGCGTCATCGCCGTCAGCCGCTTTGAGCGTGGCCAGGTCGTCGAGATCAAGCTCCATCCGGTCGATCTCGGGCTGAATGCGCGGGACGCCAACCGCGGCTCTCCGCGCCTGGCCACACCCGCCGTGGCTCAAACCATCCTCGAGCGACTGCAGCGTCTCTCGGAGCCGTTCGGGACGGGGATCGTCATCGAGGGGAACGTCGGCGTGATTCGCGTGCCCCTGAAGATCACGAGCAAGGAGGCGCGATAGCGACAGGGGCGAGCGCTTCGCGCCGTCCGAGACATGACCTCGAGAAAGGAAGCTACTTGTGTGTTGCCCCCCTGCTCTGGCAAGGCTGGCCGGCGGCGCGGCCATCGCCGGCCTCCTGGCGTTTCTGCCGGCGATGGTCGCGTCGGCCCATGAGACCTCGACCAGTTACTCCAGGGTGACCATTGAAGGCAACGCGGTTCGAGTGGCGTTCACGATGAACCTGCTCGAGCTGCATCTCGGCCCCACTGTCGACGCCGACGGCGACGAGGTCGTCACGTATGACGAACTGGACGAGGGCATCGAGTCGCTGTACGCGGCGATCAAGAAGCACTACCAACTCCGGGTGCCGGAAGAGCCGACAGCCGTTCTCCTCGAACGATACGACCTGTCGGACGAGAACACGGTCCGGATGCAAATCCTCTTCACGTTCGACCGCGCCGTCAGCGGCCTGATGGTCGCTTCGACCCTGCCGGCAATCACCCAGCCGAACCACCAACACCTGCTGCGCCTCGACGATGGCACGACCATTCGGCAGGCGGTGCTCGACGCGTCGCAGCCGATCGCGCGGCTCGACATGGTCGACTCGGCGACCCTCGGCCGGACGGTCGCCGGTTTCCTCCACCTCGGTGTCGGACACATCTTCACCGGCTACGATCACCTCGCATTTCTCGTCGGCCTGTTGATCGGGACATCCGGCCTGATCGCGCTCGTGAAAGTCGTCACGTCCTTTACCGTGGCCCACAGCGTGACGCTGGGCCTGGCGAGCTTCGGGCTCGTCTCGCTGCCCCCCCGGCTCATCGAATGCCTCATCGCCCTCAGCATCGCCTACGTTGCGATCGAAAATATGTGGAAGGGCCTGGTGACCAGTCGGTGGAGCATCACCTTTCTCTTCGGTCTCGTACACGGGTTCGGTTTCTCGAACGTGCTCCGGGAACTTGGGCTGCCTCCAGGTCGTCTGGCGGTCTCCCTCTTTTCCTTCAATATCGGCGTCGAGGTGGGGCAGGTGGCCTTCGTGGCCGCAGTGTTCCCCATTCTTCTGTTCATCCGGTCGTCTCGCTGGAAGACGCATCTGACCGCGATGCTGTCTCTCGGAATCATGGCCCTGGGCTTTTATTGGTTCGTCGAACGGGCGTTCCCAGGGTAGGCCCGCCGCGGAAGGAGCGACCTGTGAGAAGGCTGACCATCCTCGGCGCGAGCCTCGCGATGCTCGTCATCGTGTCGGAGGGCTGCCGGGAGCGAAGAGATGGTGTTGGTCAGTCGCAGCCCGCCTCCGGGCAGAGGGGCGGACGGATGACGATTGCCGCCGCTGGCGACGCCGTCGTCGCGGGGGCGGTCCCGGACGTGAGGGTGGACGCCGGGTTCGGCGCGGTCGCAAGTCGGATTCGTGAGGCGAGCGCCGCGCTGGTCAATCTCGAAGGGGTGGTCATGCGTCCCGAACGGAGTTCCGACTCGTTCGCGGAGCAGGGATGGCCGCTTGCGACGCCTCGGCAGGCTGAGATCCTGCGCCTTCTCGGCTTCGACCTGGTGACGCGGGCGAACAATCACGCCGGCGACTACGGCCTGCGCGGGATCCAGCAGACGAGCGAAATCCTCGCCGGTCTCGGTCTGCTTCATGCTGGAGTCGGAGAGGACCTTCAGACCGCTCGCGCCGCCTCCTACCTGGAGACGCGGGCCGGACGCGTCGCGATCGTCTCCACCGCCTCTTCGCATGTGCCGTCGGCCCGTGCGGCCCGCAGTCGTGGCGAGATTAGAGGCCGGGCCGGAGTCAGCTACCTGCGCGTCGAGCAGCAGGCCGTCCTGGACGAAACCACGTACCGGTCGCTTCAAAAGTCGCTGGCCGCGATGCCGGAAGCGGGACGCATCGGCGAGGAGGAGCTCGACCTGTTCGGGACGCCCGTCAGAAAAGGCGATGAGAACCGTCTGGACTTGCGGCTAGACGAGCGCGATGCCAGCGAGGTGCTGGCGGAGGTGAAGGAGGCTCGCCGTCAGGCGGCCGTTGTTATCCTAGCCATCCATGCCCACGAGCCTGGCAATGAAAGCCAGGTGCCTCCTCCGTTCCTGCGGGACTTCGCCCGCGCGGCCATCGACGCCGGCGCCGATATCGTCGTCGGCCATGGACCTCACCAGCTGCGCGGCATCGAGATATACGAGGGCCGCCCGATTTTCTACAGCCTCGGCAACTTCTTGTTCCACTGTCCACCCCTGACGGTGGCGACCACCGACGCGTACGAATCATCGACGACCGCCGTGAGCTGGGTGTCGAGCAGAGAGTCCGACGACGTGCTGTCGCGCCCGGTGCTCGAGTTCGAGGAAGACGTCTGGTGGGAAAGCGTGGTCGCGACAGTCAGCTTCGAGCGGGGCGCCGTGAGCCGCGTCGAGCTGTATCCCCTGGATCTGGGAGTCGGGCTGTCCCGGTCGGAACGGGGCGTGCCTCGCCGGGCGGGTGGGGATCGCGCAAAGGCTGTCTTCGAGCGACTGGCCAGGCTCTCGCGCCCGTTTGGCACGACGATGCGGATCGACGGCGGCGTTTTCGTCGTGGAGTCGAGGGGGTCGTGACGCGGGCGCCATTGGACACATGGAATGCACGACGGGTTGCAGCGTCAGTGGAGGTGGCCATGAAGTACTCAGGGATCTCAGTCGTTGCCGTTCTGCTCATCTGCGCGACAACCGGGTGCCAGGCGCCCAGCGCCCCGGCTCCCGAGTACGACCTCGTCATTCGCGGCGGCCGCGTCGTGGATGGCACGGGAAATCCGTGGGTGTCCGCCGATGTGGCGGTCCAGGCGGGACGCATCAGCCGAATCGGCCGGCTCGACAACGTGCGCGCGGGCCGGATCATCGAGGCAGCGGGGCACGTGGTCGCACCCGGCTTCATCGACATGCACACGCATTCCGACTATCCCTTGCTCGTTGACGGCCGGGCACAGAGCAAGGTGCGGCAGGGCGTGACGACGGAAGTTCTGGGTGAGGGGGAGACGGCGGGGCCGATCAAGGGCCCGGCCCTGGCAGCCATGAAACAGTCGCTGGCGCGGTACGGCATCGAGCCGACGTGGAGCACGCTCGGCGAGTACTTCAGTCGCCTCGAGCAGCAGGGCATCGCGACGAACATCGTGTCGTATGTGGCGGCAGGCCAGGTGCGCGTGTGCGTCATCGGGTTCGAAAACCGGCCGCCGACGGCGGGAGAGCTCGACGAGATGCGGCAGTTGGTGGCCCAAGCGATGGAGGACGGCGCGTGGGGGCTGGTGACCTCGCTGGAGGCGACGCGCGGTTTTGCATCAACTGAGGAGATCACCGAACTCGCCAAAGTCATCGGCCGTTACGGCGGCATCTACGCGACCCATTTGCGGGGCGAATCCGAGGAGCTGCTCGAAGCCCTGCGCGAAGCGATCGAGATCGGGCAAAAGGCGCAGGTGCCGATCGACGTGTTCCACCTCAAGGCGTCGGGACCGAAGGTGTGGGGCCGGATGCCCGAGGCGCTGGGGCTGATCGAGGCGGCGCGCGCCCGCGGCGTCGACATCACCGCGAACCAGTACCCGTACATCGCCGGTGCGCACCCGCTGCTGCCGCTGCTCCCTCCATGGGCGCTGGACGGCGGCGTCGAAAAGACGATGGAGAGGCTGCGCGACCCGCAGATGCGCGCCAGGATGAAGAACGAGATCGAAGGGGGCGCGCCGGACTGGCGCCACAACTACGTGCAACAGTCCGATGGGTGGAAGGGCGTGATGATCTCGGATACCCGGACCGAGAAGAACAAGAATCTGGCCGGCAAGACGCTTGCCGACAACGCGGTGATGCGAGGGAAGGAGCCGGCCGACGCCTTTTTCGATCTGCTCCTCGAAGAGAACGGGCAGGTACACGGGGTCCTCTTCATCATGAGCGAGAAGGACGTGCAGACGGCGATGGCCGCTCCCTGGGTCAGCATCGGCTCCGACGGCTCCGCGCTGTCGGTGGACGGCCGGCTGGGCCAGGGACACCCCCATCCTCGTCATTTCGGCACGTTTCCGCGGATTCTCGGGCATTATGTGCGCGATCTCAAGATTCTGCGGCTCGAGGACGCGATCAGGAAAATGACGTCGCTCGCCGCCCAGCGCCTCGGCCTGCGAGACCGCGGCCTGTTGCGGGAAGGATTCTGGGCCGACCTGGTCGTCTTCGATCCCGAACGCGTCATCGACCGGGCGACCTTTGAGAAGCCGAAGCAGTATCCCGAGGGCATCGAGTATGTCGTGATTAACGGACAACTTGTCATCGACCAGGGCAATCACACCGGGGCTTTGCCAGGCCGGGTCCTGCGGAAGCCGCGCAGTGCCGCGGCCACGGATTGATGCGGCTGGAGCGCACGAGGAACCGTCCGCAGCAGGCTTGGATGCGGGAAGGCCGATGAGTCAGCTTGCACGCACGCTCGGCATGCGGGACCTGGTACTGCTCATCATCGGAACGGTGATTGGCTCAGGGATTTTCCTGGTGCCGGGAACCGTGCTCAGTCAGGTCAACGGGCAGGTGCTGCCTGCGATGCTTGTCTGGGTGGCCGGCGGAACGCTTTCGATGCTTGGCGCGCTCACCTACGGGGAGCTCAGCGCCGCCAACCCGCGAGCTGGTGGGCTCTACGTGTACATCGGCGATTGTTTTGGCCCCCTCGCCGCCTTCCTTTACGGGTGGACGCTTTTCTTCGTGATCAGCAGCGGATCGCTCGCGGCGCTGGCGGTGGCTTTCAGCACCTACCTGAATCACGTCGTTCCCCTCACGCCGGCACTCGGAAAGGCAGTGGCGGTGAGCATGATTGGCGCCGTCACGATCGTGAACGTGCGAGGGACCCGGCAGAGCGCAGACCTGCAGAACTGGATGACCGGCATGAAGATCGGTGCCGTGGTGCTCATGAGCCTCGTCCTGGTGATTGCGGGCCGAGAGGCGACCGCGAGCCGTGAGGCGGCGCTGTCGGTCGCGCCGGAGGGTTCTCTGGTCACCGGTTTCGGCCTGGCCATGATTGGCGTGTTGTGGGCATATGAAGGTTGGCAGTACGCGACCTTCAGCGCCGGCGAGACGATTGATCCGCAACGCACGTTTCCGCGCGCGTACCTGATCAGCCTGGCCGCGCTGATCGGCATCTACCTGCTCGCCAATGTCGGCTACCTGGCTGCGCTCGGCGCAGACGGGGCGAGCGGCACCGAGAGCATCGCGGCTTCCGCCGTTGCGGTGGTGGCCGGTCCTCACGCGGCGGGGCTCGTGGCGATGGCGATCCTGTTGTCGATTTTCAGCGCGGCCAACGGCCTCACGCTGACCGCTCCGCGCGTCTACTATGCGATGGCGAACGATGGCCTCTTCTTCCGGCGCCTCGGGGAGGTCCATCCGCGCTTCGGAACGCCAGCCTTCGCGGTCGTGGCAGGCGGGACGTGGTCGGCGGTTCTGGCCCTCACGGGCACGTTCCAGCAACTCCTCACGTACGTCGTATTTGCCGGGTGGCTGTTCTACGCGCTCGGCGCTGCAACCGTGTTCGTGTACCGCCGGGCGGACCCCGGCGCGCCGCGTCCTTATCGAGTGCCCGGCTATCCCTGGACCCCGCTGCTCTTCATCGTTGCTGCCGCGGCGATCGTGGTCAATACCGTCCTGGTCGAGCCCGGCCGGGCGGCTGTCGGCGTGTGCCTCGTGGTGATCGGCCTTCCCATGTACGCTCTCTGGGTGTGGCGCCGCCACGACGCCGTCGGCGGCGCACGCAAAGCCTCGGGCGACGAGCGACAGTAATCGTATGCCCCACACTCCAGACCGCTCTGCGACGACCGGTTTTTCCATCTCGCCGCTCGGGAGGGGCCTCGTGCTGGCCGTCTTCACGGCGTCCGGCTTCGCCGGGTTGGTCTACGAAGTCGTATGGATGCGCCTGCTGACCGCGGTACTCGGCAGCACATCCGCCGCGATTGCCGCCGTCCTGGCCGCCTTCATGGGCGGGCTCGCGCTTGGCAGCGCCGCCTTCGGCGCTCTCGTCGATCGCAGCCGGTCGCCGCTCCGCGTCTTTGCCGGTATCGAACTCGGAATCGCGGCAACGGGGCTCCTGGTTCCCGTATTGCTCGCCGGGCTCGCCCCCTTGTACGCATGGCTGCAACCCGCTGCGGCGTCACCGTCGTCGGCGCTGGCGATGCTTCAGTTCCTGCTGTCTCTCGCCGTGTTGATGATGCCGACTGCCCTCATGGGGGGGACGCTCCCCGCGCTGACGCGCGCGGTGGTTCCACCCGGTCGAGTGGCGCGGGGCGTGGCCGCCCTGTACGCCGCCAACACACTCGGTGCGACGGCGGGAGCCTTCTCCGCGGGATTCATCCTGCTGCCAGCCATCGGGATGCGGGCCACGTACGTGGCGGCGGCGATCAACGTGCTGACGGCGGGCGCGGCGTTGCTCGTCGCGAGGAGGGAAGGGCTGACCCGCCGCGTGGCCATCGGCACGGCGAGCCAACCGCGGGCGCCACTCGCCTCTCTGCGACCATGGCTGGGCCGGCTCGTCGCCCTGACGGCGGCCGTCTCGGGCTTCGGCGCGCTCGCGGCGGAAGTCGCCTGGACGCGTCTGCTCGTGTTCGGACTCGGCAGCACCACGTATGCGTTCGCGACGATGCTGACGACCTTTCTCGGAGGGCTGGCGCTCGGCAGCTGGGGCGCGATGCAGGCAGCGCGGGCCATCCGGCGACCGGCCCGTGCGCTCGCTGTCGTGCAGGGTCTCGTGGGAATCGTTGGGGTCGCATCGCTTCTCGCGTACACACGATACGCCGAGCGGATCGCGACGGCCACGCATGCAGCCATCGACACCTCGTGGATCCGGGCCACCGCCATCGGCTTCGCGGCCGCCGCCGGTGCCCTCCTTCCCGCCACCCTCCTCATGGGGGCGACATTCCCGCTCGCCTGCGCCGCATACGCGGAGGGCCGGGGGCGGCTGGGCGGCGCGGTGGGCCGGCTGTACGCCATGAACACGCTAGGCGCGATTGTCGGGTCGCTCGCGGCCGCGTTTCTGCTGATTCCCTGGTGGGGAATCCAAGAAACACTCGTGATCCTCGCGGCCGGCAATCTCCTGATGGCTGCGGTCTTGGCACTCGCCGAAGGGGGGCGTGGCGCCCTGAAGCTGGCGGCACCCGCGGTGCTGGCGGCGCTCGGCCTGGTGCTCGCCCCGGCCTTGCGGGCCCCGCTCCATCAGCCCGACATCGGCGGTCGCCTGCTGTTCTATCGGGAAGGCCGGTTGTCGACTGTCAGCGTCGTCGAGAACGCGGACGGCTACAAGACGCTGCACATCGACAAGATCGCCGTGGCAGGGACCGACCCGGTCATGCTGACCGACCAGAAGAGCCTCGCTCACCTGCCCATGCTGCTCCATCCAGGCGCGACGCGCGCGCTGACTGTCGGATTCGGGTCGGGTGGTGCTTCGTGGTCCTTCACCCGCTACTCGCGGCTCCAGCAGGTCGATTGCGCCGAGATCGACCCCACGGTGCTGGAAGCCTCGAGCCATTTTCACGAAAGCCACCACAACGTGTTCGGCGAGCGGAAGTTCGAGCTGATCCTCGACGATGCCCGCAGCTTCCTGCAGCGGACCGATCGCACCTACGACATCATCTCGACCGACTGCACCGACCTCCGCTACAAGAGCAACGCGATGCTCTACACGCGGGAGTACTTCCAGCTGTGTCGGCGGCGTCTAAACCGCGGCGGGCTTACCGTGGTGTGGCTGCCGCTGGGCGGCCTTTCCACCGAGGACCTGCGCGTAGCGGTGGCCACGTTCAGGGCAGTGTTCCCGCGTATGAGCGTCTGGTACATGAACAATGCGCCGGCGCACTACGTGCTGTTGATCGGGGCCGACCGCGACATCCCGATCGATATCCAGAGCCTGCGCGAACAGCTCGCCGAGAAGACTGTCGCCGAGGATCTGGCCGAAATCGGCCTGGCCGACCCGTGGAAGATCGTAAGCGGCTTCCTCTTCGGCGCCGAGGGCGCCGCCCGCTTCGCCGGCGGTGCCCCGGTCAACACCGATGCGCGTCCGATTCTCGAGTTCTCGGTCCCACGAGGAGGATTCAGCGGTTTCGTCATCAGCCGGAACCTCTTGTCGCTGCTGCGTGAGCGGCACGTCCCACCGGTCCGGGCGGCTTCGAACGCCGATCTGCTCGTGCTCGACCGCTACTGGCGCGCGGCTGACAGGCTGATTCGCGGGCACGCGCTGTTCCAGCGCGGAAACCATGACTATCGATCAACGGTGGCGCAGTACCGGGCCGCGCAGGCGATCAATCCCGCGGACGATCAGACTCCCAGGCTCATCGCGAACGTGCGCGCCACCGAAGCATCGTGGCGTCGAGTGCTCGAGCGCCGACTTCAAGAGGCGCCGAATGACGCCTCGGCGCGCAACCGGCTCGGGCTCGTGAAGCTCTCTGAGGGAGACGCCCGGGGAGCCGCCGCAGAGTTCGAGGCGGCGGCCCGGGTGGATCCCGAGAACTGGGAGGCGTGGTTCAACCAAGGGCTCGCTCATGAAGGGACGGGAGCGCTCGATCGCGCGGAGGCGGCCTATCGGACTGCTGTTGCGAAAAAGCCGGCGGCGGCGATGGCCTACACCAATCTCGGATTGCTTCTGGTTGAACGCGGTCAGCTTGAAGCCGCCGTGCAGGCTTTGAGTCGAGCGGCTGCACTCGACCGCGAGAGCGCCGACGCCGAGTACAACCTCGGTGTCGCCTACGGACGTCTCGGTGGGACCGCTGAGGCGGAGGCTGCGTACAGGCGAGCGCTGCGTCTCGACCCGACGCACGTGGGAGCCCTGGCAAATCTCGGCACGATCCTTCTCGTTCAAGGAAAACAGGTTCAGGCGCTGGAGGCGTTCGAGCAGACACTGCGGGCGGATCCGACCTACGCCGTCGCCCACTACAATCGCGGTTTGGTCCTTGATCGCGTCGGTCGCGACGCCGAAGCAGAATCGGCCTATCTGCGCGCGGTCCACTTCGAGCCTGGGTACGCCGAGGCGCTGAACAACCTCGGCCTCCTCAACGAGCGTCGAGGCCAGCGGAAGCTGGCGATTGAGTATTTCCGCCGTGCCCTGGCGGCGGATCCGGCCTATGCGGAAGCCCACATCAATCTGGCCCTCGCCCTGCTGAGCGTCGGCGCGAACGAAGAGGCCAGAGCGCATGCGGAGCGCGCCGTGGAGTTACGGCCCGACATGGGTGCCGCTCACGCCGGGCTCGGCTACGTGCTTTGGCACCAGGGCGACCGATCCGGCGCGGTTGCCGCGCTGGAAAAGGCGCTCGCGGTTGATCCGACCCTGGAGGCGGTCCGGCAGCTCCTGGCCGACGTCCGGCACCCCTGACTCCGACCTTTACCATCCTCCTCCGGTAGGCACCTGCGGGGATCTTGCGACCCAGCAGTCCGCGTGCCCCGGGGTGTCGCCTGGACCGCCCCACTGGCCCCGCTGGCGGCCGCTATAACAGATCTCGCTTCAGTCCGCATCTGTGCCTCGCGCTGGCGTGTCCGCGGGCATATCATCTTGCCATCGGGATATCCAGGCCCTCGATGGAACCGAGTGGCCAGTAGGAGAACCCAGCGAGGGAAGGGAGCCAGTATGACATCGCTACCCTTTGTCAAGTGCGTGGCCTTCGTCGTCCTTGTCGTCAGTGCGTGGCCCGTGGCGGCGAACGCCCAGGCCGTGCTCTCCGGAACGCTCACGGGGACGGTGCGGGACGAGACCGGAGCCATGCTCCCAGGGACCACCGTCACCCTCACGGATACCGAGAAGGGCGTGACGTTTCAGCAAGTGACGGATTCAGCTGGCGTGTTTCGCTTCATAGCGGTACCTATCGGCAACGACTATGAGCTGAAGGCGGAGCTGTACGGCTTCAGCCTGGCCATCGTTCAGGGCATCCAGGTGCTGGCCAACTACACTCAGCGGTTCACACTGACGATGCATGTGGGACCGGTGACGGAAGAGGTAACCGTCGCGGCGGAAGCGCCGCTTCTGGCGGTCGGCACATCGACCAGCAGCGAGACGTTGAAGGCGAACGTCGTCGATCAGCTTCCGCTCTACTCCCGGAACAAGACTGAGGTCGCGACCCTGATGGCGGGCACGACGTTCAGCCGGGCGGAGAGTCCCGGAGCCTGGTACGAGTTCCACGTGAGGGGCGACGCGACGGTGGCGCACGGGTGGCGTGTCGATGGGGCGACGACGATTACGGGACACGGTCGAACGGCGCTATCGGTTCCGCAGAACAGCGTCGAGCGGTTCGAGTTCATTGCCGGCGGCTTCCAGGCCGAGTACGGAGAGCAGACCGGGGGCATGGTGAACGTGATCACGAAGACCGGTACCAACAAGTCGCACGGCGCATACAGCGGGTTGTTTCGGCCGGAGAAGCTGGCCAGCAAGGTGGACTCGGGGATTCCGGGGCAGGTCAATGACAAGCAGCCGGGGAACACGCAGTTCCATGAACTCTCGGTGGGTGGGCCAATCGTCCGCGACAGGTTCTGGTACCACGTCGCGTACCAGTACTGGCAGGACGACCGGGGCAACCTCCTGCAGCCTACCGTCTTGAACTCGGACCTCTCCAACTTTCACGCGAAGCTCACCTACCAGCAAGCGGCCACGGACCGCTGGGACCTGGGCATCGAGCATGATCCTTTCTGGCAAACGAACACGACGCTGCAGAGCAACTACGCGCCAGAGGCACAGACCTTTCAGGATGTCGATATCTATCTGGTCAATCTGCAGCAGAGCCATACGTTCAACGACAACACAACCTTGCAGTCGCAGGTCTACCTCCATCACCTCGCGCAGCGCTCAGGAGGCTTGACCGCTCGCAATGGTGGCACCGTAGACGCCTCGAACTACCGTCCGTTTGTGGCGGAGGTGACCAGACAGGGAACTTTCTACACCGGCTACCGGAACACTCGTGGCAACTGGTCGGAGTACCGCCTCCGTGCTTCGGAGAAGTTCAACGCCTACAGAGGAGATCACAACATCAAGATCGGGTTCGATTACGCTTACCTGTGGGGCAGCCGCTGGACGAACGTCTTCGGAAGCGCCTATACCGACCGTCGCCCCATCGGTGGAACCCTCACGCGATCGATTCCTCTCGAGCCGGATCCCTGGTACCGGTGGGGCGCGCACGACATGGCGGCCTATGCACAGGACAACTGGGCGGTCACGGATCGGGTCACGATCGACTACGGGCTGCGCTGGGACTATCAAAGCGAGGTGCGCGTTCACAACTTCGCGCCTCGCCTCGGCGTGGGCATCGACCCCGGCGGAGACGGCACGAAGCGGATCTACGCCAACTTCGGCCTTTTTTACCAGAATCTCTGGGCGTTCTCATGGGCGTTCGATCGACTATCGTTGGGCAACCAGCTCTATCGAATAGACAACCCCACGGCAGCCTTCCCCAACGATCCGTATCAACGGCTGCTCATTGGCAGGGACGTGTTGCTCAACGAATTTCGCAATCGCATCGGAGACCGCTATGTCAATCCGTATAACGTCTCGTGGACCGTCGGGTACGAGACGTTGTTGCCGGCGACGATAAAGCTCAGCGTGTCCTACTCGGAAACCAATCAGCACGACTGGCTGTTTACACTCGTCACGCCGACAGAGCAGATCCTGCAGAGCGACAACTGCGGCGAGAACGAACTCGTGCCGGAGTGCGGCCGATACCGAGGTCTCGAGGTGACGCTTCGCAAGCCATTCAGCAAGAAAAGCCGGTTCGAACTGCTCCAGACATACACGTGGTCGAAGGTGAAAGGCCTCGGGAACCTGCAAGGGCAGTCCTTCAATGTGGCGCAGATCAAAGGGGCGTACGGCGTGCAGGACTGGGATCAGCCGCACGTCATCAACACAACCGCCATGATCGAGATGCCCTACCGCGTCCTGCTCTCCGGGGTGTTCCGTTGGGCGAGTGGCCGGCCGTATTCGATCGACAACGCGCAGGTCGGAACGGAGGTGCTGTACGTGGACCGTCAAGGCCGGCCGTCAGTGCGGAACGCGGAGCGTTTGCCCGCGCAGAGCTCGCTGGATTTGGGTGTCCAGCGATCGTTCGACCTCGGTCGCGGGGGCCTCAGGCTCGAATTCCAGGGGCTGAACATCACCAACCGTGTGAACGTGCTTCGGGTCCAGTCGAGTTTCGCGGCGGCCGGCACGCCCACCCAAGTCGACTTCAGCCGACAGATACAGCTGGGGGTCGGATTCACGTGGTAGGGGGATGGCCCGCGGAATGCCGGGTGCCCTCTCGCTACGGCATTCCGCCACCTTTGTTCGTCAGGCCCCATGGTGAAGGGAGAGGTTAATGAAGCGGATACTCTTCGCGGTACTCGCCTCCTGGTCGCTGACGGGCGCTCTGCCGCAGGCCGGGAATCTTGACGGGCTGAGACAGGATCTCGAGAAGATCGTCAACGGTTTCGCAGGGGACATCGGGGTCGCAGCCAAGAACATCGAGCTCGACGAGCTGGTGATGGTGCGCGGCCGTGAACTGTACCCGATGGCCAGCACATACAAGGTTGCGATCATGGCCGAGGTCTTCAAGCAGGCCGAGGAGGGGCGCTTTTCCCTCGAAGACCGGGTGGAGCTGACCGCCGATCTCAGGCGACCCGGCAGTGGCCTGCTCACCTATTTTGACGCTGGCCTGCGACCGACGATGCGCGACCTGATCCTGATGATGATGGCCGTCAGCGACAACATGGCGACGGATATCTTGCTGAACCGTGTCGGTCCCGCTAACGTGACGGCAACCATGCGCAAGGCTGGCCTGCCCGCCATCCGAATCGATCGGACCACCAGGGAGATCATCGGTGACTACAACAAGCTGCTCGATCCGCGGCTGGCCACCGCGAGCCCGGCAGAGGTGGCGCGAATGCGCGCGGCTCTCACGCCGGCGCAGGTCCGGGCGGCGAACGAGACATTCACCGCCATCGAGCTGGACGTCACGACGCCGGTCGACATGACCGAGCTCCTCGCGAAGATCTACAAGGGAGAAATGGTGAGCAAAGCTGCCGGGCAGCAGATGATGGATATCCTAGCTCGCAATCAAATCCACACTCGCCTCCATCGCAACCTTCCTGACGGGGCCAGGGTCTACAGCAAGTACGGCAGCATTGGCGGTTCATTGAACGACGTGGGGATCATGTTTGTGGGCGACCAGCACGTGGCGATCAGCGTGTACCTCAAGAACAGTCGGACGGAGCGCTACCTCGCCGAAGACGCGATCGGCCGCATCGCTCGCGCCGTTTACGACTACTACCGCTACACCCGTCGCCCTTCGCCGGTTCAGTCGTCCGGGGCGAGGACGACAGCTCGCACGGCCCGATCGATCGGGCCGCCAGGATGCGGGATCGGCGTCCTTGAAGGTCTGTTGGCCCCTTCAT
>CAYHRK010000022.1:0-4093 GCA_964358795.1 uncultured Vicinamibacterales bacterium
GCGCACCTGCCTTGGGCGCAGGGGGTCGCTGGTTCGAATCCAGTCGCCCCGACCACTTCGCCGATCTGAAGTACACGTATAGGTCACACATCGCGAGGGCTTTGGCGGATCTGCCGCCCGCAGCCCGCTAGAATGGAAGCGAGGGAGCCGTGCCAAACCGGTTCGATCGCATCACGCAGAACCCGAACGTCCTGGCCGGACGTGCAACGATTCGCGGCCTGCGGATTTCTGTTGCCCACGTCGTCAACCTCGTGGCGAATGGCATGACGCCGGCCGAAATCGCGGCGGACCTTCCTGACCTCGAAGAGGAGGACGTCCGACAGGCCCTCGCGTACGCCTCGGTGCTCGCCGAAGACTAACTCCATCCCCGGTGAAAACTGGCTGAAACCCTTCCTCTCGGCCTGGGACGATCACGGTGTCGAAGTCCGCCTCCACGGGTTTCATGGCGCGGTTGACGACCGGAGCAATAGGTAGTTCTCGACGACCGTTGGTCCGGCCCCCTTCAGCTTGAGGAGGTCTTGAAGCGCCGGTCATAGGCGGCCGACGTTCTCCAGCGTCCAGCTACTCACGGCCAGTAGGGCCATGAACGGGTCCGACGCGATATCGTGTCGCGGCCCTATCCGTCATAGGGACCGAGGAACCGTTCGCCGTTGAAGTGAATCAAATGATCTGGCGCATCGGCGATCCACACCTCCGTCTCCCAGGAGATGTCGCTCAGGTACTTCACCATGGCCTTCTGGTCAAGGAACGCCGTGACGAAAACGAGCCCCGGCTTCGCCCCTTTGAAAAGCCGCTTCAGTTCACCGCGACGCTTGCCGTCAACCGGTCCATGACTGGTTACGGCCTCGATCAGCACGAGCCACTTCTTCTGCTTGTGGTAGACAACCACATCTGGCATCTTGCCGTGCGTCTCGATCCTGACCCCAAGTTTCTTCAAGAACTGCTCATCGAAATACGCGAACTTGTCATCGGTGTCGCTCACGTACACGATGTGCCCACCAGGCGCGAACCGCTCACAAAAATCCGTTGCGATGTGCTCGACGAGGACGTTCTGCCCACCTGGGGAAAGTGTGATCTTCTTACCTTTGGCGAGGGTCAACGGAATCCGCTTCATCGCCCGCTCGCGGGCGTATTTCTCCTTCAGGGTCTCAAAAGAAGTCAGGTACGTCTTGATACCCTTGTCCCACCCTGGTGTTCCGTACGACCGGAGTAGCGCAAGTGCCCCAGCTTCGATCTGGTAAACCGAGTTCGGACTGTTCGTCGGCCGCGAGGGCTCATCGGGGTTGATTGCGACGAGTTCCGCGTCCAGAAACTGATGAACCGTCTGGCGACGGACGGTTTCACGAGTATTCGGCTTGTATCGCTTGCCGTAGTGCTCACCGAAGAAGTCCATCATCGGCGTTATGCCGATTAGAGGATTGCGGGCTTTGGCCCAAGGTGTCCTCGGTTTGACGTCGACCAGGGCGAGCAGCGTCAGGGCCGACCGTTCATTAATCTGCTGCCGCGGGAAACCAAGCTGCCTTAGGATTACCAACGCGTCTTGGACCTTCTTCGTCGTTTTCACAGGGTCGTCCCCGTTCTGATGTCCAAACAGCTCTTCCCCAACAATGTCGTCAATCTGGTCTTGGCCAGGGAGTTCGTCGGCCATTCGAGCGCCGAGCCTCAGCATCTGCTCTTCACCCGGGTAGCGGAGACTTCTGAGATCCGTCGCGTTTACCTGCGTGTGGCCGTTGAACTGGCGGAAATACAAGTCGACGAGGGTTGAGTTCAGGAATATCGCCAATCCCTTCGCAAGTACCGATGGGAGTCCTCGTCCGTTGCGATGAAAGTAGTTGAGATGATTCTCGAAACCGACCTTGTCTGCGACCAGCCGTCCGGGGTCGTAGACAGCCGCAACGATCCGGCGTCGCTCTTCCTTCGCTGAAAACCGTTTAACGAGTACGTACGGCTCGCTCGGCACGAGTAGTTCTTCGATGCCCGGCAGGATCTCCATTGCATTCGGCTTCCTCGACTCCTTCGGCCACCGGACGAAGCCTCGATCGAAATGAGCCGGGTAGATCAGCGGGACAGTGTTGGCGCCAGGGTCCTGCCGGATGAACTGCACGGCTCGGAAGTCGACGACGCGGCCAGTCGACACTGTCAGATCGAGATCTCCGAGCCGCGCCTCGAGGCCGGACATCCGGGTTGCGATCCTCTCCTGAATCTCATCGCCAACGAGGTGAATGAAGAAGTCCGGGTCGTGCGGTCGGACGAGCTGCTCGTAGGGCACCTCGCGGAAGCTCACGTGGTCGTCGTCGGGTCCGGTGCTCGACGAGATCTCGACGGGCCTGCCGTTCGGGTCGCCCTTAATACCGTGGAAAATGATGTTCTCTTGAAGAACCTCGTCCTCGCGGAATGCATTGGTGCGGGACTCGAATACGTGGACACGGCGCAGGCGGACAGTGTCAATTAGCAATCTGCGGAACGGTTTGAAGTACGGGCCGTTGCAGAAGCTGCGAGGAGTGATCGCTACGATCTCGCCTCCGGGCGCGAGCAGCTTGAGGACGATTGAGAGGAACGCGGTGTACAGGTTGCTCGTCTCGACGCCGATCTGTCTGAGGAATAGGCGTTCCTTGGAATCGGTTGTGAATTTGCGGTACGGGGGATTGAGAATGGCGGCGTCGAACCGTTCTAGTTCCGGGCTGAAAAAGCCGCCGACGAGCATTCGAACGCCGGCTTCAATGAAGTCCCCCTGTCGGAGTTGAGCCTCGCAGCAGACGCCTGCCGCGTCGCAGGTTTGCTGGCAGTTCTTGAGCGTGCCCTTCAGACGGTCGGCCAGACCTTCGTCCAACTCGTACGCCGTGAGTTGCACGGCCTTGGGCTTCCGCTTCCGATCGCAGATCTCTCCGATCCAGGCTGCGGTCAGCGAGCCCACAGCGGCCCCGGCGTCGAGCAGCCGAATCCGCTCCCCGCGGGCTTCAAACATCGACGCCATGAGCCTCGCCGTTGGCGCCGGCGTCATGAACTGCCCTAGCTCCGCCTGTCTCTCGGTGTCGAGTCGACGACCCGCGTCAATCCTGACCAGATCGACGTGATCAACAAGCATGTTTTGAGTATACCGTCGTCGGCGACGGGAAGCGCGCGCTTTGTTAGATCAGCGAGATTCTGTTCGCTCTGAGTCGTTCCGTCAGGCCGGTGTAACCGCCCGTGCGAAGCTCCTCGGCGAACGCCTCGCGCGCCCTAAACGCTGACGGCTTGTAGTACGCGGCACGCTTGTCCTCGCCTCGACGCTGACGTACTGCCTTGCGTGCCTGTTCGAGGCTCCACACGTCCGTCCACCACAAGTTTCTCGCGATGCTGCGCCTGGTCGGCGGCAGGTAATCATCGTTGATTTGAACGTGGAAAATGTAGGCGGGGAGGCCGCATCCGTTGCAGCCATTGGCAATATCGTTGAAGTCATTTTACGTCGAGCTGAAACTCAGACATCTCGTCGATTGACGCGGGACCAGCCTTCAGCTCTATGCAGAACAACGGCTCGATGACATCTCCATGCCGACGGCCAACCCGGTAGTCGAGTTCTTGAACGACTTCGCCCTTCGTTTTTGCCGACCGTCTCCCCGGTACGAACGGTTCGAGCTTCACCTCATCCAGTTCCTCAAGCACGAAGTCGGGGAATTGCGGCGTAATATCGCGTTTCCAGAATTCGTGAACGTAACGGCTGGCGGCGAACCCTTTCGGATAACTGAGAACCACATTCAGGCAGATTGGGCACACAAACCACTGTCGCAAGTCTGTCGCAGTGAGCTCATTGCAGAGGCCGCAGTAGCCCTCCACGTGGAGTCCTTCAAACAGCGGAGAACGTCCATTGAACGCCTCGTGCTGCAGACGGTCGGTGCAGTCATCGCACAAGAACATATTCGCCACGAATCGGGTGGTCGATGCGTTCTGATGGCGAGCACACTTCTCCCAGTGCTGGTCGCCTGGCCGCAGCAGTGGCGTTTGCCCATGTGATCGCATGTGACTCCTGAGCTAGCTCCAGATCCTATCACCGGGCGGCTCAACCGGCTGCGCTGACGAAGCGTAAAGCCGAGGATGACGTGGGCTACTCGACCGC
>CAYHRK010000022.1:4193-22535 GCA_964358795.1 uncultured Vicinamibacterales bacterium
TCTGCAAGACGTTTCCTGCCCAGGGCCTTCACTCGTGCCGCCAGCTTGGGAGTCGACTTGTGGTCGTACTCGGTGTACTCGCCGCGCTCAATCTGATCGAGCCCCGCCTGGATGTCTTTTTGAAGCTGGAGCAGCCCTGCGTCTCTTTGTTTCAGCAGCCGGAGTGCCTCGCGGACGACCTCGCTCGCCGTCTGATAGGATCCCGTCTCAACCTTGTCATGGATGAGCCGCTCGAGTTCAGGCGTCAGGGAAACATTCACGTCGTGCCTCCGCAATCGAGTATAACAAGAAATAACAAATCCTGACATCTGTCAGGCGACTCGACGCCGCCACCATTCGCGCGCAATGTGCTGTCCAGCTTGAACGGCGTCGCGAGTCGGTCTGAAATGGGAAGACTGGGCAGCGGCGCGCCGGTGACAGTCGGTGAAGTCCGATGGAACAGCGAGTGGATCTCGTTCATCAGCAGTCTCTGCCCCAGGCCAAGATCACCCTGTTCCGCTCGCTCTTCCGGGGGCGCGAGGACGTGTACCCACGCCGTTTCGAGAGCCGGAAGACGGGCAAGTCCGGCTATGCGCCCGCTTGCGCCAATGAGTGGGTTCGGGGCATCTGCGAGAAGCCGCGAATCAAGTGTGCCGAGTGCCACAATCGTCGCTTTCTTCCGGTCACCGACGAGGTGATTCGGTGGCATCTGTCTGGCCAGGATGACCAAGGCCAGGCGTTTGTGGCGGGCGTTTACCTGATGCTTCTGGACGAGACTTGCTTCTTCCTGGCCGTCGATTTCGACAAGGCCGGCTGGCACGAAGATGCAACGGCCTTTCTCGAAGCGTGTCGCCGCCTGAACCTCCCAGCCGCTCTCGAACGGTCACGCTCCGGACGAGGCGCGCACGTCTGGCTCTTCTTCGAAGAGGCAATCCCAGCCGCCCTGGCTCGAAGACTTGGAGCGCACCTACTGACCGAAGCGATGGAAGGGCGCCCCGACATCGGATTGGATTCGTACGACCGTCTCTTTCCGAACCAGGACACGATGCCGCAAGGAGGGTTCGGGAACCTGATTGCCCTGCCTTTGCAAAAAGGACCACGCGACCAGGGCAACAGCGTCTTCCTCGATGACCAACTCGTACCTTGGGCAGACCAGTGGTCGTTTCTTGCGAGCGTGCGCAAGATAGGACGAGCGCACGTTGAAGCGATCACCCAGGAGGCCGAACGCCGTGGTCGCATCCTCGGCGTTCGCCTGCCACCACAGGACGACGGAGAAGATGAACCGTGGACAGCCCCTCCATCGCGCCGCCGCAGGGATCCGCCCATCGCGGGCGATCTGCCTCAGACGTTGGAACTGGTTCTCGGCAATCAGATCTACATCGCCAAGGACGGGTTGCATCCGGGCCTCAGAAACCGACTGCTTCGCCTGGCGGCCTTTCAGAATCCGGAGTTCTACAAGGCGCAGGCGATGCGCCTGTCCACGTATGACAAGCCGCGGGTTATCGCCTGCGCAGAGGATCACCCGCATCACATCGGCCTGCCTCGAGGGTGCCTCGACGAGGTTCGCCAGGCCCTGACCGACCTGGGCGTTCGCACAGTCATTCGCGACGAGCGCTACGCCGGTCGGGCGCTGGAGATAAACTTTCAAGGCGAGCTCCGACCCGAGCAGAAAGCGGCAGCAAACGCGATGCTGGCGCACGAGACCGGCGTGCTGGCCGCCACGACGGCGTTTGGCAAGACGGTGATCGCGGCCTGGCTGATCGCAGAGCGCGGCGTCAGCACGCTTGTGCTGGTGCATCGGCGTCAACTGCTGGACCAGTGGATCGAGCGGCTCTCGGCGTTCCTCGGTATCCCCCCGAAGTCGATCGGTCGCATCGGCGGCGGGCGAACGCGGCCGACCAGGCTGCTCGACGTTGCCGTCATTCAGAGCCTCGTCCGGAAGGGTGTCGTCGACGATTGCGTGGCCGAGTATGGCCACCTGATCGTCGACGAGTGTCATCACCTGTCAGCGCACAGCTTCGAGCAGGTGGCGCGCTGTGCCAAGGCGCGGTTCGTTGTGGGCCTTTCTGCGACCGTTGCACGGAAGGACGGCCACCATCCCATCATCTTCATGCAGTGCGGGCCGGTTCGCCACCGAGTGAACGCGAAGGCGCAGGCAGCAACGCGCCCCTTCGAACACTTCGTCCTCGTTCATCCGACGGCGTTTGAGCCGAGCCGGAGTCCCAACTCCGACAAGCGGGTGGAATTCCAGGCGCTGTACCAGGAGTTGGTCGATGACGACCTGCGCAACTATCGCATCTGCGACGACGTCGTCGAGTCTGTGAACAACGGTCGGTCGCCGCTCGTGCTCACGGAGCGGAACGACCACCTCGACCACCTCGAGAGCGGACTCGTCGAGAAGGTGCGCCACGTCGTGGTCTTGCGAGCTGGGCTGGGCAAGAAGCAGCGGCAGGCCGTGGTCGATCGGCTGGCGGCCATCCCACGCGAGGATGCCCGAGTGATTCTGGCTACCGGCAAGCACGTGGGAGAAGGATTCGACGACCCACGGCTGGACACGTTGTTCCTGACGCTTCCAGTCTCGTGGCGCGGCACGATCGCCCAATACGCCGGCCGGCTACACCGCCTCTTCGACGGCAAGCGAGAGGTGCGCATCTACGACTACGCGGACCTCAACGTGCCCATGCTCGCGCGGATGTTCGATCGGCGCTGCCGCGGCTATGAAGCGGTCGGTTACACGATTCTCCTGCCCGCCAGCGCCATACCGGGATGGCCCGCCGATGTCGTCCTCCCGTCGGACCCGGTGTGGAAGCGCGACTACTCCGGCAGCGTGCGAAGGCTCGTTCGGGATGGCGTCGACACGCCGCTCGCGAGCCTGTTCGTCCACGCCGCTCGTCCGGTCCCTTCAGACGCCGACGATGCCGACCGAGCGCGAAGTGCCACGGAAGCGTTCCTCTATCGGCGCCTGGAGACCCTGACGGAAACCAAGGGACGCTTCCGTCTCAACTTCGCGCTGCCAATCGCGTTCGACGGAATGGGAAGACTGGAAGTCGATCTTCTGTGCGCCGATGCGCGGGTGGCTGTGGAGTTGGACGGTGCCCAGCATCTCTCGGATCCGGTCGCGTACCGCCGCGATCGGCGCAAGGATCAGTTGCTCCAGGAGAACGGCTACTTCGTGCTGCGCTTTCTCACAGAGGACGTGGGCAAAGAACTTGACACGGTGCTTGACGCAATCCTGCGGTCGTTGGCACACCACCAACAACGTCTTCGATGACGAACACCATCAGCATCGGCGCGGAACGCGCGATCGGCTGGTCCGGGTCCTGGCCACAACCAGCCCACGTGGTGCTCAAGCGGTCGTCACCCCCGCGGAAGCGGGGGTCCAGATCTGGATTCCCGCGGTCGCGGGAATGACAGAATGCTGGGGTCCCGACCTAGCACCTGTGCACCGCTGACGGCCCTGCGCCGGCTTTACCAGTTCTAGACAGAGCTGTAGCGAATCCCTGCGAGCCGTACCAGGGGACTGTCCACGCGGTCTTCGTAGGTCGCTTTGATCTCCAGGATCTCGCTCTCGACCGCAAAAAAGGCGTCAACCACCTGGGGATCCAACGCCGCACCGCGTTCCTCCCGGACCAACTCGAATGCGACGTCGAGCGGCTTGGGGGGTTTGTAGGGCCGGCGCGACACCGATCCATCGAACAGATCGGCCATTGCCACGATACGTCCGGCGATCGGGATCCCTTCGTCTTTCAGACCGGATGGATAGCCGCCGCCATCCCACCGTTCGTGATGCGTCCGGGCCACGGTTTCACCGAGCTTGATCACGTCGAATTCCGAGCCAGCCAGGATGCTGGCGCCAATGACGGTATGCTGCTTCATGATCTCCCATTCATCAGCCGTCAAGGGGCCTGGCTTGAGCAGGATGTGGTCTGGAATGGCAATCTTCCCGACGTCGTGCATGGCTGCCGCTCGCAGGAGCAGGCCGACCATTCCGTCGGCCATCCCCAACTGCCGGGCGATCGCTTCGGCGTAGTAGCTGACGCGCAAGACGTGCGCTCCCGTCAGTTCGTCCCGGTACTCGGCGGCGCGGGCCAATCGGACCGTGGTCTCCAACGACGCCTGGCTGAGATGCTTCAGCGCATCGTCCAATTGGGACGTGCGCTCGGCCACCCGGGTCTCGAGGACGAGGTTCTGCCTGGCCACCTGCTCTCTGGCCGCCTTCAATGCGAGGTGCGCATTGACCCGCGCCCTGACCACGGCCACGTTGAAGGGCTTCGTGATGTAGTCCACGGCGCCAACTTCGAAGGCCTGCGTTTCGAATTCGGGTCCGCCCACGCCGGTCAGGAAGATGATCGGTATGTCGCGCAGCGCCGCGTCTTCCTTGATTCGCTGACAGACACTGAATCCATTCTCGTCCGGCATCATCACGTCCATCAGGATGAGGTCCGGAGGCGGTTCCAGAAACAGCACCTGCCAGGCCCTGGCGGCGCAATCCGCCACGGTGACGTGACAGTCTGGAAACATTTTCTTCAACAGGGCAAGGTTCTGCACCTGGTCGTCGACACAGAGAAGCCGCGGTGATTCACCCGCATGGAGCACAGATCTGTCCCTCCTCACCGTATTCTCGGCAACTGCTGGCCGGCGCTACAGCCTTTCCCACCGGGGTCCGGCTTCCTCTTGCCGCGAGGGCCTTGGCAGACGTACGCTGAACCGCTCGTCGTCTCGAGTGCCAACGCTGAAAGGCTCTAAGCATGACCCGACTGGTTGAATGCGTTCCCAATTTCTCTGACGGCCGTCACCGTGCCGTGATCGATGCGATCGCGCGGTCGATTTCCGGTGTCAGCGGCGTGAAACTGCTCGACGTGGACCCCGGAGCTGACACGAACCGCACGGTCTACACGTTTGTTGGACCGCCCGAGGCCGTGGCCGAAGCCGCGTACCGATCGGCACAGAAGGCCGCCGAGCTCATCGACATGTCCGCGCACAGGGGGGCGCACCCCCGCATAGGGGCGCTTGATGTGTGCCCGTTCGTGCCGGTCGCGGAGATCTCGATGCAGGAATGCGCCGAACTGGCTCGGCAGGTCGGCCGACGGATCGGCAGCGAATTGGGCATCCCGGTCTACTTCTATGAACACGCGGCCTCGTCTGATGAGCGCAAGAGCCTAGCCAACATCCGCACGGGCGAATACGAGGGTCTCGCGCAGAAACTGGCCGATCCCCGATGGGTGCCCGATGCGGGTCCCAGCACGTTCAACGCCCGTTCCGGGGCCACCGTGGTGGGCGCGCGCGAGTTTCTCCTGGCCTACAACGTCAACCTTAATACCCGCGACCGGCGCCTGGCCAACGAGATTGCACTGAATATTCGCGAAGGCGGGCGTGCCAGGCGCGATGCACACGGGGACATCATCCGTGATGCAGACGGCGCTTCGGTGAAAACGCCTGGGCGGTTGAAAGCCGTGCGCGCGATCGGCTGGTACATCGAGCAATATCGCCAGGCGCAGGTCTCCATCAACCTGCTCGACTTCAACACCACGCCGCTGCACGTGGTCTTCGAAACGGCCAGGGACGAGGCCGAGAAGATGGGCCTGATCGTCACCGGGTCGGAACTGGTCGGCCTGACGCCGCTCACGCCCTTGATCGAGGCGGGCCGCTACTTCCTGCGCAAACAAGGCAAGTCGGCAGGCGTGCCGCAGCGCGAGCTGATCGAAACGGCCATTCGATCGCTCGGCCTCGACCAGCTTGCGCCATTCGACCCGGAGAAGAAAGTGATCGAGTATCAGTTCAAGCCGAGTGCCCCGCTCATGTCGCTGACGTGCACCCGTTTCGTGGATGAAGTGTCGACCGAGTCGCCGGCGCCCGGTGGCGGATCGGTTGCCGCGCTGATGGGCAGTCTGGGCGCCGCGTTGGCGACGATGGTCGCGAATCTGACGGTGGGGAAGAAGGGCTACGAGGCGGTGTGGACGCAGATGGCCGCAGTGTCTGAATCCGGTCAGTCGCTGAAAGACCGTCTGGCCCGGGCCGTCGACGAAGATACTGAAGCATTCAACCGCGTGATGGACGCCACGCGCCTCCCGAAGAGCACGCCAGAACAGCAGGCCGACCGATCGACGGCCATTCAGGCGGCCAGCACGCATGCGGCCGAGGTACCGCTGCAGACCGCGCGCTTGTGCCTCGACGCGATGGCCCTGGCCGAACAGGCTGCCGTCAGCGGCAACAGGAATGCGGCATCGGATGCTGGCGTGGCGGCGCTTGCTGCCCGGGCAGGAGTCGAAGGCGCCGTGCTGAACGTGTTGATCAACCTCGGATCGATCGCCGACGCCAGCTTCAGGGCCGGCTGTGTCGCCGAAGCCGACAGGCTGGTGGCTGAGGCACGCCGCCGGTGTGACCTCGTACAGGCGAGTGTGATCTCGTCGTTTGGCGAGAAGTAATTGTTCACCGCCTCGAGGTCGACGGGTTTCATCTTGCCGAATGAAGCAAGTTTGTCGTCCCCCCCGCGGAAGCGGGGGTCCAGTCCTGGATTCCCGCCTTCTTGGGCCGCCGTAGCCGAAGGCGAAGGCGCCCGCGGGAATGACGGCGTGGCAGCGCCGCTCCCGGCGCCGGTCGACCGCACGACGACGCCTCGGTTCTTGGCGAAGCTTCGCCGGGAGCCCGGCGGGAATGACTCGAGCACGCTCCTAGACTGGGCCGCGCTCCACGGTCGTGCTGTCCTGGACGAAGCCGCGCTTGTCGGCATCGACCCTGAGGCGCGGCGGTTCGTCCGCCACCAGGTAGCCGAACTCGGCTCGGAACTCCTCCAACGAGACGCCACACGTTGCGGCGAACTTCGCCAATTCGTGTGCGTCGTCGAAATCCTCGCGTTTCAGCCGGATCATGTAGCTCCGCGCGATGGCATAACGTTCGGAGTGAATGTTGGCCAGCCGCACCTTCGCGCGCCCGGTGTGCGGATCGATCAGATCCGCGAACGGAATCGGCACGAACCGGCCGTTCTGCATCGACACCATGCAGGCCGTGCCGCCCGCCAGGACGTATTTCGCGGCGCAGTAGCCGAGGTCACGCGTGTATTCCATGTCGAAGGGAATCGGATCGGCGCACCGCAATTCGTACCCGATGTTCTTTTCGACCACTGTTGCCTGAAGGCCAAAATGCTTCAGCCGGCGACTGAGCTGCAACTTCAGGATCTCGCCGATGTTCACTTCCGAAATCCGGACATTGCCGTGCGCGTCACGTTCGACCTCGTCGATGTTCGCCAGCTCCGCCGGATCGAGATCCAGGACCAACCCTTCCCCGATCACGACCACGCCATCTCGCCGGCCGTAGCTTTGCCGCTTGATGATGGCGCCGGCCAGGGTGTCCACCACGGTCTTGAGGCGGATTGGGGCACCACCAAACTCCTCTGGCAGCAGCGTCAACGTGGCTCCCGCCGCTTTCCCGATCGCGAGCGCCAGGTGGCCCGCCCTGCGGCCCATGGCCACCACGACGTACCACCGCGACGTCGTCCGGGCGTCCACCATCAGGTTCTTGACAATGTCCACGCCGTAGTGCCGCGCCGTTTGAAACCCGAACGAGTCAACGTGAGATGGCAGGTCCAGGTCGTTGTCGATCGTCTTCGGTACGTGTACCACGCGCAGCCGGCCGTGGCCCTTCTCGGCCAGCTGCATGGCGGAATAGGCCGTATCATCCCCGCCAATCGTGATGAGCATGGACACGTTCATCCGAAGCAACGACAGGATCGTGTTCTCGAGGTGAACCGGGTTCTTCGTGGGGTTCGCGCGTGACGTCCCGATGCGCGATCCCCCGCGGAAGTGCATGCGGCTGACATCGTCGATCGAGAGAGGCCTGACGTGTTCGATATCGCCCTGCATGAGCCACTCGAACCCGTCGAGCACGCCCACCACTTCGACGCCCTCGAGCGAGCTGCGAATCGTCGCGGCGCTGATCACGCTATTGATGCCTGGCGCCGGGCCACCGCCGACGACGATGGCGAGTTTCTCGGGATGAACCACGTCACAACCTCCCGCACACGGAATGCGCCCACATCATACCTGCGGACGCAAGGGATTGCCCACACGCGCCGCCTCGTACTGGACACCAGTACGGCGGCGTTCCCGCGCCTGTGGACATGAGCGTGCGTGCCGGTTACCGCAATCGGGTGTCGGCGGTCATGCGCTTCTCGGTGGCCGCGAAGAAGAACGACTCCCACTCGCGCCGGATCCGGTCGAGCTTGGAGAGGATTGTTGGATCGGTCTGTTTCCCTGCGCTGACCAGATAGATGAACGCCTGGCGATGGAGCCGGGAGGCGTCCGCCACGCTGGGCTGCCGACGGCCCATCACCGCCACCACGTCCTGAATCAGCACGTCGCGCCTGGTTCCGCTAAACGTGACGCCCACACGCGGCGCCGAGTCCGCCTGCCGCTCCGGTTGCACGTTGACCGGGTTCTCCACGTAGAAGAACGGCGGCACCTCGGCCTCCCCGCGCAGTCCCATCACGTACTGATCCAACGGGCTATAGCGCGTGACGGCGGCAACCGTGCGGAACGAACCTCCGCCGAGCGCTTCGATGTCGTTGCCCTCCATCACCGACGCATCGGAATCGGCAAAGAAGCTCCAGTGCGCCTCATCGCGCCCGAGCAACGCATTCGACGTCGTGCCGTTCACATCGCGGAACTGCAGGAACGCCAGCCACCGGTGACCGGCTTCCTGGCCAATCAAACTGAGCGTGTTGTTCTCACCCAGGAACTTCGTGGTCGGATCGGCCGGGTACTTGGTGATGCTGTCCATCATCACGACCGATCGCAAACGGCCCGCGCTGCCGAAGGTCCGCGATGCGTCGTAGATGCCGACACCTATACCACGAATCTCATTGGCCACCGTGGTTTCATACGCGAAGGCATCGGTAATCAGCCGTCGATCGCTCCAGACCAGGATCTGATCGTAGTTGTCCGGATGACCCAGGTAGAACTTCCGTGCCAGCGCTACCAGGTCGATCTCCTCCGCCTGCGCGAACCGTTCGCCGACCGCACCGGCGCCCCCGGCCACCGTACCGGTCGCACTTCTGGTCAGGTCGACGGGCGCAAACACATTTGTCTGCCCGGGCGACAGGCCGACGATGGCATCGGTGAGGGTGGTTGTGCCGGCCACGCGCAGATCGATGGTGCCATCAGGGGCGATCGCCGCCTGCGCGGTCACCTTCCGGGCATCTTCGAACCCGGGCACGTTGCACCAGGTGACGGTGAAGGCGCCGGCCTTCGCGTTGGCAAACACGGCCCCGCCCGACGAAGGGTCGAGGTCGGCAAAAAACAATGCGATCCGAGGCGCGCCGGTCAGAAACCGGCCCACGCCACGCTCGGTGCTGGCATTGTCGCCTTCCGAAAACGTGATGTTGCCGTCGGAGTTGACAAAGGCCGACACGTACGTCTTGTCGAAATACGGCACATTGAATGCCGCCGGCACGTTCGACGTGTCATCGTCGGACAACGTCAGTTGCGTGCCCAGATCCTGTTGAAACGCGGCGTTGCCGGCCCGCACGTCGTATCCGCCCGATGCGTTGCGCACGAAGGCAATCCCGGTAGCCGTCAAGTCGAAGGTGTTGGGCGGCGCGATGATGTCGCCCTCGTCTTGAATGACGGCGATCTCGCCCACGTCCTCGGTGGCTCGACGCGGGCCCAGTGCGCGCAGCCCGCCACGGTCTCGAGCCGCCTGGTGCCGCCAGAGAGCGTCGAACAGATTCCATTGGCTGCCGCCATCGGCAACGGGTTTCTGTCCTTTCAGAGATGGGCGAGCCGTCAAGCTGGCGATGGCTGGCGCGGGGGCGGTCAGCCCGATGTTCGCGCAGGGATTGGTGTTCGACGCTGGCGGCGTTGTGGCCGGCGGCGTCGTGCTGGATCCGCCTCCGCTGGAGCCGCCACACGAACAACACAGCCCCGCGATGACGGAGGCACACAGGAGCGCTCGGATGAGCTTCATGTCAGGTCTCAGGTTCAGGCCAGTGTACCGTGTGAAGAACCCGCCCGCCAGTTGTCACACACCGGACGCCCGCGCATCGAAGCTAGAATAAACTAGGCGGCTTATCGGCAATAACGAAGGGCGGCTTCGACGAGACACTGCGCCAGTGCGTGCACCGACGGCAGGTCGGCCCATTCCTCCTTGGCGTGAGCACCAGCACCGGACGCACCCATGACGACGGTCTCAATCCCGGACGCCGACAACAAGGCGGCGTCCATCCACGGCGTCTGCCCGACGTACGCCGGTGGGTGTCCCAGCACAGCCGATGCCCCGTCGGTGAGCGCACGCACCACTGGCGCATCGGGCGACACCTCGAACGGCTCGCGCACGAGCACCACCTTCAGATCGGCCTCAAAGCTGGGGTCGCGACCCATCTGCTTCTGAAGGATGCCTTCGATCTCCTCGACGACCTGGGCGGTCTGTTCGCCCGGAATCGTACGGCGCTCGATCTTCAGCGAGCACGACGCGGCGTACGTGCTGAGCCCCGTACCGCCAGCCAGCATCGCCGCGTGCAACGACGGAGGCCCCACCAGCGCGTGCGGATGCCGGCCTCGCAGATCCTGCTCGAGCCGATCCAGATCGGCCAGCACCCGTCCCATCCGCATGTTGGCGTCGATGCCGAGATCGAACCGGCTCCCATGTGCGGCTCGCCCGTGCGTCGTCACCTCGAACCAGATGAATCCTTTGTGCGCGAGGCAGATGTCGAGCGCCGTCGGCTCGGTCACAATGGCGCCGTCCACCTGGTAGCGCCCGAGTAGATCCTGGGTACCGAGACTGGCGTATTCTTCGTCGGCCACACCCGCCAGCAGGATCTCGCCGCCATGCGGACACCCGGCGTCGGCCAGTGCTTTCACGGCGGCCATCATCGCCGCCAGTCCGCCCTTCATGTCGTACGAGCCGCGGCCATACAGTCTACCGGCATGAATGTCGCCAGAAAACGGCGCGTCCATCCCTTCCACATCAACGGTGTCGATGTGCGCATTCAGCATCAAGGTGCGCCCGGGCGCGCTGCC
This sequence comes from uncultured Vicinamibacterales bacterium, assembly GCA_964358795.1. Classification (GTDB taxonomy): domain Bacteria; phylum Acidobacteriota; class Vicinamibacteria; order Vicinamibacterales; family JAKQTR01; genus CAYHRK01. The sequence continues at coordinate 15,185 of CAYHRK010000022.1, forward strand.
GCGCAATCGGCCAACCACGCTGGCGCGGCCGGGACCCAGATCGTGAATCGTGACGTCGAGACCCAACGCGCCAAGCGACGTCGCGATGTACTCGGAGATTGCCCGTTCACCGGCCGCCCGGGGATCGAGCGTGGGGTTGATGGAGTTGATGCGAACCAGTTCCTGCAATGTGCTGTCGAGCCAACTGGCATCAATCTGCGGCATGGACGGCCCTCCGGCAAACTCCGCCTCTTGTGCGTGTGGCGTCGCCGATGAAACGTCCTACATCTGGTCGTGGCCGGACGGGTCGCTTTCCAGGACCACCTTGGTCGTGTAGTCCTTCCCACCGACCGACAACTTCACCACGTAGGTGCCGGGCTCGAGTGCCGCACCGCCGCCTCCGAATCCGCCCCGGCCGCCGCCGCCACCACCACCGCCACCGCGGCCCCCGGCCACGCCCGGCGGCGGGGTGCCGCGCAGGTTCCACTGCACCCGGTTCAGGCCGGCGTCTTTCGAGCCGGCGATTTCGCGCACGACCTTGCCGGTGTAGTCGCTGATGCTGATCTTGACGTCGCCCGTTGATGCCGTCTTCAAGTAGTAGCTGATCGCGGTTCCGGGCGCGGGATTCTCACCACGGAAATTCTTGTTGCCGCCCACGTTGATGCTCAGCATCGTGTCGGATCGCCACAGCACGCCTGGACGCACGGGGAACAACGTGGCATCCGCCTTGATCACGTCGTCGGTCAACTGCTGCAATGCCGTGATGTCGTCCAGAATCCAGATGCTGCGCCCGTGGGTGCCCGCGATCAGATCCCCGTCGCGAGGATGGATCAGCAGATCGTCGATCCGCACCGAGGGCAGACCGGTCATGAACGGCTTCCATTCTTTGCCTGCGTTCACCGACACGTAGAGGGCGTATTCGGTGCCGAGGTAGAGCAGGTTACGATTCTTCGGGTCCTCCCGAAGCACGTTGGCGTGGCCCGTCGGCAAGTTGCCGGCTACCGACGTCCATGTGGTCCCGTAGTCTTTGGTCACAAAGAGATAGGGCTTGTGATCGTCGGAACGATGAGCGTCGAACACGACGTAGCACGTACCGGCATCAAAGTGCGACGGCTCGACGCGCGCCACGTGCGTCTCGGCCGGCACGCCCTTGACGTTGTCGACCACATTCTTCCAGGTGTCGCCGCCATCGCGGCTCACCTGCAGATTGCCGTCGTTGGTGCCGACCCACACCACACCCGGGAGGACCGGGGATTCGGCCACCGTGGTGATCACGCTGGTGGTGCCCACGCCGTCGTGCTTGGACGCCATGGGCACATCGCCGGCCACGCCCATGATGGGCCTGGTGAACCGGGTCAGGTTCTTGGTGAGGTCCGGTGACATCGTAAAGGTATCGCCCCGATTCAGCGACTTGAACAGGCGGTTCCCGCCAATCCACACGATGCTGGGATTGTGGGGTGAGAGCACCGTCGGCGTGTTCCAGAAGAAGCGGAACGCTTCGCCGGCCGGTGGCTCTGGCACGATGTTGGAGGCGGTGTTCGGCGCGTTCACGCCAAGCTGCGCCGCCAGCTGATTGACGGTTTCCGGATTGGGCCCGGCTCCCGGACCTTCCGCCCGGGCACCGCGCGGTCGAATGCTGGTGGTGCGGCCTTCACGCAAATCGAGTCTGTTGACAGCACCGTCCTGCGACTCGGAGTACATGATCGCCCAGTCGGTTGGGTCCTGTTGCGTGTAGAACCCGTCACCGCCGCCGACGCGGTACCAATGCGAATTCAGAATGCCGGTGTTGCTGCGCAGGCCACTGGGGCCGCACCACGACCCGTTGTCCTGCAATCCGCCGCACACGTAGTACGGCTTCCGCATGTCGGCGCTGACAGCATAAAACTGACCAGCAGCCATCGTGTTGATGAAGTCCCACGTCGCGCCCTGGTCGTAGCTGACGTCCAGACCGCCATCATTCCCGTAGATCACGTGGTTCGAGTCCTTCGGGTCGATCCAGATCGCGTGGTGATCGCTGTGAGCCAGGTTCTGGATCTGCCTGAAGGTCTTGCCGCCGTCCGTCGACTTGAAGGCCGGGGCGCCGCCCAAATACACATTCTCTGGATTACTGGGATCGACGCGGATCTGGCTGTAGTACATGGGGCGATTGTTGGTGTTGCTGACGACCTTCCACGTCTTCCCGCCATCATCGGAACGCCACACGCCCGACTGCTTCGGATCGGGAGGCTGCGGCGCTGCAGGCTGAGCCGTCGCCCCAGCCCCAGCCTGGGCGGCACCCGCCGCGCCCGCCCGGCCACCGCCCGCCACACCCGCCTGTCCGGCGGCTGCCGCGCCGGCCTGTCCGCCCGCGCCGCCACGACCGCCGCCAACTGGCGCCTGTTTGCCATCGGGGCCGACGTTGGCACCAGTACCCGGGCTGGCGCCCACCTCCATCTGCGCGTAAATCACGGTTGGCTTCGTACGACAGAGATCCAGACCGATCCGTCCGAGCAGACCGGCTGGCAGACCGTTGCCTTCAAGCCGTGTCCAAGTTTTCCCGGCGTCGGTCGTCTTCCAAATGGCGCTGCCCGGCCCGCCCCCGTTGAACCCGTTGGGCGTGCGCCGGCGCTGATACGAGGCCGCAAACAGGACTTTGGGATTCTTCGGATCCATGACGACGTCGGTGAAACCCGTGTCCTCGTCGATGAACTTGGTGTTGATCCACGTCTTGCCGCCGTCGATCGACTTGTACAGGCCGCGTTCCTTGTTTGGCCCGAACAGGTGACCGAGCGCGGCCACGTACACGATGTTCGGGTCGGTTGGATGCACGACGATGCGAGCGATGGACTGCGTCTCCTTCAACCCGACGTTGGTGAAGGTCTTGCCGGCGTCGGTAGACTTATAGACGCCCTCGCCAAACGACGAGCTCTGCCGGTTGTTTGGTTCACCCGTCCCGACGTAGACGATGTTTGGATCGGAGGGCGCAATCGCGATGTCCCCGACCGAACTGTTCGGGTAGATCTCGAAGATCGGCGTGAAGGTCGTGCCGTTGTTGACGGTTTTCCACACGCCGCCGGTGGCGAAACCGACGTAGTAGGTCGACGGATTGCCTTCGACAACCGCGATGTCGTCGATGCGGCCGCCCATGCTGGCCGGGCCGATAGATCGCCACCTGAACGTCTTCAGGAGCGCATCGTCGGACTGGTTAATGGGCGGTGGAGGCGGCGGAGGCGTAGCCTGTTGAACCGCCGGTGTCGGGGCCTGTGGGACCTGGGCCTGGATGACAACCAACAGTGAAGCTGTCAGACCAAGAACCAGGGCCACGAGGATGGTCGCACGCAGTGCTCTTGTCATCGCGTCAGTGTCCCTCCCGGAACGGTGGGGGCTCGTGTCGGATCGAGGTGGTGTCCGGGGCTGGAGACACCCCAGGCGTTGTTTCCAATACGACCGCGGAGCACCGGCTGTTTCACCGGAAGAAGGGGCACCGCGGCCGCCCGCAGGCGAATGGTAGACTGAAAGGCTCATGTCAGTCACGTCCGAACGTCTGTTCACTCCCCGGTTCTTCCTGATGTGCGGCTTCTCGTTTACGGTGTTCCTGTCCGCCTTCCAGATGTTCCCGACGGCTCCGTTCCATATCCGGGATCTGGGCGGGAGCACGTTCGCGGCAGGCCTGTTTCTGGCGTTTCTCACCTATTCGTCAGCCGTGTCGGCCCCACTCACGGGCGCGCTGGCTGACCGGATGGGACTTCGACGCACGCTGGTCGTCAGCGGCTTGGCAATCACCGGGTGCTCGGCGGGCTATGCGCTGCTGACCGACTACCGGCTGATGCTCGGTCTGACGATTGTGCACGGCCTGTTCTGGTCGGGCTTGCTGACGGCATCGGGTGCCTACATGACCAGCATTCTGCCCTCGGGCAGACGGGCGGAAGGCATCGGATACTGGGGCATGTCGAGCGTGTCGGCCATGGCCTTGGCGCCATCGCTCGGGTTCTGGATCTACCAGCATGGGTGGGTGTGGTTGTGCCTCGCCACCGGAACGCTGAATCTGGCCATGGCCGTCATCGCCTGGCGGCTGCCAGTCGAACGCATTCGCCGGACTGAGGCTCACGCGGCCCCGCCGACGGCGTTGGTTGAGTGGAGGGTCATGGCCGTTGCCGTCACGTTGATGCTGTACTCATACAGCTACGGTGGCATCACGAGCTTCGCGGCGATGTACGCGGAGGCGAATCACGTGACGCCCAAGGCGATCTACCTGACGGTGCTGGCAATCGCCATACTGCTGACCAGGCCGTTTTCCGGGACGCTGGCGGATCGTCTCGGCTACACGCGTGTGCTCATCCCCTGCCTGGCGTTGATTTCCATCGGGCTGGCGTTGCTGGCCGTAGGCGGTTCGAAGAGCTGGCAGATTGCGTCGGCCGCCATCTTTGGCGCAGGGTACGGTTCGGCTTATCCGATTTTTGCCGCCTGGGTGTTGCACCGAGTTCACGAATCCAGGCGGGGTGCGGCATTTGGCGCGATCATCGCCGCCTTTGACACCGGTATCGGAACCGGATCACTGCTGACCGGATGGCTCATTCAGCACTACGGTTTCCGGTTGGCGTTTGCCGTCGCCGCCGGCGTGTCAGCGCTGGCGATTCCCTACTTCCTGGGTGCGCGCGGCATGATGCGCCAGCCGCCGGTCTCGGCGCCCGCCGGATCCATTCCCTGACAACACGGGCAGTCACCCTGAGCCCCGTTTGTCACCCCCGCGAAAGCGGGGGTCCAGTCCTGGATTCCCGCTTTCGCGGGAATGACGGAGTAGCAGTGCCTCTCGCGACACCGACGGACCGAGAGAGGACCCGGCGGTATGAGGCGGCGCTAGCCGCGCGCCCCAAGAATGATGGGAGTCTGGCCTGATTCTTCCTGGTAGCGCCGGGCTATGCGCTCTGCGGCGCTCGGGCCCGATCCGGCGCGGGCCAGCATCACGACCGCACCGCCAAATCCTCCGCCCGTGAGGCGGGCGCCGAAAATGTCCGGGTCGGCGCTGGCGATCTCCACCAGGCAATCCACCGCCGGCACCGACACCTGGTAGTCGTCGCGCATCGAGGCATGCGACCCGTAGAACAGATCACCCAACTGCCCGGCATCATCGCTCTTCATGGCCAACACGGCCTGTAGCACACGGTGGTCTTCGGTCACCACATGGCGGGCGCGGCGGCAGAGGGGCTCGGGCAGAGCATTCACCCGGGGCAGATCGATCACGCCGAGGTCTCGCAATTGCGGCACCTTCAGGAGGCGGCAGGCCTCTTCGCACTGCGCCCGGCGCGCGGCGTATTCACTGCTGACAAGCTGATGCCGTACCCCCGAGTCAATGATGACGAGGTCGACCCCGCGCGGCAGCGGCACCTGCTCGAACCGCATCGAGCGGGTGTCAAGGAACAGGGCGGTACCGGACGATCCCAGGCTCACCACCATCTGATCCATGATGCCGGTCGGCGCGCCCACGAACTCGTTTTCGGCCCACCTCCCCACCGCCGCCAATTCGACGTTGTCGATGGCCAGGCCGCACGCCGATCGCCACGCACGGCCCACGCTCACTTCGAGCGCCGCACTCGACGACAGTCCGCTGCCAACCGGCACGGCCGACTCGATGCGGATGTCGGCGCCCGTCAGGCGGTGCCCACGATTCCGGAGCGCCACCGTCACACCCTGAACGTAGTCCAGCCACGTGCGGGTCCGTGCTTCGTCGCCCAGCACGAACTTCATCATGTGGTGGGCCGCGTCCACATTCGCGCTCCACACCCGCACGCGGCGGTCGTCGCGAAGAACCAGGTCCACCACCGTACGCTGAGGAATCACGGTGGGCAGCACGAAGCCGCCGTTATAGTCGGTGTGCTCGCCAATCAGATTCACGCGGCCCGGAGCTTCGGCATGAATGACGGGCGGTCGCCCGAACAGATCGACAAACGATGGCTGTGAGCTCACGGTCGACTCCTGCTCTCCGGATCAGGCCCGCCGATCCCAACGCCCTGCGACGACGCACTTGCACCACGGGCCGCTAGGATCACCGCGCCGGTTAGCCAGCCAATCACGTTGGCCGCCGTTCGGAACATGTCCGGGATCGAGTCGACGCCAATCAGCAGCCCCAGGCCCTCGGCCGGCACCCCCACCGATGCCAGCACCGGCGCAATCACGATGATCGCTCCGGCCGGGATGCCCGGAATGGTGAACGTCGTCAACACCGCGATCACGATCATCGTGCCGAGTTGCGATGGCGCCAGGGAGATGCCGTAGAGGCGCGCGACAAACAGCACACCCAGCACCTGGGCAATCGCGCCGCCGACACGGAACATCGAGGCCGCCAGTGGCAGGTAGACGGCGGTAATCTCTTCGGGAAGCCGCAGGTCGGATCGAACGGCCTCAATGCTGGCCGGCAGGGCGGCCAGCGACGAGCGCGACGTGAACGCGACGGCCACTGCGGGTGCAATCGCGCGCAGAAACGTGCGCGGCGATTGGCGGCCCATCACCACGGCCGCCGGACACAGCACCAGCACGGTGAAGGCGGTACACACGCCGCACATCACGACGACGTAGTAGAGGAGCGCACCGGCGGCCCCGGTCCCCATGCGCGCACCAAGCGGCATCGCCAGCGCAAACACGCCCAACGGTGCGGCGCGCAGAATCCAGCCCACCAGCACCAGCATCCCGTCGAAGACGGCCTCCAGTGCCCCAACCATGACGTCGCGCGCACTCGGCTTCACGTAGTTGAGGGTAAGCCCGAAGGCTACCGCGAACATGATAAGCGGCAGCATGGCGCCGTCGGAGGCCGCCTTGAAGGGATTGGCCGGAATCAGGCCCACGAGCCATTCGACAAAGGTGGGCACGCTGGCGGCACCCGCGCCCAGGGTGCTCGACTTCGCCGAGGCGCGGAGACTGGCGGCCACGCCGGGGTCGATCGTCAGGCTGGCAAACAACGGGTACCCGATCGCCGCCGAGAACACCGCCGCCAGGGCAATCCCGATCACGAACACCACGAGCGCCCGCACGCCCACCCGGCCAATCGCGCGGGCATCGCGCGTGGCGCTGACGCCCACGACGAGCCCCGCACACACCAGCGGGATCACGGTCATCCTGATGGCGTTGATAAAGAGGGTGCCAACCGGCTCGACCACAGACGGAAGCGCTCGGGCCCAGGGCCAGTCGACCAGCGACGAGCCGATACCGATCACCAATCCAGCGATCAGCCCGGCCAGAACCTGCAGCGTATACGGCACGGCTCGGCATTATAGGACGGACTGTGCTGCGCCGTTATCTGCGTGGGGGCTGTGCGGCTCCGCTCGGCCCCGTCGCCGGAACAGTCGACAAGGCGTCGGCCAGCACGTGGCCATCGGGCCGCGGCAGTGTCACACCCACC
>CAYHRK010000022.1:22635-26577 GCA_964358795.1 uncultured Vicinamibacterales bacterium
CGACAAGGCGTCGGCCAGCACGTGGCCATCGGGCCGCGGCAGTGTCACACCCACCAAGCCGGCGAGGGTGGGCGCCAGATCGGCGGGCGTCACGGCCCGCCAGTGCTCCCCGCGGGCAATGCCGGCGCCAAATAGAATCACCGGCACGTGCTGGTCATAGTCGTAGAGTGTGCCGTGGGAGGTCGCGCTGCCCGGCTGCGCCGTGCCGTCCTCTGTCACGTAGAACCAGTACGGACGAGGCACGACGATGATGTCGCCACTGCGCCCGGCGACATAGCTCAGGGCTGCCGCGCGTGCGTCGTGTTCGCCGGCGGCTACCGCCACGGCCAGCGACTCTCCGAAGTACGCGCGTGCCACCCCTGGCACCGATCGAAGCGCCCCAAGCACGTTGGCGAGCGCCAATGGACTTTGGCGCAGTCTCTCCAGCACAGTCCGCTCGAGGTAGAGCTCCGATCCGTACATCCGAATCGAGTACGTGCCCGCGCCAAGTTCCCGCTGCAGTGCCTGAACGGCCGCCGTCTGAACAGCGGCGGTTCTGAGGCGGCCGGCGTTCAGGCCCTTGGCTGAGACCTGCTCTGGAATGGGCGACGCGCCATGGTCGGCGCTGAAGCCGACGACGAAATTGCCGACTCCCACCGTCCGGTCCAGATGTGTCAGCAGCGCGCCGATCGTGGCGTCGAGGCGCACGAGCACATCCTGCACCTCGTGGCTGGCCGGACCGAAATCATGGCCCACCAGGTCCAGTGCGGAGAAGCTGATGCCCAGAAAGTCGGTGCCTGAACCCTGGCCCAGTCTCATCGCATCCACGGCGGCCATGCCGAGGCGCCCGAGATAGGCGTCCGAGAATGGACTGGTTTCCCAGGCCTCATAGAAGTCGGCATCCGGGATCGCGCCTCTGCCCTTCAGCACGTGTGGGAAGGTGGGTGTCCAATAGGTGGCAGGTTTCTCGGCTAGTCCATCGTCATCAAACACGTAGCGACCGGGAGGCAGCATGCGCGTCCACGGCTTCCCGAATTCCGCTTCGATCGGGTTGGCCCCGAGGAATGCCGCCACAAATGGCACGGGCTCGGCGGTGTAGGCCGACGAAGTCACAAATCCCTTGCTGGACGCGCTGAACCACGTGGCCGCATCGGCCCGTTGGCCGGCCAGCATGATGGCGGAGCGCTCCTTCATGGAGAAGGTCACCACCCGGGTTGGCAACGGAAGCTGAGCGCGCATCTCGTCGGCCAACGTCGACACGAGCAGACGGGATGGGCCGTCCCCTCCGCTGGCCGGCGCCGCATAGCTGATGGTGCGAATCTGATCATCACCGGAACACCGCACGTTTCGGCCAACCTCACGGTCGAACCATCCGTTGCCGATGATGCCGTGAGTGGCCGGGAAAGAACCAGTGGAGATGGTCGCGTGGCCCGGGCAGGTGACCGTGTTCATGTACGGATAGGCGGCTCGCTTGAACACGGCACCGGCGGTGATCAAACGGTGCATCCCTTTCGTCCACTGCGATTGGTACCGGTCGATGTAGTCTCCGCGCATCTGATCCACGACCAGCACGACGACCAGTTTTGGCGGGCGTCTCGCTTGCGCCCATGCGTCCGGGCCGCAGACCAACGCGACCGCCATCATCGCCACCAGCATCACTCCGGAACGGCAGCGGCAGAATGACCGGACCCCTCCTCCAATCACGTCAATGAACAACATCATCCCCTCTCCCGACGGGTTAAGATAGCGGGCGATCCATGCCACGTTTCAAGCTCACCATCGAATATGCGGGCACCCGATACAGCGGCTGGCAGATCCAGAAGAACGCGCGCACCGTCGCCGGCGACATCGAACGGGCAGTCCGTGCCGCGACCGGCGTAGCGACCTTCGAGCTCTACGGAGCCGGGCGCACCGACGCTGGCGTACACGCTCTGGCTCAGACCGCGCATCTGCAGCTCGAGACGCGACAAGAGGCTACCACGTTGTTGTTGCGAATCAACGACGAACTGCCGGCCGATATCCATGTGCTGGATCTGGTCCGGGCCCCTCAGCGATTCCATGCCCGTCACGACGCCGTGGCCCGCAGCTACGTGTATCAGATCTCGACGCGTCGCAGCGCGTTCCTGAAGCCCTACGTGTGGTGGGTGCGCGAGGATCTCGATCTGGCCAGAATGCGCGAGGCGGCGGCGCTGTGTGTTGGAATGAGGGACTTCAGGTCTTTCACCGCCGACAATCCAGACGAGGTGTCGACCACGGTTCAGGTGGACGGGGTGGACCTGTCCGAGCACGCCCCGCTTCTGGTGGTGCGGGTGGTGGGCTCGCACTTTCTGTGGCGAATGGTCCGGAGGCTGGTGGGAGTCCTGGTGGCGGTTGGACGTCGCGAGCTGTCAGTGCGCGATGTCGCTCGCATGTTTGCGGAAGGGTCGGCGGTGCCGGCGCAGTTGACGGCCCCGCCGTCCGGACTGTTCCTGGAGCGCGTGTATTACGCTGGCGATCGCCGGGAGACTGCCGTTCATCCGGCCGTCTTCGCCGGCGCACGCACCGTCGGTCAGCCGTAACTGTCTTCTGACTTCTGTCTACTGTCTGCGCTCTCCTGATAGACTGGATAGTCCGGTCGCCCCCGCCGCTCGTGTCCCGGAGGACATCATGCAGACCTTGTGGGCGGAACGGTTCGCACAGCGCACGCAGCGCATGCGCAGTTCCGCCGTTCGCGAGCTTCTGAAACTGACGGAACTGCCCGACGTGATCTCCTTTGCTGGCGGCCTGCCCGCGCCCGAGGTGTTCCCCGTTGAGCGGTTTCGCGAATGCTACGACAAAGTGATTCGTGAGACTGGCCCAAGAGCGCTGCAGTACAGCACCACCGAGGGGTATCTGCCGCTGCGCGAGATGATTGCGCGGCATTCCACGCGGTACGGCATTCGAGTGGAAGCCGACAACATCCTGATCACCAGCGGTTCTCAACAGGCGCTCGATCTGATCGGGAAGGTTTTCGTCAATCCCGGCGACCATATCCTGGTCGAGAGCCCCACGTATCTGGGCGCGCTACAGGCGTGGAACGCCTACCAGGCCGAGTACATCGCCGCCGCCACCGACGCCGACGGCTACGTGATCGAGTCGGTAAAGCAGCAGATGCGCTCGGCCCCGAAGTTCATCTACGCGTTGCCCAATTTCCAGAATCCGAGCGGCATCACGCTGTCGCTGGATCGCCGGCACAGCCTGATCGAAGTGGCCGATCACTATGGCGTGCCCATTCTCGAGGACGACCCCTACGGCCAGCTCCGCTACGAGGGCGAGCATCTGCCGTCGCTGGTCACCCTGGATTCACAATTCCGGTCGACCAACGGCGCCCAGTACAGTGGAAACGTGATCTATCTGAGCACCTTCTCGAAGACGCTCGCGCCAGGCATCAGGCTGGGCTGGATTGTGGCGCCGGTGGAAGTGATCCTGAAGCTGGTGCAGGCAAAGCAAGGGACCGATCTGCACACGGGCACGGTCGATCAGATGGTGGCCTACGAAGTGGCATCAGGCGGATTCCTCAATCAGCACATCCACCACATCCGCGCCATCTACAGCGAACGGCGTGATGCGATGCTGGCCGCCTTGAAGCGCCACTTCCCGCCAGGTGTCACTTGGACCCAACCGCAAGGCGGGTTGTTCTTGTGGCTGACGTTCCCAGAATCGATGGACGCGGCGGTCGTGCTGAAAGCGGCAATCGAGAAGCGGGTGGCGTTTGTACCCGGACAGTCGTTCTTCGCAGATAGCAGTGGAAAGAACACCGCCAGACTGAACTTCTCGAATGCCTCACCGGCGCTGATCGAGGAGGGCATCAAGCGGCTCGGCGGGTGCCTCGAGACGATAATGTTACGGGAGACAACGCCGGCCGCGATCGGCTAGAGCAGCCTGGACCCCCGCTTTCTTGGGCCGCCGTAGCCGAAGGCGAAGGCGCCCGCGGGGGTGACAGAC
>CAYHRK010000023.1:0-26264 GCA_964358795.1 uncultured Vicinamibacterales bacterium
AAGAGGCACGAGTTGATCGGGTATCTACGGACCCAAGCCTGTGAACTCGTACGGGAGGGTGCCCGTCATTCGTGGTGGCAGAACCGCGCCCTCAACAAACGGTCCGCGGTCCCGAGGCATACCGAGATCAGCAACGACCTCGCGAGGAAGATCTGTCGCGACCTCGGGATTCCGCCCATCAAGTAAGGAGAGGGCCGAACCAGCGAATGGAGCCGTCGCGCCGCTGGTTGTGGCGGCGCGCGGCTCATTTGAACCGTTCGGCGGACCGAGATGTTCCGGAGCAGGCTCTGTGTTTCATGACGCAGCTAATGTCGCCACTTGGGCGCAACTGGGAGTGTCCATCGTGGGCGGCTGCTGCGGAACGACACCGGAGCACATTCGAGCCTTTCGCACGGCCGTCGACGAACGCCGAACTTCCGGAAGTCGTGGTGTTTGACGCCGAAGGATGATGGCTTCTGGCTACCAGGGCCTCTGCCTTCCGGATCCTCAGTGTGCGGACGGCATCGCGCCAGCGTCCCGTTCGGTCGATCGCGACAGGCTGCGGGCGAGCACGGCCGCGCAGATGGCGGCCAGTACCGCCAGCGCGCCGGCCTGCATCCACTCGCCGAAGATCACGCTGCCTACGGCGAAGAGCACGGCATAGATCAGCACCACGCCCGCAATCCAGTCGACAAACAGCCAGCCGAAGCCCGCGTCAGGTCGCACCTCCGGGCAATTGACGGCGATCGGCGTCCACCCGGGTCCTCCCGGGCGCACGCGCCGATAGAACGAGACCAGCGTGGCCGTGTCGACAGCGGGCGTCGCGTAGGTGGCGACCAGCCACGCCGCAGTCGTGATGCCGACGATGAGATAGAGGTTGTCGGGGAAGCCGATTGTCGTCTGCGATCTGAGGAATCCGAGCACGATGCGCGGCACGACCATGGCGGTCAACTCGCTCCAGGCGTTCACCCTCCACCAGAACCAGCGGAGAATCAGCACGAGCCCGAGCCCCGCCCCCGCTTCGATGATGAACGTCCACGCGCCGATGATCGTGTTGAGCAGCGCCGTCACCACAAGTGACAGGCCCATGATGAGGAGCGTCGCGATCCTTGACACGCGCACCAACTCCCGCTGGTCGGCAGATGGTCGTACAAACCGCCGGTATACGTCGTTGATCACGTACGACGCGCCCCAGTTGAGCTGCGTCGCGACGGTCGACATGTACGCGGCGAAAAACGATGCGACTAGCACGCCTTGCAGCCCTGGCGGCAGGTAGTCCCGCATCGCGTAGACGTAGCCGAGCCGTTTGGCGTCCGGGGCGAGATCGGGATAGAGGACCAGGGTGGCCAGTCCGGTGACGATCCAGGGCCACGGCCGCACGCAGTAGTGCGCGATCGTGAACCAGAGTGTGGCAAACACCGCGTGCCGCTCGTTTCGCGCCGACATCATGCGCTGTGCGACAAACCCGCCCCCGCCGGGCTCGGCCCCCGGATACCAGGACGCCCACCACTGGATGCCCACGAACGCGAAAAACGACGCCGCGCTCAGCATGAGCGCCCCACCCACCGACGAGGCATCCGCGGCCGCGCCGATGGCCGGCGTCATGCGGAAGGCCCAATCGGGAAGCTGCGCTTTGATGCCCGCAATGCCACCCACCTGCGGCAATCCCACCACGATAACCGCGAGCACCGTCGTGCCGGCCATCGCGAGCACAAACTGAAAGACGTCGGTCACGGCCACGCCCCACAGACCCGACAGCGCCGAGTAGCCGGCGGTCAGCGCCAGGGCGCCGCCCACCCACCACAGCACCTGGTCGTGCGGCACACCGAGCATGCCCTCGAGAATGGAGGCCATGGCGAGGTTGACCCACCCCATGATTACGCAGTTGATGAACAGGCCGAGGTAGAGCCCGCGCACACCGCGGAGCAATGCCGCCGGCTTGCCCGAGTACCGAATCTCGACCAGTTCAACATCGGTGAGGATGCCCGCGCGCCGCCAGAACCGCGCGAAAAAGAACACGGTTGCCACGGCGCCAAACGCCATGTTCCACCATAGCCAGTTGCCGGCAATGCCGTGCTTGGCCACCAGCTCAGTGACGGCCAGCGGCGTGTCGGCGGCAAACGTCGTCGCTACCATGGAGGTGCCGGCCAGCCACCACGGCAGGTTGCGGCCCGAGAGGAAGAATTCCTCGACGCTGCGCCCCGCGCGGCGGGCGTAGGAGACGCCGATCGCCGCACTGGCGACGAAGTAGAGGAGAACGATCGCCCAATCGAACCACGTCATGTCGTGAAGCTCCGGCTCGGCGGATCAAGCCAGTCCCGTGCTCGTGCAGGTGTCGCTCTTTCACCAGGGCGGAATGGCCGGTGGCGGATCAACCGGACACGGCGACAACGTCGTCCGAAGCGTGAAGCAGTACGTCGAACAGATCGCGACACGGATACGGACCGCCAACCAGTAGCCGCGACCGCAAACGCTACTTGACCGCGACGGTGGCGCCCTCAACAATCACGGCGTACGCGTAGCCGGCGCCGAAGTCCTTGTCCACGGCCACAATGCCGGTAATCGTGATGATGTCGCCTACTTTCACGCTGGCCGTGGTGGTCACCGTCAGATCGTGAGTGCCGTCGCTGGCCACGCCGCTGCCATCCTGAATGTGCAGCCAGTTGGTGCCCAAAATCCCACCATTGAACTTCACCACCTTGCCGCGCACCGTCACGCTCTTGCCAGCCAGCGTCGCGCGGTTCTTCCACACGTTGGCCACGCTCGTGCCGCCCTCGGCCGGCGCAATCGGATCGAATACGGGCGTCGCATTCACCACGGCCTGGCCCCCGCCTGTGGGAGCGTGCGCCACCGCCATGGCTGGTGGCTCAGCCGCGCCCTCACGCCTGATGCTGGACGTGAAGTAGATCAGCGGGAAATCACGATTCAGCGTCTGGCTGTGGAACTTCTCCATGGGCATCTCGAGCGGCACCACCACCCGATCACCCACGGCCACCTTGAACTGCGCCGCGGCGGCCCACACTTCCCGCGAGCCCGTCTTCACACGGACATAGGTGTAGTTGGACGCGTCCATGGCTTCTACCACGGTGCCGGTTACGCTCTGCGGACCGGACGCCGTCACAGCCAGAGCGGCGGGCTGGGCCAGCGCCTGGGACGTTGCTGACTGGGTGTCAGCCGCGACGGCAGCCTGAGGTTTTTCGGCGCAACCGCTCAGCACGAACATGGCAACCGCGATGCAGATTCTCATGCCATCACGGTAGCACAGACTCACGCCGAGACAGCCAGGGACGTCCGCGAGGTTGACGAAATCCTCGATTGCCGCGCAGAATCTTGACGTGACACGGCTGTTGAACGACGTCCGGACACTGGTGTCCTGACGATCCGGCCTTCACACCGATGTCGGGCGGTCGAGCAGCAGTCGATGCGAAGAGAAAGTGCCTGACAAACCCCGCGCGGCCGAATCGAACACTCCCTGTAGCTCCTGATAGAGGCCACGTGCACCAGGGGCCGGCTCGGCACGCGTCGTCTGGTCGAGCGTGACGAACCTGCTGGTGATCTCCTCGATCGACACCCCGTCGCGCTGCTCGCGGTGCCAGACCCACATGGCATGCAGCGCGGCGCCGTAGGCCGCGCCTTCCTCGTTGGTGGGACACACAACCGGGCAGCCGAAGATGTCGGCGGTAATCTGGCGCCACACCGCGCTCCGGGATCCTCCTCCGGTCAATCGTATCTCGATGGGATGCACACCCAGTTGGCGCAGCCGGTTCAGGCCGTAATTCAGGCCGAGGGTGGCCCCTTCCATGGCGGCCCTGGCCATGTGGGCCGCGTCCCACGTCCGGTCCCGTACGCCCAGCCACACGCCCGTGCCATCGGGGACATTTGGCGTCCTCTCTCCTTCGAAAAACGGCACGAGCAGCAGCCCGTCCGACCCTGTTGCCACCGAGGCGGCGGCCTGCGACATGGCCTCGTGCGACCACCCAAACAGCCGGCGAACCATCTCGGTGGCCACCGTCACATTCATCGTGCACACCAGCGGCAGCCAGCGCCCGGTGGCATCGCAGAATGCCGCCACTTCGCCCTTCGGATCGACAACGGGATGATCTGCGCACGCGCACGCCGTGCCGGACGTGCCGAGGCTGACCGTCACGATGCAGGGGCGGACGTTGCCCGTGCCGATGGCAGCCATCATGTTGTCGCCGCTGCCGGTGACGATCACGTCTGGCCCAATGCCCCAGCTTGCTGCCAGTGTTGCGCGTACCCTGCCGGCGGGCGTCCGTGAGTCGGCAAGCTCGGGGAGCATTGCCGAAAGCGCGGGGTCGATGGCGGCCATCGCCTCCGCACTCCATGTGCGCGTCCGCACGTCCATCAAGGCCGTACCAGACGCGTCACCCCATTCCATGACGGCATTCCCGGTCAGCCAGTACGCCAGGTAATCGTGCGGCAGCAGCACGGTGGACAGGCGTGCGTAGTGATCGGGCTCGTGTTCTTTCAGCCAGAGAATCTTCGAGGCCGTAAATCCGGCGGGCACGCCGTTGCCGAGCACCTGGATGGTGCGGTCGAGGCCGCCCAGGCGGCTGATGATGGTGTGGCACTCGGCGGCGGAGGTCGTGTCGCACCACAGCTTGGCTGGCCGGATCACCTGGCCGCCTTCGTCGAGCGGCACAAAGCCGTGTTGCTGACCGGAAATGCCAATGCCCGCAATCGCGCGACGGTCGATACCGGAACTCGCCAGGACACCAGCCATGGTGCTCTCGGCAGCGGCAACCCAGTCGGCCGGATGCTGCTCGCGGCAGCCCGGTTCGTCAGAAGGCACGAATCCGTACCCGGCGCTTTGACTGGCGACGACCACTCCGGTGCCGCCATCGACGAGGACGGTTTTTGTGCTTTGCGTACCGCTGTCTATGCCGAGAAACACACGTGACATCGCACTACCGAAGAACCACTAGCGGGCAAATATGCTCTTCACGACAAATCCGACGTTGGCCGGCCGCTCTGCCAGTCGGCGCATGTACCAGGGAAACCAGTACGACCCGTACGCAATCAGCACACGTACGCCGACGCCGTCTTTCGCCAGGCGCAGCTGCTCGGCCCGCTGGATCCCGTACAGCATGTGGATCTCGAAATCGCGCGACGCCACCCCTGCCCGTTCGGCGTGCGCGCGGATCTTGGCGATCAGCCCCACGTCGTGCGTGCCAAACACCGCGCGAAACTCCTTCGGCCGCCCCGAGGGTTCCAGCATGGCGGCGGCAATCTTGAAGAAGTTCTCGTCGACATCCGCCTTCTTCGCAAACGCCAGCGATGCCGGCTCCTTGTAGGCGCCCTTCACCAGCCGCACGCCCACACCGAGCGCGCGAAGCCCCTTCAGATCGTCCAGCGTCCGGTACAGATAGGCCTGAAGACACACGCCAACATTGTCGAACTCGGTGCGCAGGCGACGCGTCAACTCGAGCGTCGCATCCACGTAGGACGTCTGTTCCATGTCGATCCACAGATAGGTGCCGGTGGCTCGGGCGCGTTCCGCCAGCGCGCGCAGGTTCTGGAAGCAGCGTTGCTTGTCGAGGTCCAGGCCTAGCTGCGTCGCTTTGATCGACGGTTGGGAACTGATCCCGGCGGCCTTGATGCGATCGATGCTGTCGAGATAGTGCTTCGTGACGAAGTCGGCTTCGGACCAATCGGTGACGTTCTCGCCCAGCCGCGTGAATACGCTGTCAATCCCGTTCGGATGCAGCGTGCCGGCGGCGCGCAGCATGTCGCCGAACTCCTCGCCCGGCATGAACGTGCTGACCGCGCGGCGAACGAACCACAGCTTCGGTCCACGTTCGCGCATCCATCGGTTCTCCGAGATGGCCAGCAGGACGCTTCGCATCACGCTCATCGTGTTATCTCCCAACGAGTGGTCGGACCTGATCTCCAGCGAGGCGCCGCCTCAAACTGCCGAGCCTTCTCGCGGGCGCCTTCGCCTTCGGCTACGGCGGCCCAAGGGCGATCGGCGCCGGGAGAGGCACCGCCATCCCGTCATTCCAGGTCCCCGGTCGTCATTCCCGCGGGCGCCTTCGCCTTCGGCTACGGCGGCCCAAGAATGCGGGAATCCAGATCCTGGACCCCCGCGTGCGCGGGGGTGACAACTTATTGAAGCGTGAAGTTCACCGTCACCGTCATGATCACCGCCACGGCCGACCCGTTCAACAACGTCGGCGTGAAGACCCACTGTCGCACGGCGTCGAGCGCGGCCTGGTCCAGCAGCGGAATCGACCGCAGGACGCGGGCGTCCTGCACCTTCCCGCTTTCGCCAACCAGGACCTCGATGATCACGACCCCTTGTATTCGTGCCTGCGTGGCGTCTACCGGGTACACCGGCTTCGCATCCGCGATCTTCGTCGGCGGTCGGATGTTGCCGCCGACCCGCACGGCGTTCGGCGGGTACGGGAATGGCGCCGCACCGCCGCCCTCACGAAACGCAGCCGGCGGAGCCGCCGTACCGGTCGACTTCTGAAGCGCCAGCGTCTGGTCGCGCAGTGCGTCAGCTTGCTGGAGGACCGCTGCCTGCCTGACCGGATCGGTCTCGAGGCTGGCCTGGAGGCGAAGCAACAGGGACTTGTAGGTCAACGCCGCCACGTACTCCGGCTTGAGCTGCAGGGCCGTGTCGATCTGTTCCAGCCCTCGGGCAATGTAGTCGCTCTTCTCCTGATCGCTGGGCTGGGATCCGCCGCGAGACGCTCTGCCGAGGTAGTGGGTCGCGATGGCAAAGTAGGCCTCGGGGTTGTTCGGCTCCACAGCCGCACGCTGCTGCAAGTACCCGATCGTCTTGTCGAAGTCTCCCCGACCGGCGTAGAAGACGGCCAACTGGACATAGACGTTCGGGTCGTTGGGCTTCGCGTCCCTGGCCTTCAGCAACGTCTCGAGCGCTTTCTCCGAAGCGATAGCGGCGTCGAACACTTCGGTCGGTCGTCTGCCCGTCCGAAGCGACTGGCCTGTTTGAGACGGTGACTGAGACTGAGC
This sequence comes from uncultured Vicinamibacterales bacterium, assembly GCA_964358795.1. Lineage (GTDB taxonomy): Bacteria > Acidobacteriota > Vicinamibacteria > Vicinamibacterales > JAKQTR01 > CAYHRK01. Next base: position 6,979 of record CAYHRK010000023.1, read on the forward strand.
TGGAGGCGGAGGGGGCGGGAACCACCTGGCCGTGCCTATAGACGCGACGAATTCGCACGTCAGCCGGAAGGCGGCCGGAAGGCTCAGTGGCCGGAACTGCGTGAGAAGGGCTGCCCGAGTGGCGGCCTGCAACAGCGCGAGTCGCCCCGACCGATCGGGTGAGTTCAGCAGTTGCATCGGCAAGGTCACGGGGCCCCCGGCATCTGTAGCCAACACCTCCCCCGAGTCGAGTGTGGCCTTGGATCCGACCACGCGACCGAAGGTGTCGATATTCAGCACGAGCTGAACTTGTCCTCCCAGCCGAACCGACAGGGCCTCGGGCGGATACACAAGCTCTCCGAACCTCACCACCTCCGGCCATTCGCCAGACTGCGCCACGGGAAACACCGACACCGTTGCGCCCGGCTTCTGCGTCCCGGGTCTTGTCGGTCCAATCGCCGGCACGACCGGCGCCGCCGGCCCGGTGGCCTGCGGCGTCAGCGGCGTCGCCTGAACCGCGGCCCATCCGGCCGTGACGATGATGGCAAGCAGGGCGGCGAACGACGGGGCGAGGCGGATGCGCAACATGGACGCCTCCTTGGCGATCGGAGCCACCAGTGGCCACAGGTGGACGCGCTCGATCAGCCGGATTACCACGGGATGATACCACTGCTGACTTCCAAGTTCTGGGCGATCGGAGCCGGCAGTGGCACCGCCATCCCGTCATTCCCGCCCTCCCTTCGACATTTCAGCGCTCCTTTCGTCATTCCCGCGGGCGCCTTCGCCTTCGGCTACGGCGGCCCAAGAAAGCGGGAATCCAGTCTGGACCCCCGCCCCGCATCAAGTGCGGGGCAAGCTTATTGCGGGGGTGACAGACGGGGATTGGGGGTGACGAAAAACTTGCTTCATTCGGTAAGATAGGAGCCCATAGTGGTGGAGCTGGCTAACCGTTGATCCAAGGGGAACCAAGATGCGGAATACTCGATATATTGCGGCCGCCGTGGCGGCCATCACGCTGACGCTGGCCATCGTGTCGCTCCATGGCACACAGGCACCGGTCGCCGGGCCGCCCCCCGATACGGGGAACTACCTCTACAGGTTCGTCATGATCCAGGCCGCGCCAGGGCGGTTGCTGGATCTCATCGAGCTCTATCGGAGCCGTCTGCCCGTGATCGTGGCCGGCGGAGACGAGGCGCCGTTTGTCGTACGTCACTCCCAGGGCGATCACTGGGATCTGTGCATCGTCTACCCGAGCGGCAGCTTCACCGAGTACTACAGCGAGGCCCGGGTGGCCAGGCGTAACGCAGCTACCAACGCGTCGGGGGTCTCCACCCAGGAGTTCGCGCGGCGTTTCTACTCGATGGTGGCGTGGCACGAGGACGAGTTCGTAGAGGGGCCGGGGCTCGGCGTCTTTCGCGACGCTGTCCGCGAGGCTGGCCTCGCCCACTTCGAGATGCTGCAGGCACTCCCGGGCCGGCGCGACGATCTCGTGAAGGAACGCCAGATGGAGAACGCCTTCAACCGCGAGCGCCGACGGCCCACAACCCTGATCTTCGTGCACGATCAGGGCGCGGCCTGGGACGTGATTACACTGGATGTGTTCCGCAATTGGCGGCACTACGCGGAACAGGAGACGATTGCTGCCGAGCTGACCGATGCCGCCGCCAAGAAGGCCGGCTTCGCCAGCGCGGACGCGATCGGCCCGCTGATGCGAACGCTGATCTCGACGCACCGTGACACACTGGGCCCCGTCGTCAATCTCGGCGTACGGTAGAATCGCCGGGAATCACACCGGCGAAACTCGAGACGGCAAGAAGGGGTGACCACCATGAAGCCTTCTGACTCTGCGCTCGAACGCCGTGCGGCACGCGTCAGGCGCGTGCCCAGCCTGTTTCTGGCTCACGGATCGCCACTGACGGTGGTCGATCGCGAGTACGGCGACGCGCTGCGGGCCTTCGTGTCGAAGCAGCGCCGCCTTCGCGCCATCGTCGTGGTGTCGGCACACTGGCAGGTGGCCGGCCCAATCCGGGTCACCAGCAGTCACAAATACAAGTTGATCTACGACTTCACGGGGTTTCCGGGCTGGTTGTACGACTTTGCCTATCCGTGTTCAGGCGACCGGGCAATGGCTCAGGCCGTAGCTGTCCGATTGGAACAGGCGGGCATCGAGGCCCGTTTGGATCCGGAGCGCGGCCTGGATCATGGGGTGTGGGTGCCGATGAGTATCGCCTTTCCGGACGCCAAGATCCCGGTGGTGCAAGTCTCGCTGCCGATGGCGCCCGATCCCGAGAAAGTGGTGGCGATGGGGCGGGCGCTGGCACCGCTCCGGCTCGAAGATACCCTGCTGGTTGGCACCGGCGGTATCGTACACAACCTGGCACGTATGCAAATCGAGATGCCCGATGGAGCGGTCGAACCCTGGGCCTCCGAGTTCGACGCGTGGGTGCGCGACCATGCAGGCCGGATGGAGACGGCGGCCCTGGCCGATTACAAGCGACACGCTCCGCACGCCGGCGCGGCTGTGCCGACCTCGGAGCACTTCGATCCGCTGCTGTTCACGATGGGCACGGCGTTGCCGAACGATTCCCTGCACGACTTGTATGAGGGATTCCGGTACGGATCGCTGTCGCTGAGGTCATTCGCCCTGCTCGGACAGCGCCGCGAAGACAGGGGTTTCTAGAACGTCGACTCGGGCTGCCAGGCAGGGATGAATCTCGCCCGTACAAAATAGTAGCCCGTCGCTCGTTCCCAGAGGATCCTGGCCCCCATCATTCACCCCCAGACCCGAACGGCGGGCTGCTGTCTATTCCATTCGCAAGCCGGATGCCAACCAGCGCCAGCCGAAGACCCTCGAATTCTGGCCTGATTCCTGCCCGAGCTGAGGGCGGTCGAGGTTCCGCAGGGAGAATCGGTTTCGGAATTCCGTCGGCCTGACGGAAGGCCGTCGACTGGGCCCCTGCCGATCTGATGTCCCATCCCAGTAGTCTGTCGCCCAAGGATCTTACACTCGGCTGGCTCCCAGGCGCGCCCCATCTGTCACCCCCGCAATAAGCTTGCCCCGCACTTGATGCGGGGCGGGGGTCCAGGCTGGATTCCCGCGTTCTTGGGAATGACGAACGGAGAGCGGGATGACGGGACGGCGTTTCGCTAGACGCCATGTCCGTATCCGGCCTCGGCCAACGTAGCGGCGCTGTCAGGACTGCTGGCTGGTCTAGCGGATGAAGCTGTTGGTGCGGGCGCCGTGCTTCCGCCGGCCTCGCTGGCTCTCACCTCGTCAACGATTGCCCGCAATTGCGCGTCGGTCACCATCTTGGTCGCATCGGCCATGGCGACCATCAGCCGGTACACCCGGTCGATCGCGAATCGGGACAGCGCAAAACCCATCTCCTGGCAGCGCTTCTGTACGGCGTGCCGCCCCGAGTGCTTGCCGAGCACCAACGTGGTCGCCGGAACGCCGACATCTTCGGGCCTCATGATCTCGTAGGTCCGCCGATCCTTCAGCATGCCGTCCTGATGAATACCCGCCTCGTGAGCAAAGGCGTTGCGGCCCACGATGGCCTTGTTGGACTGGACGGCTTGTCCGGTCACCTCAGTCAGGAGCTGGCTGGCGGCAAACAGGGCCCGCGTGTTGATGCGTGTGGGGATGGGGTGGCGGTCGGGGCGCACGTGGATGGCCATCACGACCTCTTCGAGCGAGGCGTTGCCGGCCCGCTCGCCGATGCCGTTGATCGTGCACTCGATTTGGCGCACGCCCGCCCGCACCGCCGCCAGCGAATTCGCCACGGCCAGTCCGAGGTCGTCGTGGCAATGCGTGCTGAAGGTGGCCCGGTGGGCGTTGGGCACGCGGGTCATAATCGTGGTGAAGAATTCCGCGATCTCATCGGGCGTGGAATAGCCGACCGTGTCGGGCAGGTTGATCGTGGTGGCGCCGGCTGCAATGGTGGCTTCCACCACCCGGCACAGAAAATCCAGGTCGCTTCTGGTTGCATCCTCAGCCGAGAACTGCACATCGTCTGTGTGGCGGCGGGCCAGCTTCACGGCGCTGATTGCAGCCTCGAGGCACTGCTCGCGGGTCATGTTCAGCTTGCGGGCCAGGTGTAAGTCGGAGGTGGCGATAAACGTATGGATGCGCGATCGCGCCGCGGGCCGCAGCGACCACGCCGCCTTCTCGATATCCCCCGCGCACGCCCGCGCCAGGCCCGCGATGACGGGCCGACGAACGGCCATGGCGACGGCGCGAACCGCCTCGGCGTCGGCTTCGGAGGCAATCGGGAATCCCGCCTCCATCACGTCGACCCCCAGCAGGTCCAGCTGCCGTGCCAGCCGCACCTTCTCGTGAATCCGCATCGAGAATCCGGGTGCCTGCTCGCCGTCACGCAGCGTCGTGTCGAACACCGTCAAGGGTGCGTCAGCCATAGGGGTCTCCATGGCGTCTGTTGTACGCTGGTTTGACCAATGCAGGCAAAGTTATAATTCTTACGTTTTCATAACTTGTATTGATATACTGCCGGCCATGGTTCTGGCAGAGCTGCAGGTGTTCCTCACCATTGCCGCCGAGCGCAGCTTTTCGAAGGCCGCCGGCAAGCTGCACCGCACGCAGCCCGCAATCAGCCAGGCGCTGAAGCGTCTGGAAGACGAGCTGGGCGAACGCCTGATCGATCGCGCATCGAAGGAGGGGCGCCTGACCGACGCGGGGCGCGTGCTGCAGGACTACGCCGAACGCCTGATGCGCCTGGCCGATGAGGCCGATCATGCGGTGCGCGAGCTGCGCGACCTGCGCCGTGGCCGCGTGCTGGTTGGCGCCAACGAGGGGACCGTTCACGGCCTACTGCCGCTCATCGCCCGGTATCGCGAACGGTTCCCGGGCGTGCACGTGGATGTACGGCGCATCCAGGCCCGGCACGCCGGCGCCGAAGTCGCCCAGGGGAGCCTCGATTTCGGGCTGCTCACATTTCACCCGGCCGAACCTGGTCTCGGCACGTTGGTGATCGACGAAGACGACCTGGTGCTGCTGGTGCCGCGCGCGCACCCGCTGGCAAACCGGCGCGTCGTGCACATGGATGAAGTGGGCCGGCAGTCGATCGTGGCGCACAACGACCCGTCGCCCGCCCGCGACCGGGTGCTGCGCACCTACGAACAACGGCACGAGGCGCTGAACATCACCGTGTCATTACCGAGCCTGGACGCGATCAAGCGCGCCGTGGAAATGGGATTGGGTTTGGCGATTCTGCCCCGCCGGTGCGCCGTCACCGAAATCGCGCGGGGGGAGCTGGTGGCGGTCAGGATTCCCGAACTGAAACTGCGTCGGCAGCTACGGCTCGTCTTCAGAAAAACAGGAGCCCACTCGCACGCCGCCCGCGAGTTTCTAGCGGTGGCCCAGGAACTGGCCCAGCACCATCAAAACCCGCCCACGTAAGGCAATCGCGCTGCCGTCGCTCTCACCTGATCGAAGTCGGCGGTCAGCAGCACCGTGGCTTCCCAGGTACCGGTCAGCAACGCCTCTCGGGCGGACGCGGCGATGGCGCCTGTCCACGCCCGGCCGGCTGCCGTCACCATCTGGGCGGCCACATCCACCACCACCGCGATCGAGGGATCGCGTTCAATCAGCTCCGTCAACACCGCGGCATCATCGCCGGTCAGCGTCACGCACGGCACACCGAGTGCGGTGGCGTTGCTGAAGAAGATCTCGGCAAACGACGCGCCGACAATCGCCCGGATGCCCCATCGAGCTAGCCCCTGTGGCGCATGTTCGCGAGACGACCCGCAGCCGAAATTCCGGCCGACCACCAACACACCCGCGCCGGCGAACCGGGGGTCGTCAAACGGGTGCACCAGAGACGCGGAGGCGGCCGCACGGCGATCGTCTTCGAAGAGATGGACCTCGAGGCCGTCGAAACTGACGGCCTTGAGGAACCTGGCCGGCATGATGCGGTCGGTGTCGATGTCGCCACCGGCCAGCGGAAGCGCCCGTCCCTCGACGCGTAGCACGCGCGGGTCGTCCTGGACGCTCATCGCGACTCCCCGGCCGGCAGCACGTGCCGCACGTCAATCACCTCGCCGGCCACCGCCGCGGCCGCCACCATGGCGGGGCTCATCAGCAGCGTCCGCCCCGACGGGCTTCCCTGCCGGCCCTTGAAGTTTCGGTTCGATGATGACGCACAGATCTCGCGGCCGTTGAGGCGATCGGGATTCATGGCCAGACACATCGAGCAGCCCGCCCCGCGCCAGTCAAAGCCGGCCTCGCGAAACACGTCGTGCAGGCCTTCTTGCTCGGCCGCCACCCGAACCCGTTGCGACCCGGGCACCACCAGGGCGCGCACGTGCGAGGCCACGCGCTTCCCTCGGACGACACGGGCGGCCTCGCGCAAGTCCGACAACCGGCCGTTGGTACACGAGCCGATAAACGCCACGTCCACACGCGTGCCCGCAATCGGGTGGCCTGCCTCGAGCCCCATGTACGCAAGCGCCTCGGCCAGGCCCTGGCGTGCCTCGAGCGGCTGCGCGTCAGGCAGCGGCACGCGCTCGTCGACGCCCACCGACTGGCCGGGATTGATGCCCCACGTCACCATCGGCCGGATGCCTGAGCCATCGACGACCACCCGATCGTCGTACGAGGCGTCCGGGCCAGACGCCAGGCTGGCCCACCACGCGCAAGCCCGATCGAACGCGGCGCCCGACGGGACATGACGCCTGCCTTTGAGATACGCAAACGTGGTGGCATCCGGGTTCACGTATCCCGCCCGCGCTCCTCCCTCGATCGACATGTTGCACAGCGTCATCCGCTCGTCCATCGTCATGCGGTCGACGGCCGGACCTCCGTACTCGTAGGCAAAGCCCACGCCGCCGTTCACGCCGAGACGCCGGATGATGGCTAGAATGACGTCCTTGGCGTAGACGCCACCACCCAGCGCGCCGTCCACCGAGATGCGCCGCACCTTGAGCGGTTCCATGGCGAGGCACTGCGAGGCCAGCACGTCGCGCACCTGAGAGGTTCCGATGCCAAATGCAATCGCGCCAAACGCCCCGTGCGTGGAGGTGTGGCTGTCTCCGCACGCGATGGTCAGGCCAGGCTGCGTCAGGCCGAGCTCGGGGCCAATCACGTGCACGATGCCCTGGTCGGCGCTGTCCAGATCGAATAGGGGAATCCCGAACTCGCGGCAGTTGCGCTCGAGCGATGCCAGCATCTGCTCGGCCATCGCATCGAGAAACGGCCTCGGTTGACCGTCGGTCGGCACGATGTGATCGACGGTGGCCCACGTCCGATCCGGGAACGCCACCCCGCGTCCTCTCAGGCGAAGCATGTCGAACGCCTGCGGGCTGGTGACTTCGTGCACCAGGTGCAGGCCGATGAACAGTTGCGTCTGCCCGCTGGCCAGACGACGGACGGCGTGCAGATCCCAGACTTTTTTCAGCAGCGTGTCGCTCATGGGAGGGGTGGATTATAACACCGTGATCGCGTGGCATTCGTGTTGACGCGCGAGGGCGGGACGAATCGTGGACTCCCTGCCCGTCCACGACGGAGGCCTTCGACACGCATCAGGCCCTCGCAGATCCGTCTCAGCGCTGAACGCGATACAATCCCGCGCGTGCCCCTCCGAGTCGACACCCGCGAAAAGGAGTCCGTTATGACCGAGGCCCAGCCCCGCAGCCGTTTTCCGCGCACATTCTGGACCGCCAATGTGATGGAACTGTTCGAGCGAGCGGCCTATTACGGGATGAACTCCGTGCTCGCCGTGTACTTGACCGCCACGGTGGCCTCTGGCGGCCTGGGCTTTGACGAGCAGTCGGTCGGTCTTCTGCTGAGCCTCGTGTATGCGACGACCTACGTGCTGCCGATCCTGGGCGGCGCGCTGGCCGACCGCTACGGCTACCGGCGGACGCTGATCGTGGCGTTCTCGCTGTTGACGGCCGGCTATTTCGCCACGGGTCACAGCTCGACCTATGCCGTGGTGTTTCTGGCGCTGCTCGTGATGGCCACCGGTTCGGGCCTCTTCAAACCCGTCATCTCGGGCACGATCGCTCGCACGACCGACGACAGCAACTCGGCATTCGGCTTCGGCATCTACTACTGGATGATCAACCTCGGCGCCTTTCTCGCGCCGCTGGTCGTGAGTGTGCTGAAGGGCTTCTCCTGGCAATACGTCTTCCTGGCGTCGTCGCTCTACTGCGGTCTGATGCTGCTGCCCACCTTGTTCATGTACACCGATCCGCCGCGTCCCGAGAACACCAAGACGCTGAAGCAGGTGCTGATGGGAGCCGCCGAGGTGCTGGGCGACTCGCGGTTCATGCTGATGATTGTGGTGTATTCCGGATTCTGGATTCTCTATTTCCAGAACTTCGGATCCGTGCTGTGGTATTTGCGCGACTTCATCGACAAGGCTCCGGTGGATGCGGCCATGGCCTCGCTGCTTGGCGCGCTTGGGGTGAACTGGACGTTCAAGTTCGACGCCGAGCACGTGACGGTGATCAATGCCGGCACCATCATCCTGCTCCAGGTCCTGGTCAGCCGCATCGTCAAGAACAAGCCGGCGCTGCCAACCATGGTGACCGGTATGGCGATCGGCGCCGTCGGATTCCTGCTGCTGGCGGCCTCGCGTAGCCCCTGGGTGTTCATCCTGGGCATCGCGGTGTTTTCGATCGGCGAAATGACCGCACACCCCAAGTACTACAGCTTCGTGGGGCTGGTCGCGCCCGCCGATCGCAAGGCGGTCTACATGGGCTACGCGTTCCTGTATGGCGTGTTCGGCTCGCTGCTGGGCTCGAATCTTGGCGCGTACCTGTACGCACGCATGCTGAAGCCGTTGATCGGGCAGGCGGGCAGCGAACCGGCGACCCGCTTGTTCTGGCTGCTCTTCGCCGGGCTCGATGTCGTCGCGTTCATCGGCCTGATTGTCTTTGCCCGCAAGTTCGGCACCGACACTCCGGAGACCAGGCGCGCGGCGCGCTCCGCGATGATGGGAGTGTCGTGGGTCCTGCTGGTGGTGGGGCTGGCGTTCTGCTACGTGGCGTTGACAGCGGACCCCGTGCAATACAAGACGGCGGTGCAGTCCATCATCTTCCTCGCGCTCGGCGCCGGCGGTCTCGTGATGAACCGAAGGAAGTAGACAACAGCGGGGGGCAGTGAGCATCCGTCATGATTGGGAGATCTCTATGACCGGATGAAGAGCGACGGTGTCGCTTTTCTCGCTATCAAGCGGCAGGAGACGGAAGAGGTGGTTGGAGACTTTGCACGGGATATGGAAGCGAAATTCCCAATGCTCCTGGATCCGGATGGTCCCGCCGGTAAGACCTATGATATCGATGGAGGGCGCAGGTGGACACGAAACGCGATGACCCTGGCCTACAATGTCCCTTGGGAATCTGCGACCCGCGCCGGCAGCGTCCGGCCGCGTGTTGAAGAAGACCAAACACGCTGCGCCGAAGACTGACGGAGGCATGGATGACCACAAGCGACGTACTGCGGGCGCGACGCGAGGAGGTTCTGCGGATCGCCGAGCGCCATGGTGCACGCAATGTGCGTGTGTTCGGATCGGTGGCGCGTGGTGAGGCGAGCGAGAACAGCGATGTCGATCTTCTCGTGTCGACGCGAGGGGAGACGAGCCCGTGGTTCCCTGCGGCACTCGTCGCAGAACTCGAACGCGTGCTCGAACGGAACGTCGACGTCGTCACCGAAGACGGGCTGTACTGGCTGCTTCGCCGGCGAATCCTCCGGGAGGCACGACCGCTGTGACGAAAGATCCCAGAGTCTATCTCGCCCACATCCTGGAGTGCGCCATTCGAATCGAGGAGTACCTCCGCGAAGGTGAGGGTGTCTTCATGCGAGACACAAGGATGATTCTCCTGCGTCACATTCTGGCCACAATTCTTTAGCGACAACCTCTCGGGCTAAAACACTCCCGCGTCTCTCTGGGTTCCTGGTTTGTGCTCCCTCTGAGATGTCGGGAGGCATGGGGAAGATGTTCTCGAGAGAGCCACGATCGGAACCTGGCGTCCGTCGCTGCCGTAATGTACCTGCAGGAGTCGTCGAATGCCATCTATGCGGGCATGCGGCCGCCGTTTCGCCATTGCGGCCATCTTGCTCATCTGTCTCGGCTCATTGGTCGCTGAGATGTGCGATCGGTGGGACCAGACGTTTCAAGACGACACGGAGAGCCGCCTCACGTTGGTGGCACTCTGCGTCGGCATGGCGCTGTCGCTCCCGGGAATCGTCCTTGCACGCGTCCGGCAGTTGTCGAACTCGCGTTTCTGTCCTGCTGCTTTCGATCCAATCCAGAGCGCTCCAGCCTGGCTCGCCAACCCAATTCCTAGCAGTCGTCCTCCCACAACCCTTCGCGTTTAGTCCTCCCCGCTGAACTGACCTCGGAGATTCCGCCCGGGGTGTGCCTCGTCGGCCGAGTGAGGCTCACTCCCCTCGGTCTGCGCGAGGTCGTCGCCCTGGTGGTTCGGTACAACAACGCTGGTCTAGCAAACGAGGAGGGCGCGATGGCTTGTCCAACCTTGAGCCGATTCTTCTTCTCAATTCGTGGATTTCGCTACGTGGTCGGTGCAGCGTACGTTGTCCTCTGCGCCGCGGGACTGGCCGCCCAGACTCGGTCGGCCGTGCTGGAGGGCACTGTTCACGATAGCAGCGGCGGCGTGATCGCGGGCGCGCAGGTGAGATTGCGCGATCCCAACACGAACCAAGGTCGCACGCTCCTGACGGACGACCGGGGGCGCTTTCGAGCCGCCGAGTTGCCCGTCGGGACCTATGAGATTCGCGTCGAGTATCAGGCGTTCGCGCCGTATCAACACGCCGGCCTCGCCGTGGCCATCGGGCAGACCGTGCATCTGGACATTGAGTTGACCCCGGCCGGCATCGTGGAAAGCGTCGGCGTCAGCGCACAGCCGCCACCACTCAACGCCCGTCAAACCGCCATCGCGACCGCCGTTGATACCGAGCGCATTGAGGAATTGCCCGTCCGTAGCCGCAATTATCTGGAGTTCGTGCTTCTCGCGCCCGGTGTTGCGCCGTCCCCATCAAGTACGCAGCCGGGTGCTGGCTCCACCCTGCCGGACAGTGGGTTCAGCTTCGCTGGATTGCGACCGCGCAGCAACCTGTTGACGATTGACGGCCTCGACAACAACGATGAGTTCAGCGGTGCCAGCCGGACGGAACTGTCGCTTGAAATCGTGCGCGAGTTCCAGGTGGTCAACAATGGCTGGTCCGCAGAGAACGGGGGCGCGTCTGGCGGCGCCATCAACGTCGTGACCAAGAGCGGCGCAAATACGATCCACGGGGACGCGTTTCTCTTTGGCCAGTCGGGCGTGCTCAATGCCCGGCCCGCCCTCAAAGATACGTCTGGCGTGAAGCCCTCGCTGACGCGCTATCGTGCCGGGCTCGCGCTCGGCGGACCCGTGGTGAAAGATCGGACGTTTTACTACGCGGCAGCGGAGCAGGAGCAGACGCATGCCGAGGCTGCCTCGGACATCGATCCGCAGGCGGTGTCCGCGATTAACGCCACGCTGGCAGCCGGTGGGTTCCCTAAACTCGGCACCCGGCAACTGACTGCAGGCGTGTTCCCGACGAGCCTCACCGAAACGGAATGGTCGGCCAAGGTCACGGATCGACTCACCGCGCGCGACTCGCTCATCGCCGGACTTGCCACGACGAATCGCCGCGAGTCGGCCGATGCGTTCAACGCCGGCGGCCTGACAGATCTCAGCGCTCGTGGCACGAGCGGGACGCGGGATCTGGCGTTCACGAGTTCCTGGACCTCGATTCTCGGCTCACAAATGACGAACGATTTGCGTGGCCAGGTCGCGACCCGCCGCGTTGACTTGCGCACCACTGACCAGCAGGGGCCTGGCGTACTCATCCCGGGTGTCGTCGAGTTCGGTCGGCCCTACGCAGGAAACAGTGTCCACGATCAGATGTACGTCGATCTCGGTGACACGTTCGGTTTCACCCGCCGTTCGCACTTCGTGAAAGCTGGCGTCGGCGTCAGGCATGTCGCGCTGAACGCTACCAGCGTCGACGGCCTTGGCGGGGTGTACGTGTTTCGCTCCCTTAACGCGTTTCTGAGTGGACAACCTGGTGTGTTCCGGCAGATGTTCGGTGACCCCACCCTCAGCCTCGCCGTGACCCGTGCTGGCGTCTTCGTGCAGGATCAATGGACGCCGCAGTCAGGGCTGACGATCGACGCGGGGGCGCGATATGACGTTCAGGACATGCCGTCACGGCTTGGCGTCACGAACCGCCAGTTCAGTCCAAGACTGGGGGTGGCGTGGGCGCCAAACGCGAAGTGGGTGATCCGCGGCGGGGCGGGAACGTTTGCCGACCGCGTCGTCCTTGCCGCGTTCGAGCGTGCGTTCCTGGTGGATGGGCGTCGCGGGGTCGAGCAAATCGTCAGCGGTCCGGCCGCCGCCACTCTGTTCACAGGCGCTCAGGGAGGCGCGCTCGCCTCACCACTGGCCGGCACCGCTCCATCGATTTACACGGTTCGATCAGGCCGATGGAATCCCTCCAGTCGGCAGGCAACCCTCGGCGTGGAGCGGGAACTGATGCCGAATCTGACGATGTCGGTCAACTACCTCTTCGTGCGGGGACACAACCTCACGCGAACCGTGAACGTGAACGTGCCGCCGCCCACCATTCTCACCACAGCCAACGCCGCAGGCCTCGGTGTGGAGGCGCCCGTGCCGCAACAAGTGGGTCGTCCGGTGTTTGGACCCCGACGGCTCGATCCCGCATTCAATGACATTTTCGAGCTGCAGCCGACGGCTTCATCGACATACCGGGGTGTCACCGTCACGCTGAATCGTCGACTGGCCAGCGAGATCGCGTGGTCGGCGGCCTACACCTGGTCGCATACGACCGACACGGCATCCGACTTCGACGAACAGCCGCAGAATCCCTGGGCGGTCGGCGACGAATTGAGCGACTCTCGCTACGATCAGCGGCACCGCGTCGTTGCGAGCGCATTATTCGATCTGCCGATTGGCGAGGAAGAGGATCGGACGCCTGGGGAGACGCCGCCACTCTGGGTTCGCGCGCTCAGCCACATCGATGTGGCACTGATCGTCACGCTCGGATCGGGACGACCACTGAATCCTCTGACGGGAGGCGATGACAACGGCGCGCACGCGTGGCCGGTTACCGTGCGCCCGCTGGGCGCCGCGCGCAATAGCCTACGGCTGCCGTTTTCGGCGGCGCTCGACCTGCGCGTGCTCAAGTACTTCAGAATCAAGCCGCATGGCAAGTTCGATCTCGTGGTCGAAGCGTTCAATCTGTTGAATCGCGTCAACATCACCCAAGTCAACACCGTGTACGGTCCGCTCGCTGCGCCACTGCGCGGCTTCGGGCGTCCGATCGAGGCAGCGACGGCGCGTCGTGTGCAGATGTCGATCGACTTCGAGTTCTAGCGAGGCGTGCCTCAGACCGCCTCGCTAGAACCACGCTGTTGGCTGGCCCCGCGAAACGCGGGGCTGTAGATGTCTTGAAGGGCGAGAGGGACGTCGACGAAAACTTGACTCATTTGTCACGACTTTGGCCCTTCAAGACATCTAGGGCAGGGATGGCGGCAGGTGAGTATCCGTCATGATGCGGATCGTCTCCTCGGTGCTTGGGACGCCGTTGATCGCGCCGACGCGCGTACAGCTCACCGCCGCCGCCGCGTTAGCAAAGCGCAGCACTTCCTCGGGCGGGCGTCCCTCGAGTAGCGCCCATATGAACGCCCCGCGGAACACGTCGCCGGCGCCGGTCGTGTCGGCGGCGTCGACCTGGAACGCCGGCAGGTAGATCGGGCGGTCGCCATCGAGCGCCATGGCGCCGTTCGCGCCCAGCGTGACGCAGAGCAGGCCGTCGTGCCCGCGCCGCAGCTTGCGCAGCGCGCGTTCCGGATCGTGTTCGCCGGTCAGCGCAGGAGGCACGTGTTCGGCGAAGATCGGGATGGTGACGCTCGCAACGAGCTCCTCGGTGAGGTCGTTCAGCCGATCGATGTCGCTCGTCACCACGATGCCCCGATCGCGCGCCAGCCGCGCCGCCCGGATGGCCGCATCCTGATCCACGTCGTCGACGTGCAGCACGCGTGTCGACAGGAACACCTCTGCCGGCACCTCGCGCTCGCGTAATCGCAGCCCGTCGTGGCGGTCCCACAACACGATGCGTTCACCGGACTGTTCCTCGACGAGAATCACCGCGAACTGATTCGGCACATCGCGGATGATGGCGTCGGTGAGGTCGATGGTCCACCGCCCCAGCTCCTCGCGGATGCGGCGGCCATTGTCGTCCGTGCCGGTTGTCCCGATGTACTTCGTCCGCAGACCCATCCTGCTGCACGTCGCCAGCGCGGTCACCATCTGGCCGCCGCAGGTCAGAAAATGAGCGCTCACACGCATCTTGGCTCGCGCGCCAGACGCTTGCGGGTACGCCGGCAACATGTACACGTAGTCGACCGAGTTGGCACCGAGACCGATCACGTCCCAGGTGCTGGCGGATGTGCCACTCGAAATCATGCACCCGAGTATATGAAAGTTACGCGAGTCGATGCTATCCCCGATGCCTGTCCCGACCGCACCTCGATGGCGGCCGGCTACAGGTACTTCAGCTCAATCGCCTTCTGCTCCAGCTCTGCGCGGAACTCGGGCGCCGCAATGTCAATCAGGGCCTTGGCGCGCTGGCGGATCGTCTTGCCGTAGAGGTAGGCCACGCCATGCTCGGTCACCACGTAGTGCACGTGGTTGCGGGTCGTCACCACGCCGGCGCCGTGTTTCAGCATCGGCACGATCTTGCTCAGGTTCTGACCCTTCACGGTGGCTGTTGACGGCAACGCGATGATGGGGATCCCGCCCTTGGCGCGCGACGCCCCGTAGATCATGTCCACCTGCCCGCCCACGCCGCTGTAGAGCCGAGGTCCGATGCTGTCGGCACACACCTGGCCGGTCAGGTCCACTTCGATGGCCGAGTTGATCGCCACCATGCGATCGTTTTGCGCCACGATGAACGGATCGTTCACATACTCGGTCGGGTGCATTTCGATAATGGCGTTGTCGTGGACGAACTCGTACAACCGCTTCGACCCGATCATGAACCCGGCGATGATCTTGCCGGGGTGCAACGTCTTCGCTTCGCCGTCGAGAATGCCGCGTTCCACGAGGTCAATGATGCCGTCCGAAAATAATTCTGTATGAATGCCCAGATGCTTGCGGTCGGTCAACTGGCGAATGACGGAATCGGGAATGGCGCCAATCCCGGTCTGCAGCGTGGCGCCGTCCGGGATCAGCTTCGCCACGTGCGTCGCGATAGTGAACGCCAGATCGCTTGTGGCTCCCATCAGGACTTCGGGCAGGTCGTAGTCCACCTCGATAATGTAGTTCAGCTTGGAGACGTGGATGAACGCGTCACCCAGCGTGCGCGGCATGTGTGGATTCACTTCGGCGATCACGATCTTCGCCGACTGGGCCGCCGTCTTCGTCACACCCACTTCGACCCCGAACGAACAGAAGCCGTGCTCGTCGGGGGGGCTGACGTGCACCAGCGCGGCATCGAGCGGCAGCTGGCCGTTCTTGAAGAGCAGCGGGATTTCCGACAGGAAGCATGGCGTGAAATCGCCGCGGCCTTCGTGCACCGCGGCGCGCTGCGTGTCGCTGATGAAAAACGTATTGATGCGGAGATGACCGACCAGTTCAGGCTTCGCGTACTCGGCTTTACCGAAGGTGAGCACCTGGATGAGCTCGACGTCCTTCAGGTCCATGGCCCGGCGCACGAGCGCCCCTACGACGATTTGCGGCACCGAGCAGTTGCCGGACAGGAACACCCGCTGCCCCGACTGAATATGACTGACGGCTTCCTCGGCCGTCACGACTCGTTGGCGATAGGCATCCATCCAGCTCACAGCGTGACCTCCGGCAGGCCCAGGTGGGCTGCCAACATCGGATTGACCACGTGCCCATCGTGCGTCGCGACCCCGCGCTTGAGCGCCGGCAGCGAGGCGATGGCGGTCTCGATACCGTGGTCGGCCACCGCCGAAATGAACGGCCACGCCGCATTGTTCAGCATCTGCGACGCCGATCGCGCAACCACCGAGGTCATGTTCGGCACGCAATAGTGGATGACCTGCTCGTCCACAAACGTCGGATCCCGATGGGTCGTGAGCCGGCTGGTTTCGACGCATCCGCCCTGGTCGATGGAAATGTCCATGATGACCGAACGGGGTTTCATCATGCGCACCATCTCGCGCGTGACCACGATTGGGCTCTTGGCGCCGGGAATGTGGATCGCGCCGACGAACACGTCCGCATAGCTGATGGCTTTCCGAATGTTCGACGGGTAGGCGACCATCAACACCGGGCGGTGGGCGCCGCCAAACCGGTCCTCGAGCGCCTGCAGGTGCGCGAGGTCGTTGTCGAGCACCTTGACGTTGGCACCGATGCCCTGGAACGCACGCGCGGCCGCCGTGCCAAACGTGCCCGCGCCCAGGATGGCGACTTCAGCCGGCGCCAGACCAGGCAGGCCGGACAACAGGATGCCCTTGCCCCCCCGGTCATTTTGCAGCAGCGTCCCGGCCACCTGCGGCAGCATCATCCCAGCCAGACGGCTGAGCGACGCCAAGACCGGCAACGAGCCGTCGTCCGACTGAATGGTTTCGAACGCGATCGCCGTGACCCTGTTCAACAGCAGCGTCTCGATCCGATCGCGGCGGCCGACGGGCAGGTGCAGGAAGCCCATCAAGATGGACCCTTCCCGAATCCAGCCGATCTCCTCCTCGATGGGTCTGGACACCTTCACGACCAGGTCGGCCCGGCCGTACGCCTCCTCGCCCGAATACACGATTCGTCCGCCGGCCCGCTCGTATTCCAGGTCCTGGAAACCCGCCCCTCGTCCGGCGTCTGTTTCGATCGAGCAGACATGGCCAGCCGCCGTCAGCCTGTCCACGGCTGCCGGCGTGAGACCAACCCGATGCTCGTCGGCGCGCCGTTCGCGTGGAACACCGATCTTCATACATCCTCCTGTGTCAGGGTTTCTACTCGAGTGGGCCCATCGCCAGATACCGAAATCGGTGCTGGAAGCCGGGGGGCAGGAACCGGGGGATAGGTACCCGAGGTACCCGAGGTACCCGGGCGGGGTTCAGATGCCCGGACCGGTCATTATTGTACACCGGAACGCGCGACCAAGTCAGGCGGTCCGATCTCGGCGCCCGCGGCCGCTCGACTCAGGTGCGCCATGATAGGCAGGCCCTGAGCCACGCATGAGGACGGCGATACCGCTCGAGTTCGCGTTCCTGCGCCTGACGTCTCCGAAGTTGGCCCTGCGCCGGATTGCGGCACCCGTCAGGCAGGGCGGCCACGACGGGAACGGTTTCGATGTCGAAGACCAGGATCGGGGCCATGGATGCTATCGTGACGTTTGGCGAAGACTAGCAACTCGCGCGCACCTGGCGCAAAGCCCGGAGACGCCATGGACGAAACGAACCTGAAGATCGTGCTGGCCGGCCGCTCCGCCGGATGGGTCGATGAGAGCCATCTCCGCCTTGTCGAGGAGCCGGTTCCTTCGCCCTCCGAGGGCGAGATCCTGATCCGGGTGAAGTGGCTTTCCCTCGACCCCTACATGCGCGGGCGCATGAACGAAGGCAAGTCCTACGCGGCGCGCGTCGAGCTGGGCGACGTGATGGTGGGCGGCACTGTTGGAGAGGTCGTGGCCTCGCGCCACCCGAAGTTCGTGGCGGGCGACCGCGTGCTCGGCATGCAGGGCTGGCAGCGTTTTGCCCTGTCCAACGGCCAGGGCCTGATGAAGCTTCCTGACCCGCGCCTGCCGGAGACGGTATGGCTGGGCGCCGTCGGCATGCCCGGCGTCACCGGGTGGATGGGGCTCAACCTGATCGCCGAGCCGAAGGCCGGGGAAACCGTGGTGGTGTCCTCGGCGAGCGGCGCGGTCGGCAGCGTCGTGGGGCAGCTCGCGAAAATCGCCGGCTGCCGGGCGGTGGGCATCGCCGGAGGGGCCGCCAAGTGCGCCTACGTCACCGGCGAGCTCGGCTTCGACGCCTGCGTAGACTACAAGGCGGGGCCAATCGACGCGGCGCTCAAGCAGGCGGCGCCAGGTGGCGTGGACGTCTATTTCGACAACGTCGGGGGCGAGATCCTCGATGCCGTGCTCCGGCGGGTGAACGCCGGCGCGCGCATTCCCCTGTGCGGCCTCATCTCCGGCTACAACGGGCAGGACATCCCCATCGGCAACGTCTTCTCGCTGCTCGTGAACCGCGTGCGCCTGCAGGGGTTCATCGTCTCCGACCGCATGGACCTCTGGCCCCGCGCGATGCAGGAGCTTGGCGACCACGTTGCCGCGGGAAGGATCAAGTACCGCGAGACGATCGCCGAGGGCCTCGAAGCGGCGCCGCGTGCCTTCATCGGCATGCTCAAGGGGGAGAATTTCGGCAAACAGCTCGTGCGCGTGGGCTGAAGGCCTTCACGCCGGGAAGACGGCGGTGGGTCGAGCGGCGCGACCCACCGGTGTCACGGGTCTACTGCCTGGTGTAAACGGCTACGTTGTTCATCGTCTGTCCCTTGGGATCCGTTCCGGTGGACGTCACGGTCAGGGTCTTTCCGTCAGCGGAGACGCTCGTCTTCGCCGTAACGAGCACTTTGCCTGCCTTCTTGTAGGTGTTCGTGCCTTCCCGCGGGCTCGTCCGGATCGTCATCCCGGTGTCGTACGCGGCGTTTCCCGTGATAGGAAAGTCCTTGCCATCCTCTAGGTTGGTGAAACCCCACTTGATGGCCGCGCCATCGGCGCCCACCGCGTCGACAGCCACTTTGAAGCCTTTGCCAGCCGCCTCGACCACGACCGTGGCGCTCTTGGGCGCCGGTCCGGGCTCGTAAGTCGACTTGGCGACGTCCAGTTTCCAGGTACCAACGATCGGTTCGGGCGCCTGCGCAACCGCGGCCACGCCGAACGCCAGGACGCCAATGAACGCGATCCAGACAGATAGTCTTCTCATTTCGATCTCCTTTTGGAATGTGAACGACACAAACCATACATGAACAGAGCTACGGTAGCAAGGCTCGCAGCTGCATCCATGGCGGGCGATGAATCCCAGAACAATTTGAGAGGGGCCGTGCAACCCCGGCGAGATTCGGCCTTTTCGTTCGGGTGCTCAACATCGAAGAAACCCGCGACGATAGGCGGGATTGGCGCCCCCGCCCGGCCGCCCAGCCGGCCGCGAAGGAACATCACGTGCACGGGTAGTGCTGCGCGTCGTCGCCGGAATCGCGACGGCCGGGTACTCGCAGCCAAGGGCCTTGGCCGCGGGGGACTACGGACGGCGCGGAGCCCCGGC
>CAYHRK010000024.1:0-18142 GCA_964358795.1 uncultured Vicinamibacterales bacterium
GTCGCGCCTTGCCAGCCGGGCGCCGCGCTCCGGGACTTCGGCAACGAACCACTGGGACGGGACACTGGCGCACGTGCGCATGGCGGTCTTCTTTACCATCGCGGCCGCAGGCGGACGTCGACCGCAACGCTGTAGGTGGGGAACTGGTTCGTGCGAGGATCGCGCAGCCTCGCCTCCGTCGTCAGCGAGACCTGAACCCACGCGACCCGAGACATGTCCGTGGTGGCGACATGGTCGCGGTCTCGGTACACGAACCGCAACGCGGTCACCACACTGTCGGACATGACTTGCGTACCCAGCGCCGGCTGGTTCCGATCGAAGAGCGTGAGGTTCCGGTTGGCCGTGGAGTAGGCGATCGTCAGGTCCTCGTTGGCTTCAGTGCAGCCGCCTGGAGCCGGCCCAGGCCCGCCAAGCAGACCATCCGGCGAACTCGAATCGGCGAGAATACGCACGTCGTCGTCGATACCGTTGCCGTCCGGATCGCGGACCAGCGGCGGGAAGCCGTTCACGCTCGGCAGTAAGCCCGTGCCCACGCACGCCGACAAGCGGATGCCAAAGGGATTGCTCCCCGCCTGACGCAGCAGCCGCTGGATCCAATCCAGCGCGTAGCGGGCTTCCTGCTCGGCGGCTGCCGTCTCGAACTGCTGGCCGTACCCTTCCTGAATCTGTTTCGCGGCCAGCACCACCCCGCCCACGATCAGGATCGACACCACGGTGACGACGAGAACCTCCACCAGCGTGAAGCCAGTCTCTCCGGCCAGCCGTCCACATCTGCGCCGCGCATCGGTGGGCCGCGTTACCATCGCCGCACCAGCGTGGTCAAGTCGACGGTACGTGCGGCGATCCCCGAAGCCACCAGCACCCGGACCGTCAGGATACGCGTGCCAGCCGGCCCCTGTTGGACGGTCCAACGCCTCGTGACTCCTGTGGCAGGGCTGTCGAAGTAGTTCGCCGCGTTGGCGCCGAGCGAGTTCGTTCCGACAGGCGTGATCTGCAGCGACGCACTCGTGTCGAAGTCCTGCTTCATCAGATCGTCGAGTTTGTCCTGGCCCATGCGGGCCGCCAGTGCCCCGTTTCGGGCACCCGACTCCGCCCGCGTCGTGACCACCAGCAACTGGCCGAGCGACAGCAGGCCGGTTACGGCCACGACCATGGCGATGAGGACCTCGGCCAGCGAGAATCCCGCCTCGCCGCGCAGCGTCGGTCGCGGATGCCTACTCAGCGACGCGTCCGCTGGTCGCAACGGTGATGGCTCGGCGTTGCCGGGCATTGGCTACCTCGATCGTGACGGCCGCCGCTGAGCGGCCGCTGGAATTGAGCGTCAGCGTCTGCGCCTGGCTGAACGTCACGCCCGGCGGCAGTCGCCGGATGGGCCCGTCTGCGTCTGGCAGCGCGCCCGGAGTCGTGTCGGGGTACGGATACGCGGTCTCGGCGCAGCGGTCCGCCGCGTCGTCGATGGCGGGAATGCCTGTGAACTCGATCATCCGGTAGGCTCCGGGGTCCGGGCAATTGAAGCGGAGCACCAGGGTGCGGTTCTTGGCCACGGCCGCGTAGCGCGTCGCGCGGATCTCCGCGCCAACGCTCCGGGCGGCGGTATTGAACGTAATACGCTCCACGGCCGTCCTGACGACGGGAATAGAGGTCCCGGCCAGCAGTCCGATCAACCCGATCGCCAGGAGCAGTTCGAGCATCGTGAAGCCGGCAGGAGGTTGTCGCTGCTTATTGGATGCGTCCGTCATGTGCTTCGACTCGGCAATCCGCGCGGATCCCGCCCTAGGGAATCGGCAGCTCCCGCCAGTGCTTTAGCAAGGACCGGACCGCTCCGCCAAGCGTGGAATCTGGACGAACTGCCGGCCAAAGGGCCCCAGAAGCGAACGGTGCCCTGACAACTTCGGCCGTGAAATAACGAAAACGGGATCGGAAAGCGCCGGCGAAGGCCGAGCCCATGGAATGGGGTCGCTCGGCCCAGGGCCACCAGCCGCTTTGGGGGGACGTAACAGCGTCCTTAGAAGAAGATCATCCGTCCCCCGCCGCCGCCGCCATTGAAACGGGAATTAACGACGTTGTTGAAGATGGAGCCGAAGGTGTAGGAAACGCCGAAGTAGAAGTAGTAGTTATAGGACGTGGCCAGTTGCCGTTGCCGCACGAGGATCTCTTCGGTTGTCGCTTTTCCCTTCGGCAGGGACAGCTGATCCCTGATGAGCGACGTGCCGCCGCTGAAGTTGAGCGACAGGCCTTTCTTGATCTTCCACTCCACGTTGCCAAAGATTTCGGCCCTGTACTTGTCGGTGAGTGGCAGGTACTCGGTCACGTTGGCGCCCACGCTGAGCTGTCCCCATGGCTGACGGGCCTCCAGGTCGAGCGTGATGCCATGGGTGCCCAGCGTCTCGGACATCTTGTCGTACAGGGTCATCTCGCGATACGCCAGCGCCGAGACGCCGATCACGTACTGGAGCGTCAGTGTGCGCCTCGTGGATTCGGCGTACGGGAAAAAGTTGTACTCGATGGCCGGCGACACGTTAATGGAGTGCTTGTTGTTGGAGTACGTGGAAGACCGGAGTGAGGCGCGACCGCCGGCCGACCACTTCGGCCCCAGGCTCTTCACGGCGAGACCGCTGACGCTCGAATCCCGGGTGATGCTCTTGTACCAATCCCCGTCGCCCAGGTCGTACTGGCTCTGGCGGTACGAAGCGCTGGTGGACAGGTTGATTTTCCAGGCTGAGGTGACGCGATTCGCCGTGGCCCCTCCGGAAAACGAGCTGTTCTTCGACGAACTCTCGCCGCTCATGCTGCCGTTCACACGCAGGCGCATCACCCAGAAGTTCCAGGGATCGTGCGTCGGGGCCTGGGCTTGCTGTGCGATAGCCGTCGCCGTCGAAATCTGCACCGCGCCAGCCGCATCGGAATGCCCGACATAGCGCATCAGGCCGATAGTGATGCGCTGCACGAGGCCCTTGCGGGTCACGTCGCTGGCCTCGTTGGGGGCTGACGTATAGGTGAGGGTGTCGTCCACGCCCTTGAAGCCTTCCCTCCCGAGAAACGCCAGCGTGGCTTGGCTCCCACCAGCGCCGGTTCCCTGACCCGTGATGAGGACGTGCACATCGGCCACCTCGCGGTCGCGCACGTGGTCCACAAACGTCAGATTGGTCCGAAAATACTCGAAATCGCAGCCCCAGTGCATCTTGCAGTCGATGAAGACCTTGATGCGAGCCACCGAAGGCGGCGGCGTCTGTGCCTCCACACCAGCCACCGACACGCACAGCAGCAGACCCATCGCGACTGCAGCACACCGTTTCCGCATGAGGAACCCCATTTCAGGAAGGATAAACGCAAATGAGACGATCGGGGTATTAGACGCCTTCGGCGGCCGGTAGGTTGGTCAGGATGAACAAATATCTGGAACCCGGCAGCCCGCAGAAAGGGCCTTCCCGCCCAGATCCCCGATCGTGGACTATACTGCGCCCGGCGCCAAACTAGTCGAGCGCGTTCCATCGCCCCGGCCTGACCATACCCACGGAGCCCACATGCCCTGGATCCAGGTCTACGACCCGTTCGGCCATGCCTGGCTCAGCACGCTGGCGGCGGCGCTGCCCACCGGACTGTTGCTCCTCACGCTGGGTGTGCTGCGGTGGCCGGCCCATCGGGCTGCGCTGCTGGGACTGGCATCCGCGCTGGCGGTGTCGGTCGGGTGTTTCGGCATGCCGGTGTCCGCGGCAGTGGCTACCGCGGTGTACGGCGCGGCCTATGGGCTATTCCCCATTGGCTGGATCGTGCTCTGCGCGATTTTCCTCTACAACCTGTCGGTCCGATCCGGCACGTTCGACGTCGTGAAGCAGTCGGTCGCGCATCTGTCGTCCGACAGGCGAATCCAGGCTTTGTTGATCGCCTTCTCGTTCGGGGCGTTCATCGAGGGCGCGTCGGGATTCGGCACGCCGGTCGCCATTTCGGCCGCGCTCTTGATGGGCCTGGGCTTCGCGCCACGCCAGGCGGCGTCGCTGTCGCTGATTGCCAACACCGCGCCTGTGGCGTTTGGCGCCATCGGCACACCAATCCTGACGCTAGCCGCGGTCACCGGACTGCCCGCGTTCACGCTGGGCGCCATGGCCGGCCGGCAGCTGCCGTTCGTGTCGGTGCTGATCCCGGCGTGGCTGGTGGTGGTGATGAGCGGATGGCGCGGCTTGCGCGGCGTGTGGCCCGCCGTACTCGTCTGCGGCGGTTCGTTTGGCATCGTCCAGTACTTCTGGAGCAATCACGTCGGGCCAGAGCTGGTGGACATTGCAGGCGGACTGACGTCGCTCTTGTGCATCGGGCTGCTCTGCGTGTGGTGGCGTCCCGCCGACCAGAAGATCGGCACGCGCGCCCCGCAGCCGCCGGGAGCAGACCAGGGCGGCGGACTGCGGCCGCGCGTCGTACTGCGAGCGTGGCTACCGTGGATCCTGTTGAGCGTGTTCGTGACGCTCTGGGGAGCCATCCCGGTGAAGACGCTGCTCACCAGCGGACCGGCAGGACTGACACGCTACCTCGCCACCGGCACCACGCCGCCGCCTTCGTCGTGGCTGGCGCCGAGGTTTGATGTGCCCGCACTGCACCGGCGGGCGTTCAGGGACTATCCAGTGGTGACGCAACCGGTCGACCGCGCACGGATCGACGAATCTGAGTATCGGAATGCGCGCGCCGAAGCGGCCACCTTCAGCGTCAACTGGCTGTCGGCCACCGGAACCGGCATCCTGTTCACGGCGCTGGCCACGGCACTGGTGCTAGGGATGCGTCCACGCCTGGTCGCGACCGTGGCACGCGACACGTGGCGTCAGATGAGGCGGCCTCTGGTCACCATTGCCATGATGCTGGCGCTGGGCCAGGTCACACGCTATGGCGGCACGGATGCCACCATTGGCCTGGCTTTCACCAGAACCGGATGGCTCTACCCGTTTTTCGCCGCGATGTTGGGTTGGCTGGGCGTGGCGCTGACCGGATCGGATACCAGCTCGAATGTGCTGTTTGGCAGCCTTCAGAAGATCACGGCCGAGCAGTTGCACCTGAACCCGGTGCTCATCACCGCGGCCAACAGCACGGGGGGCGTGATGGGCAAAATGATCGCGGCGCAGACCATCGTTGTGGCCTCGGCGGCCACCAACCAGCAAGGCCAGGAAGGCTCGCTGCTGCGCTCGGTGTTCTGGCACAGCCTCGTGCTGGCGGCCATCATGGGCTTGATCGTGCTGGCCCAGGCCTACCTTGTCCCGTGGATGGTCCCCGCCATCTGACCCGACCCCCGCGGGGCGCCGAAGCCGCCGGCGAAGGCGGCCTAGTCTTTGTGTTTCGGCCGCATGTTCGCGGCCAGAATCCGTTTTCGTACGCGGATCGACTTCGGCGTCACTTCCACCAGTTCATCGTCGTTGATGAACTCGATGGCCTGTTCGAGACCGAGTATACGCGGCGGCACCAGCCGAATGGCTTCATCGGCGGTTGAGGCCCGCATGTTGGTCTGCTTCTTTTCCTTGGTGACGTTGACGTCCATATCGCTGGCGCGGGCGTTCTCGCCGATCACCATGCCCTCGTAGACCTGGGTGGTCGGCTCCACGAAGATCTCGCCGCGTTGCTGCAGGTTGTAGATGGCGTACGCGGTCGCCACGCCCGAGCGATCGGCCACCAACCCGCCCGTCTGCCGTGCGGGGATCGGACCGTACCAGGGCCGCCAACCGTGGAACAGGTGATTCATGATTCCCGTACCGCGAGTGTCCGTCATGAACTGCGATCGGAATCCAATCAGCCCCCGCGTCGGGATCTCGAAATCCATCCGAACGCGGCCGCTGCCGTGATTCACCATTCTGACCATCGTTCCCCGCCGGCCGCCGACCTGGGCAATCACGACGCCCTGATAGACCTCAGGAACATCGATCGTCAGATCCTCGACCGGCTCGAGTAACTTCCCGTGCTCTTGTCGCGTCACGATTTCCGGTCTCGACACCTGCAGCTCGAAACCCTCGCGCCGCATCATCTCGATCAGGATCGAGAGCTGCAGCTCGCCGCGGCCGATCACCTTGATCTGCTCGGACGCATCGGTATCCTCGAGGCGAATCGACACGTTGCCCAGCAACTCGCGATTCAGCCGGTCGCGAAGCTGGCGCGAGGTCACATACTGCCCGTCGCGCCCCGCCACGGGCGACGTGTTCACGCCGAAGATCATCGACACGGTGGGTTCGTCAATTGCCAATGGCGGGAGTGGATTGGGCCGCTCGGCATCGGTGATGGTCTCGCCAATGGTGATGTCGGCGATGCCGGCCAGGCACACGATGTCGCCGGCGGAGGCCTGATCGATATCGATGCGCTTCAACCCGTCGAAGGCGTAGAGCTTCGTCACGCGCGTGATCTGAAGGGCGCCGTTCAGTTTGCTGACGGCCACCATGTCGCCGATTCGGACGCGGCCGTTGAACACCCGGCCAATCGCGATTCGGCCCACGTAGTCGCTCGAGTCGAGATTGGCGACAAACAACTGCAGCGGCGCCTCGCCGTCGCCTGCCGGCGGCGGCACGTACGCCACGATCGCATCAAACAGCGGCCGCAGGTCGGTGCCAGGTGTCGCCAGGTCGGAGGTCGCCAGACCGGCCCTGGCATTGGCATAGATGACCGGGAAGTCGAGCTGCTGCTCGGTGGCGTCCAGGTCGATGAACAGATCGTAGACTTCGTTCAGCACTTCCTGCGGACGTGCGTCCTGCCGATCGATCTTGTTGATGACCACGATGGGCGGCAGGCCGCGCTCGAGCGCCTTGCGCAGCACGTACCGGGTTTGCGGCAAGGGGCCTTCCGACGCATCGACCAGCAGGAGCACGCCATCCACCATCGACAGGGTGCGCTCCACTTCCCCGCCGAAATCGGCGTGACCGGGCGTGTCGACGATGTTGACGAGAATGTCGTGATAATGAACCGCGGTGTTCTTCGCGAGAATCGTGATCCCCCGCTCCCGTTCGAGGTCGGTATTATCGAGCGCGCGCTCGGCCACCCGCTCATTCGCGCGGAACGT
Organism: uncultured Vicinamibacterales bacterium; assembly: GCA_964358795.1. Lineage (GTDB taxonomy): Bacteria > Acidobacteriota > Vicinamibacteria > Vicinamibacterales > JAKQTR01 > CAYHRK01. Next base: position 7,019 of record CAYHRK010000024.1, read on the forward strand.
GCCGCTTTGGAAGAGCAGCGCGTCGACCAACGTGGTCTTGCCATGATCGACGTGCGCGATGATGGCCACATTGCGGCGCTGCGGGTTGGCGACTGATGGTTGGCCGGATTGCGGTTGGATCATCTCTCCAGTATACGGCCTGACGGGCGATCGCGGCACGACCCGCGGCGTATACTGTGGTCCATGGACACGCTGACACCGGCGCGAACGGCACTGGTCACCGGCGCATCGGCGGGGATTGGCAAGGCCATCGCCGGCGTCTTTGCTGCGCACGGATTCGATCTGGTGCTGACCGCCCGCCGGGCCGATCGTCTGCAGGAAGTGGCGCAAGACCTGCGCGCGCAGCACGGCTGCCGCGTACTCGTGATCGCGGCCGATTTGGCCGACCCTGCTGCACCGGCTCGTCTCTACCAGGAGGTGACCGCTGCCGCCATCACCGTCGACGCCCTGGTGAACAACGCGGGGTATGGCGTGCCTGGCAAGCTGACGGACACCACCTGGGAAGACCAGCGCGACCTGGTGCAGGTGATGGTGATGGCGCTGGCCGAACTGACCCACCGCTTCCTGCCCGGCATGATCGAGCGCCGGTATGGCCGCATCATCAACGTGGCATCGGTGGCGGGGCTGGTGCCGCCATCGGCCGGCCACGCCCTCTACGGGTCGAGCAAATCGCTGGTCATCAAGTTCTCGCAGTCGATTGCACTCGAGTGTCTGCCCTACAACGTGCACGTCACGGCCTTGTGCCCGGGTTTCACGTACAGCGAGTTTCACGACGTGAACGGCATGCGTGCGCAGGTCAGTCAGTTGCCGGCGTGGATGTGGATGGATGCGGGCACGGTGGCGCGCCAGGCCTACGACGCCGTTATGGCCGGGCACGTGGTGTACGTGACTGGCGGCGTGAACCGTGCCATCGTACAGTTGACTCGCTATCTGCCCCAATGGCTGGTCATGGGCGTGCTGAGGCGTGTCGCCACCAGGTTCAGAAAGGTCTAGAAGCGGCCGGGCGCTCGACCGTTGACGTGTCGAGAAACAGCTCGACCTGCAGCCACCATCGCGGCTGGTATTTGATCACCGTGGGCACGCCGCTCAACGCGCCATCGGTCGGGAACTGCAGCTCGAAGCGGTAACGTTCGCCGGTGTTGCGGGTCCGGATTTCAAACATCGCATAAACCGGCTGCATCGCGCGATCGCCTCCAGGCGCGATCGGCACCATGTCGATGTCCGTCAACCAGAGATCGTGAATCAGCGGGCCGTAGACATACGGAATGACATGGCCCTCCATGCGGCGCAGCGCCGGCGGTCCGGCGCGCCGTGCCGCGATGGTGGCATCCACGGCCTCGGCGACGGCCGTCAGGAATCCAGGCCGGATGTCCGGGGCGATCGTCATGTCTTTCGGTGCCACGTACAGCAGCTTGCCGCGGACTTCCGAGACGATCGCGCCCACGTCATGCAGCGTCAGGTTGCGTTCCGTCTCGACCGTACCGGTGGTCGAACAACTGGTCCCGGCCGCAATCCGCGCGTCGATGCCCTTGAACCGACCGCGGCCGGGTTCGGTTGGCTGGCCCGGCCGCACCTCACCGAGCGTCACTTCATCATCGGTGCTGATCACCCCAAAGACCCGGGTGGCTCCCTGGCGGGCATCCTCCACAATGTAGCCCCAGCGGTTCACGGCGCGGGGCGCCAGCGCGGGGTCTGTGCCGATCAGCAGCTCGTAGGCCACATCCCCGGAGCCGTTTCCCCGCCACACGATGCGACCCGAGCCCACCTCGTCGCGACTGATCCAGAACAACAGCGGACGCACGCGGCCGGCCATCCGGTACCGATACGCCTGCAGCACAGGCATGCCCTGATCGGCTGCCCTGGCGCCGGATTGGGGGACAAACCCTCCGCACGACCGAACGGACCCTCCGGCTGGCGTGGCGGCCCGCGCACCGTCTCCGGAGTTTCGTGCGGTCAGGCCAGCCCCGCACATGGCGATGAAAGCGGCCACGCCAAGAAACGTCCAGGTCTTGACGGTCATGGTGACCCCTATTTCCTAATTCATTAAGACTTCATGGCAGCCACGAGGCACTGGCGAAGCGCCGCGCGTCGTGGCCATGAATTCGAATCAGGCGGCCGATGCTTCAGCTTCGACCTCGGGCATGGCAAGGTCGGGCATCGGCTGGGCCGAGAACAGGCGTTGCAGTGGCGCCGCGAGCCACCGCGACCATTTGACGGATCGGGCCGCGCGCCCGCTGTCGGTGGTGATGCCGGTGTTGGCGTACATCGAGCGATACAGCTTCGACACCAGGATGAAGGCCAGCCGGCCGCGAAGCTCTTTCACGCAACGGGACCGGCGCCACACGGCACGCAGGCTGTAGAACTGATCCCAGGTGCGCTGCGTGTACGTGCGGATCTCGTCGGGCGACATCACCGGGTGATGCGTGTAGACCTGCGGCCGCTTGTTGCGGGGAATCAGCCAGTGCTGGCTGTAGGGCACACCATCCACTTCCCTGGTCGCTTCGCTGGCGGTTCTCGCCCATTTCTCGAAGTCGATGGTGCCGGGATAGGGCGTCAACATCACGAACTGCGCGAAGGTGACATCGGCCTTGCTGGCCAGCGCCGCCGTGGCCGCAAATGTGTCCTGGCGATCGCTGGGCAAGCCAAAGATGAACGATCCCAGCACGTGAATGTCGTGGGCGCGGAACGTCCGCAAGCGAGCCACCAGCGCATCGCCGGTCGCGTTGAACCCCTTATAGACGTCCTTCAGGCCCTCAGGCGTAATCGACTCCACACCCACCAGGGCGCCCTTGATCCGCGCTTCGCGCATGGCGTCGAGAAACTCGTGGTCCTCGGCCGCTTCCATCGTGATCTGCGTAAAGAAGATGAGATCCTTCGGCAGTTTGGCCAGGCGCCGCATCAGCAGCAGGCGCTCGTCGCGCATGGACTCGAGTTCCAGCAACCGCGTGCGATCCTGGCGCCGGGCGGCCTGGGCCAGATCGGTTTTGGTGACCGGATAAAAATTGTCGTCGGCCAGCGCAATGAACCTGAACCCCAGGCGGCGCAGTTGCACGACCTCCTGCACGACGGCGTCCGAGGTCCGCTGCCGCGGGGCCTGCCCGTCAGTGCGCCACACCGAGCAGAACGAACAGTGCTTCGGGCAGCCGCGCACCGTCTGCACCGATGCCCACATATAGCGATCGCGCTGGATCAGGTCCCACCGCGCCGGCAGCATCGAGTCGCCCGGCAGGCGGCCGGCTTCGTACACGCGCTGCGGATTGCCCTTCACGCAGTCGGCGACCACCTGCGGCCACACCAGATCGCCATCGCCCTTCACCACCGCGTGCGCCCCGCCCCTGACATGCGGCTCGTCGGGATAGAGCGTGGCGTGAATGCCTCCGTACACCACGTAGGCGCCTCGGGCGCGCGCCTGGTTGCCGACTTCGTACCCGCGCAGCGCGTTGCCGGTGTGCACGCCGATGCCGACCACATCGCCCGGCTGAATGCGGGCGAAGTCGATGAGGTCTAGCGTCTCGTCAACCAGGATGGGGTCGCCATAGATCGACGGCGTTGCGGCAGCCAGTACGAAGAGCCATCGTGGCGTGATAACCGCCACGCCAAACGACAAATGACTCGGATTGACGAGAAAAACGCGCACGCCAGCCTCCCCTTGAAAACCGTCCCCCTTAAGGACCAGGACGGAAATAACTATGCCATCTTGGACGCCGATCCATCCCGCCGGGCTGCGTTGCTCGTCACTTACATACACCCGGTATGTGCGCTCCTCGCGCCTTGCCGGGCGGGCGCCTCGACGCCCACGATGACGCACTTATTCCCGTCCGGGTCCTTACCGGGCGAACGGCCGCGATACCGAAGACCCTATCCGCTTGAACCACGAACCGCTGGCGCGGCTCGCATTGGCCATGCCCTCACCCACCGCCACGCCCGCAGCGGCCGCACGGCTCCAGATCGACGCCCCCGACGGTGGCAACGATTCGGACATCGCCGGTGGACTGGCGACGGTGACAGCCGGCGCAGCGAGTCCCTGAATGGCAGAGGCCATCAATGGAACCAGAGTCGCAGGCACCGTTGTTGAATCCTGATCCGTATTATCCGTCAAGGGGCCCCATTGCGGGTCAGAAATCGGACCCTCGTTCCCGCTCGCGACCTCGCGTGTCGCGCTCACCCTCGTCGGGGCGGTGTTGACCGGGCGTGCCGCCGGCCCGGACCTGGTGGACTTCAGGGTTCGCTTCTGGCGCAGTGCACTGCCGACGCCGGAAGGAGCCACGCCAATCGCGGCCATGTTCCCGGCCTCAGTCCTGCCGAGTGCCGGCGCTGACGTCGCCCGAGCGACGAGCCGATCCGGCGTAGCCTCCACCAACACGGGCGTCATCTGGAGCACGACGATGGCGAGCAGACCAACCGCCAGGGGCGCCACCAGCGCCACCGTCGGCGAAAGGTCGGTGCTGGGGCGGTACTCGTCCGAGAGCATCCGTAGGACGCGGCGTCCAAGCGCACTGCTGGATCCGGTGGCTGCGGCGGCCAGGCGCGTGTCGCCCTGACGCCGGCGAAACTCGGCCACCCTCGTCAAACAGCGGACGTAGGCCACAGGCGACGCGGTGCGCGCCACCACCCAGTCGTCGCAGGCCATCTCTCGCGAGATGGCCAACTGCCGGCCGATCCAGTGCACCGCCGGATTGATCCACGCCAGCGCAATGACCACATGCTCGGCCAGCGCGAACCAGTCGTCGCGACGCGTCACGTGGGCCAGCTCGTGCAGCAGCACGTGGTCGAGTTCCTCGTCCGTCAATCGATCGGCTTGTGCGCGCGGCAGCGCAATGATGGGATCGAGATAGCCGAGCATCGCGGGACCATCCAAGTCGTCGCACAGGGCCACGCGGACCGAACGCCGCACGCGGGCCACCGTCGAGATTCGCAGCAATCGCGGGTCATCACCCGGCCCAACCGCCATGCAGGCACGCCGCAACGCGCGAAGGCGAACGAGCGACGCCAGTAGGTGCATCCCCCACGCCAGCGCACCAACAGCCCAGATCGCGGCCGCCAGAATCGGCAGCCATGGCGGCAGTGGCGGAAGTTCTAGAGCGAACCATTCGGCACCCGCCGCCGGTGCGCTCGACAGGTGACCGGCGACAAGTGCGGCCGGCTCGGTGAGGAGCCGAGCGGCAGCAAGCAGAGGCAGTACGGCGATGCCCGCCAGCGCCCCGCTCCAGGCCAGGCCGCGGGCGGCCGCGCGTGCACGAAACAGTGGCAGGCGCGTCACGCCGGCGGCCAGCGCCGCCAACGCCAGGCTCTGCACGCACCATGTCAGCACCCAGGCCACGTCACCTCTCCTGATGCTGCTGAATCAACTGGCGTAGGTGTTTCAGTTCGTGTTCGTCCACACGCTCGTGTTCCAGCAGGCTGAGCACGAGCGATCCCGGGGAGTTGTCGAACAACCGGTCGAGCATGTGCCGGACGGCGCTGCGGCGGGCGTGCGACTGATCGACGAGCGGGGCGAAGACAAAGGCCCGGCCCTCCTTGCGATGCCGGACGTAGCCCTTGTTCTCGAGGATGCGCATGAGCGTGAGGACCGAGTTGTAGGCCGGCGCCCTCGCGCCGGTTGCCAACACGTCGACCACGGCGGCTACCGTGGACGGCCCCAGTTGCCACAAGACTCGCATGAGCCTGAGTTCGCCGTCCGTCAGCGTGACCGATCGTTTGCGTCCCACCATGCGCTCCCGTCCGAAGCCGGCGACTCCTCATCAATTCGGAGTCGACTCAACTCTACGCCCGGGTCTGGTCCCTGTCAACTAATTTATTAGGAGTTCAGGAAGGGATCGGTCATCGCGCGGCGGCGCGATTGGATTTAGAGGAGGCGTCCAGGCGGATGGCGCGTGCACGATCCTGCACGTGGTGGTGCTGCTCGCGGGACGGACCGAGCGACCAGCCTTCAGAGCGGTGGCCACATCCATCGCAGCGCAGGAAGATCTTGCCCGAGTCGTGACGCACGGTGTAATCGTGGCCCGTCAACAAGCAACTCAAGCGGTTCCAGAGCGTCCCCGACATCGTCGCTCCTGCACTGTATCACTTCTGCGACAATTATGTGCGGCGACACCCCGGATCATGTGGCACACGCGCCGCGCTGCCAGGGACTACAGTGCCGCGTATGGGTGCCAGTCTGGCTCGTAACCGTCCTATTGTCAAGAAGTTCTGTTGATTGACCGCAAACTCTCTGAGAAGGCCCATCCGCGGCGGCGTCCCTCGTCGACCACCAACGATCCCGGCACGCTTTCGACGGAACGGACGCCAGGCGGAAGTGCGCCTCTGACGGCCATTTCGAGCACGATGGCGGCATGCCAACCTGTCAAGCGTTGCATGGCAGAAAAACCTGTCGGCTCATCGAAACGATCGACCAGTTCTATGGTGGCTTCGACGGTGCGGCCATCACGAGTGCCGATGCCTGCCACGCGCATCACGCACACGTCACGCGCGATGCCACTGCCGGCCCCGATGCGCGGCTCGAGCAGCGCGTGGAACAGATCACGTGGCACGACCGACGTGTCGCCGATCGCGACTGGATTGGAATCCAGCAATCCCAAATCCCGGTAGGCGGCAAAGCGGGCGCAGTGGCCCGGATACCGCAACGTCTTGTTCTCCAGGCGATCGAGCGTGTCCTGCCACGTCCAGGGCGCCGTCGACAGGCCTCCGGACGTGACAAAGGCTTCGAGCCGCCCGATCGGCGCCGCGAACTCCAGTTCCTCGAGGTCGGCGAAGCACGGTACTTCCACGACGTGACCGTGGCGCAGAAAGTACGCGCAGCCGTCGTACTCGTTGGTAAGGCCGCTCATGGCAAACGTGGAGACGAAGTTCCATGGCGGTTCGGGCCGCTGCGGCAGGCCACCGTCCCAGATCAGCACCTCGCGCGCCACATCGAGCTTGCCCATCACGTAGGCGGCCATCGACAAGTTGAGACCCGGCCCCATGCCGCAATCGGGCACCACCACCACACCTGCACGCGCCGCCGCGTCGTGCAGGCGGTGCTGGTCGCGCACCACGCCGGTGTGGCCGCCCAGATCGCACATGTGCGCGCCGATCGACACCGCCAGGCCGGTCAGACCCAGGTTCACGTTGTAGTGGGCGGCGCTGAGAATGGCGTTCGTCCCGGCGAGCAGGGGACGCAGGCCGTGCAGATCGTCCGCATCGCCGCGCACGGCGTCTGCGACCTTTCGACCGACCAGGCGATTCACGGTGGCGGCAGCCGCGTGAGCCGCCTCTTCGCGGGCGTCTACAAACAGCACACGCGAGGCATCACCCCACGTGGCAAGATCGAACGCGGCCGCCACACCCTGGCGCCCCGCCCCGATGACCGCATAGGAATAGGACATCAGAATGGGGTCCTGGCCGAACCGGGAGGCGTGGTCGCCAGCAGTAACTCGTTGACCTTCGTCATCACCGCAAACGCATCGGCCACGTACAGGACATCGGCTTTCCCGCGCGCCCACCCACAATTCGGGTCGAGATTCACGGCGCGACGTTCGGTGATGAAGCGCCAGCCCACCACGTGCGGCTCTTCGCCGTGGCAGCAGGTCGCCAGCCCTTTGGGGTGGCGAGGCGTTGATCCGGTCTGGCCGACCTGATTCAGGTGGGTCATGAACGGCAACACGGCCTGTCCTTCGCCGCTCAGATCCACGAGCGACTTGCTGCTGCCAAGCGACGCCCGGCTGCGCTTGAGGAAATCCAGGATGATCTGCTCGGCCTGGGCGACGTGCACCTGGCCGTCCGACTGTTTTTTGGTCCAGCCCGCGCCAGTCACGAACAGCAGATCGGCGTCCGGTCTGATGGTCTGCTGTTCGGCGGGCGGCGCCTCGATGCCTGTCACCGTCGTGCGCATCAGCGCCCCGGGGAATTCCACCACGACCTGCTCGGCCGTCACACGACCCGCCGCGCCACTCCACGTGGGACAGGCGCCCTGATCGAGCAGGATCACCCAGGGACGCTCGGTGCGATTGAGTGTGGCCTCCATCCGCTGCCGATAGAACCAGCGCGTCACGCCGATCTCGCCATCCGCCACGGCCAGCCCGGTCGCATGCGTGTCGACACGCCCGCCGAGCCGGTGCGTCACACCGGGCAGCACCCGCGCCCAGCGCGACGTCATCGGCGCAAGGACGATTGACGCTCCTGCCGCCCGCGCCATAGCCTCGGCCGCAGCCGCGTCGGTCGCGTAGCGCGATTGACCAAGCTCAGCATGATCGACGGCCAGAAACCGCGTGGCGCCACACAGCGCCAGTGCGTCAAGCGACGGCTGTACGCCGCAGCCGATTACGCCCACGCTGAATCCCGAAATGCCGGCGTCGGCCGCCAGCCGGGCTCCGGCCCCGATCGCCTCACACGCGGACTTGGGGAGGGCGCCATCGCTGTCGTTGTGCACGAGCACGAGGATGGTCTCCATCATGCCCCCTGCACCCATGCGACGATTTCGCGCGCAATCTCATCGGGCGACTGATCCTTCACCACACGTGTCTCGCGCACCTGTGTCGGCAGCTCGACGCGCGCGAAGGTCAGTCCACTTGGCTCAATCGGGGTGGCCTTGGCCTTCTGGAGCGCCGGCATGATGGTGCGCATATTGGCCATACCCACCTGCGGATTATTCGGGGGCTCGTGCAGGTACCCGGTGGCCCAGCCAATCACGGCTGGTGGTCCGGCGCACACCGACACCTGGTGGCGCCCGCCGTCGATCCGTTCGACGAGCCGCATCGACCCATCGGGCTGTATCGTGAGCCGGTCGACGCCCTGGAACTGATCGACCAGGCCCAACCGCTCACCCACTAGTTGCATGGTGGCGCCGGCGCAGCGCGTGGCCGATTCCCATCCGCCGAACACCAGCAGGCGTGCGCGATCGAGACCGGCAATGCCCTCGATCGCCTCGGCAAGCACGGCGGCCGTCCCGTGCGCGTCGGCAAACCCGCTGGCTGGACCATCGAGCGCCACCAACTCGAAGGGCGCCTTCTGAGCCATAGTCATCATCACCTGCTGCAGCTTGGCTTTCGGCCCCAGACTGACCAGCCACACCTTGCTGCCGGCAGCCGTCTTGGCCAGGCTGGCCGCTTCGTACAACGCATGCGCGGCCCATGGATCCAGCACAGCGGGCAGCAGCATCTCGTTTTTCAGTCCGGGCCCCGACGGTCCCATCAATGGCTCGAGTGTCTGCAGCGGATCTGGTGCGACGCTCCCGCAGACAACAATGTGAAAGCCCTGATTCACCAATCGACTCCTCCCCTGCCCCCAGCTCCTAGTTTTCCGTGGAGTGCAGTCCCCCCGCCCCGGCGTTGAACTCCAGGTTCATCCGATCGGGCTGGTCCGGCCGCGGTTGCGAGCAACTCCATTGGCAGGCTCCGCAGTGAATACACTTTTCGCGATCGAATGCCGGCACCCCATCGGTGCCGGGCATCAGCGCCTGACCTGAACAGATCTCGATGCACAGCCGGGCCTGGCACTGGCGGCAGAGCGCCGGATCGTGAAACATCACATGGTCGGCATAGCCAGCCGGCGCCTGCACCTTGCCCCCCATCAACAGCGCGTCCTGGTGCGACATCAGCAGTGAGCCGTCGTACGGGATGGCCGGCCAGCCCGCGCGGTCGAGCAGCGCGTCGTGGAGCGGCTGGCCCGAGGCGGCGCACTCGATCCGGATGCGCTCGATCTCCTCGGTCGGGATGCGGTCTGCGAAATACTTATTGAGCGAGCGGATCCGCTCGTGCGGACGTCTGGGTTCGACCGGCAGAAACACATGGCCGCGGGTCAGTCCCGCCAGCGCCATGCCGACCAGTCCCGACACCACGCCGTGGTGAAACCCGTCGCGCGCACGCTCGGCGATGTGGCCTTCGGTTTCGACCCAGCTTTCGCGACGCCGTTTCACATAGGTGGCTTCCAAATGCTCGCGCGTGAACGGCTTGCCTTGGTTCAGCACGTCCACCACGGCGCTGGCGAGCAGCGATCCGGTTTTCCACGCCTCGTCGACGCCCGAGCCGGTCAGCACATTCGTACTGCCAGACCCCTCGCCGATGCGCACGTAGCCGTTGCCGGCCAGGTAGGGCTCGCCCCGTTTGCCGGATTCCTGCAGCGACTTGGCCCCCCAGGACCGAAGCCGGCCGCCGTTCAGGTGGCGCCACAGGTACGGATGGAGCATCCAGTGCTGGAGGTACCGATAGGAGGTGCGCACCGGGCTGTCGAACCACGATGGGATGAAGACACCCACCGATGCCGTGCGTGCATCGTTGACGTAGAGGAAACCGAAGATCTCGGGCTCGGGGTACCCGAACGTGTGGATCACCGTGCCCGGCTCGAGGCCGGAGCCCTCGCGAAGATCCACCACCATCTTCATGCCGACGGCCCAGTCGCGCACGTGGTGACCGGGTGGCATGCCGAAACGCTCGTCGAGTTGACGCCCGACGGGGCCGACGGGGCCATCGGCTACTACCGTCAACGCCGCGCGCACGTCCATGCCGGGCATGAAACCGACCTCGGGATGGCCCTGCCGATTCGTGCCCTGGTCCACGAGCCTGACTCCGGCCACCGTGTCGTTCTCGACCAGGGCCTGCGCCACCGGCGTGCCTGGCCACACCTGCACCACAGCCGACCCCATCACCTGCCCACCCACCCATTGCATGAACTGGCCGAGCGAGAGGATCACACCTCCGTCCTTGCGCAGGAAATCGGGGATGACTGGCAGCTCGAGGGCGTGTAACTGATACGGCAGGATTCGCCCCAGTCCGCGAATCAGACGATCGGCCAGTTGCAGGGTGACCGATCGGCGGCTGGCGCCAACCGGATCCAGCAGATACGCCACGTGCTCCTGGTGCACGGGAGCCGCCATCGGAATCTCGGCGGGATCGAGATTAGGAAACGTCTCGCGAATGGCCCGTGCGCGCGTCACCACCCCAGACACGCCGGTGCCGATGTCATCGGCGCGCTCGAAACAGATGACCTGCAGCGGCATGCCCGGCGCCACGCGGCTCTCGATGGCCGGCGTGCCGTCCTGGCGGACCAGGCTGCGCCCAAGCGTGGTCAGAAACCCCGCCGCTGCGGGGCCAAACCCCACGCAGACGACATCGACCTCCATCGTCTGCCGAGTTGGCGTTTCGTCCATCA
>CAYHRK010000024.1:18242-26208 GCA_964358795.1 uncultured Vicinamibacterales bacterium
GCCTTCGCCGGGTGCGAACCATCCACTTCGAGTACGTCGCTGTAGAAACGCGCCGTCGCGGTGATGCCGGGGATGACCTCTTCCAGCTCGTCCAGTTCGCTGGCCACAAAGCAGGAGGTCTGCCCTTGTGTGTCCCAGGCCGGGTGACGGCGATAACCAAAGATCAACTCGGCGCAGATTCGTCCCACCTCACCGGCAGCCCGCGTGGTCTGCACGTGGCACAGGTCCATCAGGAAGGACACCAGCGACGGCAGTTGCTCGGCCACCACCGGATGTGCCGTCCCTCGGGCTCGAAGCTCGAGCACATCCAGGATCTGCTGGCGGGCGGCCAGCATCCACGACAACGCGTCGGCCAGGGGGAAGCTGACGCCCTGGCGCGAGCTGTTGTACAGCTTCTGTCCGTCCGCATCGGTGGCTTTCTGGAGATACTGCAGCGTCCACATCCACATCTGCATCGCCGTGGCCAGCGTGCAGGCCCCGGTGCCGGCCTGATCGGACGCGATGCCACGCATCTGGCCGATCCACTGTCTGAATTGCGCCAGAAACAGTTCGTTGATCATCGTGGTCGACAGCTGCCGGCGCTGGACGGCTTCAGGGCCTTCGTAGGTGGCCTCCAACTGCGCGTCCATCCACTTGTAGCCGAGGAAACCCGGACAGTCCTCCGTAATGCCGTAGCCGCCCATCAGGCTGACCGCCTCGCGCATCACGTTGGCGCCGTGGCCCGTGTTCCATAGCTTCACCGCCGGGCAGATCACGTTGGCCACCGAATCGAGCAACACGAAACGAATCATCGGATTGGCGTTCAAGGCTTCGTATCGCTCGATGTTGCGCTTGTGGACGGGCTTGTTCGACTCGGCCAGATACTCGATGGCATCTTTCGAGATGGTCCCAAGCGCCTTCGTCTGCGCGCGGCCTCGCCCAATGCCGGCTTGGGCGAAGTACGCATCCTTTTGGCGCTCGAGCGGGTCGAGTTCGTCGAACACGCGCGCGGCCTCAAAGCCGAGTGACGCCGCCGCCTCGCCCGTCGCCCAGACGTCCACCAGTCGGTGCAGCACGTCTTCCTTCTGCTGCAGGCCCAGCTCGTAGCGCGGCGAACCGGGGGCGATGTCCTCGCCACCACGGAACCGGCCGCGGTGATATCGGATGACCGGCTCGATCGCCGACAACAACTTGGCGGCCGTCATCAACCCCACGGTGACGCGGGTGCGGCGAAACACCGCTTCGATTACCTCGCCGTGCGAGAAGTTCGGCACGATCTGGCCGTTCGTGATCGTGTAGCCGCCGATAATGCGACTGGCCGGAACACGCAGGCTGAACACCGGGTCGCGTGTGGACGACAGCTGGTGCACCAGCTTGCGGGCCGGAGTTCCCCGATCGAAGATACCCGGATCGGTCTTCTCGAGCACGACCATGCAGCTGCCCTTGATTCGATCGTCAGCCGAGTCGACGGCGGCCGTGACGAAGTCCGCAAAGCCCATCCCCGTAATGAACCGGCCGCGCTTGTCGACCTGCAGCATCGGCTCTTTCCCGTCCTCCCAGACCGCGACGCGAAGCTTGCCGCCAAGCAACCCGGTTTCAACGCCGACGTACGGAATCGGCTCGGTCAATGCGAAGGCGCCGCGCCACGGCTCGCGATCCTCGCCGGGCGCTGGCGCAGAGGCGGCCCGCATGTAGAAGGCGCGCTGCTCGTCAGTACCGCGTTCGTGGATCGGGGCCAGCGCGAGAAAGTTCGCGAGATTCGAGGTGGCGGCACCGGCGTCCACCCAGGCCAGCTCGAAGGCCGCCAGTGCCAGCGCCAGGTTCTTCGGCCCTTCGATGAAGCCGCCATGCGAGGGGTCCAGACCCACCGAGCTGAGCCCGGCGGCATCGAACGCCTTCAGCAACTCGGCCTTTTCCGGCGTCCACTCGTGCGAGTGCCGGCCGCCTTGCGCCACCAGCCGCGCCACGGGTCCGCGGGCGACCGCCCGCGCCGACTGCACCAGCATCTGCAGCTCGAATCGATCGGCAAACCTCCACAGGACCGCCCTGACGTCGTCATCTGGCAGGGTGCGCAGGGTCTCGGGCTTGGCGTTGGGACGTGGAGTCATGAAGTACAGTCCTTCCTCTCGAGGGCCGGGCCGACCCGGGGAGAAGAGCGATGTCTAAAGTACTTCGCTTGGTAGGAGTGAATCAATGGGAGCAGCCGCCGGGCGCCCGACGCCACAATGTCGGTGCGGCCGTATCCGGCGGCCATGATGAGCGGCGTGAAGCCGTACGGGGTCGGACCTGGCGCGTCCTTGAATCACGCCGCACACCCCAGTATGCTGTCGCGCGTTCGTGTGATGCAGGACGACGAGGAGATTTCATGAAAGCGATCGTGCTTCGCGAGTTGGGCGGCCCGGAACAACTGCGCCTGGAGCAGGTGGACGACCTCACACCGGGTCCCGGTGAGGCCATCGTCCGTTTACGCGCCTCAGCGCTGAATCATCGGGACGCGTGGATCCGCCATGGTCTCTACGCCGGCATCACGCTGCCCATCGTGTTGGGCTCCGATGGCGCGGGCGAAGTGGCCGCGGTTGGCGAGGGCGTCAATCGCACGTGGATCGACAGGCCGGTGGTCATCAATCCCAGCCTCGACTGGGGCACTGACGACAGGGTGCAGGGGCCGAATTATCGCATCCTCGGCCTGCCCGACGCGGGTACGTATGCGGAATACGTGAAAGTACCGGCGGTCAATCTGTTTCACAAGCCAGAAGCGCTCACCTGGATTGAAGCCGCTGCCATCCCGCTCGGAGGCCTCACCGCATATCGGGCGCTCTTTACGCGCGCGCAGGTGAAGGCCGGCGAAACAGTACTGGTCACCGGTATCGGCGGTGGAGTGGCGACCTTTGCTCTTCTGTTCGCTGTCCACGCGGGTGCGCGCGTCGTTGTAACGTCCGGCTCGGACGCCAAACTGACCCGAGCAGGCGAACACGGCGCGGTCGCGGGGGTGAACTACAAGGCCGACAACTGGGCGAAGACGGCCCAGGCCTTGTGCGGTGGCGGACCAGATGTGATCGTCGACAGCGCGGGCCGCGACGCGTTCCCATCGCTCGTCGAGATCGTGAAACCCGGCGGCCGCATCGTCACGTTCGGGGCCACGACCGGTTCGCCGTCCACGGTGGAGGTGCGCCGCATCTTCTGGAAACAGATCTCCATTCTGGGGAGCACCATGGGCACGCCTCGGGAATTCGCGGAGATGGTGAAGCTGTTTGAATGCGGTCTGAAGCCCGTGGTGGATCAGGTGTTCCCGCTGGCGCAAGCCGCCGAATCACACCGCCGCATGGATCAGGCCGACCAGTTCGGCAAGATCGTGCTCGACATCGACTTGTAGTTCGGCTTGACTGAGCGAAGCAGAAAGAGGCCAGCCACGAGCACGGCGGTGCCCGCCAGGGTCAGCGGCCAGCTCAGGAACGCGTCGGTGCCGGCGCCGATCAGCTCTGCCACTTCCTTTCGATAGACCAGCGTGGCGGCAATCCCGTTGTTGATGGTGTGGGCGATGATGCTCGTCCAGATTGAGCCGGTGCGCCAGACCAGCCAGCTGAGCAGCAGGCCGATGAACATCGTGGGCATCAGCCGGTAGATCGAGCTGTGCGCCAGGCCGAACAGCAGCGCGCATGTCAGAACCGCCGGCCACATGCCGAGCCGGCGCAGCCCCGAGAGCACGAGCCCGCGGAAAAACAACTCCTCGCACAGTGCCGGCGTCACCCCGATGGCTAGCCACACCACCCACAGCGAGGCCGCTTTGCCGTCGAGCAGGAGCAGCTTCTCGAGCGCCTTCACGAGCGACTCTGGCGGCGGCAAGAGCCTGATGAGCACGCCGCCGGCCACAACCCAGGCCGAAGACCCAATCAGCACGGCGGCCAGCAGGCCCCGCACCGGGGGCCGGCGCAATGCCAACGTTTCCTTCATCGGAAAGCGGAAGACCACGACCAGCAGCAGGGTCGGGACCAGGAAGAAGCCGTATTCGGTCGTCAGGATCGTGACGACAGTGCCGGCCGACTTCAGCAGCAGGCTGCCGTAAAACGTCAGCACCAGGACCAGGGCGAAGGCGGTCAGCGCGAAGGCCGGGCCTGGTAGCGCCACCGACGTGCGGTCAAACCCAAACAGGCTCTTAATCGACTCGCGGCCACCCAGCAGCAATTGCTCGCGCTCGAACACTCGAGCGGCCAGCAACACGGCGAGCGCCGCGTAGGCGGTTGACGAGAGCAGGGACAAGAACACCAGATCGGGGGGTGCCTCCGAGATGAGCAGTCCCTTGATCAGCAGGGCGATGTTCACCACCGGCACAAACGCCGTCCAGGCATTCAGCTCGATGCCGCGCAGCATGGTGACGCCGGCCGGCAGCGCGAGCACCATGTAGATGGGTGTCAGGAAGTTCTGTCCGTCCTTGAAGTCTTTCGCAAAGCACGCCAGCGCCAGGAAGATGGCGGTGATGAAGAACGTCACTGGCAGCAACATCACGAAGGCCAGCACGAACGTGGACGGCGCCACGCTAATCTGCTCGCCGGGCAGGATCCGCATCATCGTGGCGCCGAGCGACAGCACGTTGGCCGCCGCAGCCATGAGGCTGATCGTCCACACGGCCAGAAACTTGCCGGTAATGATCTCAATGGGCCGAAGCGGCGCGCACAGCAGCGTCTGCATCGTGCCGCGCTCTTTTTCTCCGGCCGTCAGGTCGATGGCCGGGTAGAAGCCGCCGAGCAGCGACATGCTGATCAACAGGAACGGCAGAATCATGCCCAGAATCTGCCCGCTCTGGCGGCTCCCTGGCGCCACGTTGGTGGGCCGCACATCAAGGCCCACCGAGAAACCCGGCGACAGGCCCCGTTCGCGCTCCCGGCGCTGCACCAGGGCCATCCGGAATTCGTTGAGCCGTTCGGACAGCCGGCGCCGCGCCTCCAGCGAATCCTCGCGAACCGAGTCGAAATAGATCGACACGCTGCCCACTCGCGCCTCCGACAGCGCCGGCGTTACGTCTGGCCACATCACCAGCACCGCATCCACCCGCCGATCGACAATAGCGGCGCGTGCAGCCACCGTCACCGGCGTGTCAGGCTCACGAACCGGTGGCGGCTTGGCCACCGACGGGCGCGACGGGCCGGAGCCGCTCGTGGGCGGTGTGTCAGCAGGCGCGGCGGGCCGGGTCAGCGTGCCGGACTCGAGGCCCCGCCTGATCGCGTCGGGAGATTCTGCCCAGGCCTTGACCTTCATCTTGCCGTCGGCCGTCAGCGTCTCGACCAAGCCCGGCGGGATCACGCCCCACACCGCCACGCTCGACGCGCGGCCTTCGGTTGCTTCCCGCTGGGATTCCTGCAGTTTCCCAAAGCCGATCATGATGAGCGGATACAGCAGCACGGGCAGGATGATCATCATCATCAGGGTGCGGCGGTCCCGCAGCGTCTCGGTCAGCTCTTTGCGGACGATGATGAGAACCAGGTCGAGTCTCATGACGCGCTCGCCTCTCGTCCGGCGTGGTACAGGAACGCATCGGTCAGGTTGCGGCACCCTGACCGTTCCAGCAGCGCGTCGAGGGAACCCTCATCAATGATGCGACCCTGGTGCAGCAGCAGAATCCGATCGCACAGATACTCGGCTTCGCTCATGATGTGCGTCGAAAACAAGATGGCGCGCCCGAGCGCGCGCTGGCGCCGGATCGATTCGACGATGAACTGGCCCGACACGACGTCGAGCGCCACGGTGGGCTCGTCGAGAATCAGCAGGTCCGGCTCGTGCAGGAAGGCCCGCGCGATATTGGCGCGCTGGCGCTGGCCGCTCGACAACGTCCCGCACGGGCGAGTCGCAAACTCGTGCATGTCCAACTCGTCGACCAGTTGCACGATGCGCGCTTCGAGCGTCTCGGCGGGCACGCGGTAGAGGCGTCCGAAGTAGCGCAGCACTTCGACGGTCGAGAGACGCTGATACAGCTGTGTGTCGCCCGACAGGAAACCCAGGCGCCGTTTGGCGGAGAGGGGATCGATGTGGATGTCGCTGCCGCCCACAAACACTCGGCCGCCGTCGGGCGTCAGGATGCCGGCCAGCATGCGCAACGTGGTCGTCTTGCCGGCGCCGTTCGGGCCCAGCAGGCCCACGACTTCGCCGGCCGCCACCTGCACGCTCACGTGCTGCACGGCGGCCACCGTGCCGAAGGACTTCACCAATCGTTCCGCTACGAGCGTCGCACCCATCAACACCTCTCGCTGCGCTATCCTACCAGACTGGTGTCGCGTCCCCGTCGTCCGTCACAGATCTGTTTGGGGCGGACTTCGAACACGCCCGCGATGGAAGCCGGGGTCTCGGATCACGTTTGGACAATCGCCGAAATCGTGGCTTTGCTCGACCGCGCCTGAGCTACAATCGGGCGGTCATGAACCAGCTCTACTACGGCGACAACCTGGACGTGCTTCGCCGTCACATTGAAGCCGAGAGCGTGGATCTCGTCTACCTTGATCCCCCGTTCAACTCGAATGCCAGTTACAACGTGCTCTTTGCCGAACGCGACGGCACCCAGGCTGCGTCGCAGATCAAGGCGTTCGAGGATACCTGGAAGTGGGACCAGTCGGCGGCGCGGGCATGCCAGGAGGTGATCGAAGCGGGCGGCAAGGTGTCCGAGGCCATGCAGGCATTCCGGACGTTTCTGGGCGACTCCGACATGATGGCCTACCTCGCGATGATGGCCCCGCGCCTAGTCGAACTGCGCCGCATCCTGAAGCCGACGGGATCGATCTACCTCCACTGCGACCCGACCGCGAGTCACTACCTCAAGATGCTGATGGATGCGGTCTTTGGACCACAGTTCTTTCAGAACGAGGCGATCTGGAAACGCACCAGCGCCCACAGCAGCGCGAAGCGGTACGGCCCCGTGCACGACGTGCTGCTCTACTACTCCAAAACAGCCGACTGCTGCTGGAACAACCAATACGAGCCATACGACGCGGAATATCTCGAGACGTTTTTCGACCAGATCGACGCGGACGGCCGACGCTGGAAACGGTGCGACTTGACCGGGGCTGGCATCCGTCACGGCGAGACAGGCTTATCGTGGCGCGGCATTGATGTCACAGCCAAAGGGAGACATTGGGGGGTTCCTCCGGCTCGGCTGGACGAACTTGACGCAGCGGGCAGGATACACTGGCCCGCCAAGGTGGGTGGGATGCCCCGATTGAAACAGTACCCTGAGGACTTGCCGGGCGTTCCGCTTCAAGATGTCTGGACGGACCTGCGGCCCCTCCACAATCTGGCCGCCGAACGGCTCGGCTACCCAACGCAGAAACCCAGAACGCTGCTGGAACGCATCATCAATGCCAGCAGCAACGAAGGCGACACCGTGCTCGACCCCTTCTGCGGGTGTGGCACGACCATCGCCGCGGCCCAGAAACTCAACCGTCACTGGATTGGGATCGACATTACGAGCCTCGCGATAAGCCTGATCCGGTATCGCCTCGCCGACACCTTTGGTTCAGCCGCAACGTTCGAGGTCATCGGCGAGCCTGTCTCGCTACCCGACGCAGCGCAGCTTGCACACGATGATCCGTATCAGTTCCAGTGGTGGGCGCTCGGGCTCGTCGCCGCTCGGCCCGTCGAACAGAAGAAGGGCGCCGACAAGGGTATTGACGGCCGGATCTACTTCCATGACGGATCGACCGACAAGACGCAGTCCATTATCCTCTCCGTCAAGGCCGGCCACGTAACGGCCGCCCACGTTCGCGATCTGCGCGGCGTGATCGAGCGGGAGAAAGCTGCCATCGGCGTCCTCCTCACGATGCAGCCGCCGACGAAGGAGATGCGCAAAGAAGCGGCCAACGCGGGATTCTATAAGTCGGCCTGGAATCAGCGCCACTACGCGCGCCTGCAGATTCTCACGGTGGAGGACCTGCTCACCGGCAAGACCATCGATCGACCGGCGGCGGCCCAGACCAGCGTCACCTTCAAGCGGGCGCCGAAGGCA
>CAYHRK010000025.1:0-22690 GCA_964358795.1 uncultured Vicinamibacterales bacterium
TAGCGATGGCCGGATTCGAATTCGCCACCGCCGGGCGCATTCTCTTTGGCCCGGGGAGCGCGGCCCACGCTCCGGCGCTCGCGCTGGCCTTCAGCCGCCGGGTGCTAGTCGTCACAGGCGCCACGCCCGAACGCGCCGCATGGCTCGTGGAGGCCCTCGAGCAACAAGGCGCGGTCTGCACGCTGGTGCCGGTGTCGAGCGAACCGGACGTCGCGTTCGTGCAGGACGGCGCCATGCGGGCCCGTCGTGATCGATGCGGCGCCATTGTGAGCGTTGGCGGCGGAAGCGCCATCGACGCGGGCAAGGCCATCGCGGTGCTGGCGACCAATGAGGGTGACCCCTTCGACTACCTCGAGGTGATCGGCCGCGGCATGCCGCTCTCGGTGCTGTCGCTCCCGTTTATCGCGATACCGACGACGGCGGGCACCGGGTCCGAGGTGACACGAAACGCGGTGCTCACGGTGCCTGAACGGCGGGTGAAGGTCAGCCTGCGCAGCCCACTCATGCTCCCGCGCGTGGCGATCGTCGATGCCGAATTGAGCTATGGCCTTCCCGCCGCAACAACCGCCCGGACGGGACTCGACGCGCTCACGCAGCTCGTCGAGCCGTTCCTGTCGGTGCGGGCAAACCCGCTGACCGACGCGCTGTGCCGGGACGGCATTCCCCGCATCGCCCGCTCGTTACGCCGGGCCTGTGAGGATGGATACGACGCGCGAGCGCGAGGCGACATGGCCCTGGCGAGCCTGTGCGGGGGACTGGCGCTGGCCAACGCGGGCTTGGGCGCCGTCCATGGCTTGGCCGCACCCATCGGCGGCCTGTTCGCCGCGCCGCACGGAGCCGTATGTGCCGCGCTGCTGCCCCACGTGTTCCACGCGAATCTGCGCGCCCTGCGCGAGCGTGATGTCGCCGGGGATGCGTTGCGCCGGACTGATGAGATTGGGCGGATGCTGACTGGCCAGGCTTCGACGGGCGCCGACGCGGCGACCGTCTGGCTGCGCGAAACGTGCGCCGTGCTCGAGATACCGCCGCTGTCGTTCTACGGCGTTGGGCCAGCCGACCTCGGCGCGATTGTGGAGCGTGCCCGGGATGCCAGCAGCATGAAGAGCAATCCCATCGTCTTGACGGCCGCAGAACTGCACGCCATTCTGGTCGCGGCCCTTTAGTGTCCCGAATCCGAAGATCCTCGACATATTCCGGGCGGGGCATCCCGCCTGGCGGCGTTGCTCCTCCCTCAAATACTCCCGGTATTCTCGGTTGTCGCGCCTTGCCAGCCGGGCGCCGCGCTCCGGACTATTGTCAACGTTCTTCGGATTCGGGACACTAGATCCGAATCACCAGTCCATCGCTGGCGGTCTCGATCTCGAGCCGTGGAGCCTGCCTCAGCATCTCCGCACCCATGTGATTGAGCACGATCCGCCGGCAGGTGAACTCACGCTGGTGTGACATCAGCGTGCGGTAGTCGAGGTGATGGGGCGGAGCGGTCTGGAAGCCGTAGCACTCGCACACAAACAGGTCGGCGTTGGCCGACACCTGCAGGAGCGCATCGGTCCATTGGGTGTCTCCCGAGAACGCCACCACACGCCCGCCGAATTCGACACGTAGCGAATAACACGACAAGGCGGTCCCGTGCGCGGCCGGAAACGCCGTCACCACGCACGTGGTCAGATCGGCCGGGCGCCGTGCAACCAGTTCGACATACGTCAGCGAGAATCGCAGCGGCAAGGCGCCGGTGCCGGGGAACAGCACGTCGTGCGCCTCCTGCATCCGGGTTGCGAGCCCGGGCGGGCCGGCGACGGTCAGCGGCGCGGTCCGCCCTGAGGCGTAGTGCGCGTCCATGATCAAGAACGGCACGCCGGCAAAATGGTCCCCGTGCAGGTGGGTCAGGATGATCGTCTCCACGACCTCGGGTTCGATCCCGGCGCCCCGCATGGCCGCCAGCGTGGTTGGCCCGCAATCAACCAGCACGCCGCGCGGGCCCGAACGCAGCAGCGTGGCCGACTGCAGGCGTCCGCCGGCGCTGAACGCGTCGCCGGTGCCGAGGAACCGAACGTCGATTGTGGACGGATCACTGTCCGCCATCGGCCACCAGCCGCGCCACCGAGGCCGTCGACACGCGAACGGCATTGGCCTCGCCGATTTCCAGATCGTGCTTTGTCACATTCTCGCTGCGGGCGCGATTCACCACGACGCCGGCCACGCACCCGCCGCGCAGGCCCAGGGCCGCGCACATCGTGAGCACGGTCGACGACTCCATTTCGTAGTTGAGCACGTGCAACCGCCGCCATTCTTCGGTCGCGCCCTGGAATCGCCGCGGGACGTAACCCGAAAACGAGTCGTAGCGCTCCTGACCTGGGTAGAACGTGTCGCACGACGCGCTGACTCCGGCGCGGTACGGCACACCGAGCCCGCGCGCCGCCTCGATAGCGGCATGCACGATGTCGTGGTGCGCCACGGCCGGGTACTCGATGGGGGCGTAATGGGTGGAGGCCCCATCCAGTCGCACGGCACCGGTGGTCACGATGACCGTACCGATATCGATGTCGGTCTGGATGGCGCCCGTCGTGCCGACGCGCAGGAACGTGCGCACACCCAGCTGCGCCAGTTCATCGATCGCAATCGATGCCGACGGCCCGCCGATGCCGGTCGAGGTGACCAGCACCGGCACGTCGCCCAGGTACGCGATCCACGTCCGGTACTCGCGCTTGAAGGCCAGTTCGCGCGCCCGCTCGAAGGGTGCTGTGCGGGCGATGCTCTCGACGCGGCCTGGGTCGCCTGGCAGCAGCGCCACGGCCGCGCCCTCGATGGTTGCCGAGTCGACATTCAGGTGATAGACGGTTCGCAACGACATGGTGGTCTCCTGGTTCATGCCTCGAAACGGCACGTGATGCGCAAGGCGGTCTGCAGGCGTTCGAGGTATTCGTCACGCGGCAGTTCGATTGCGCCAACGGTGGCCAGAAACGGCGTCAACCACTGAATGTCGAGCAGCCGGTAGCCTCGTTGGCGCAGGAGCCCCGTCAACGCCCACAGCGCCACTTTCGAAGCATCACTGACCCGGTGGAACATCGACTCGCCGAAAAACGCGCCATTCAGGCTGACCCCGTACAGCCCACCGGCAAGCTCGCCGCCGTGCCACACCTCGACGGAATGGGCCAACCCGAGATCGTGCAAGGCCTGGTAGCTGTCAAGGATCTCACGGCTGATCCACGTCCCTTCGTCCCGATCGGCCGCGCAGGCTTGCATGATGCGAGGAAAGGCTTGATCCATCGTGATCGAGAACCGGCCGGATCGAATGGCCCTGAGCAACCTGCGCGACGCGTGGAACGACTCGATGGGCAGCACCCCTCGGGGGTCGGGCGAAAACCATTGGATCTCTCCATCGTCCATCGCCATGGGGAAGTAGCCGGCCTGATAGGCGGCGATGAGAAGCTGGGGAGCGATCATACGGGTGCCCGGGTCGAGTCCAGACTGTGCGTCAGCTGCGCAGTTGTGTCAAGATCGGGAAGGAACAGGAACACAATGGAAAGGGACGAACGATTCATGGTCCATGCTCGATCACGAATGCCGGGGCGTGTCGGTGTCATCGTCGGTGGCCTGATCGGGGTCCTGATGGGCGCGTGCAGCCGCGAGGCCGCACCCGCCGCGCATGCCCAGCAGCCGCCGCGGCAGCAACAGCGTGAGACGCTCTCCGTCGCCTACGATCACGCGTTGACCGATACCGCCCGGATCATGGCCGGCATGGCGCCCGAAGACACGACGCGGTTTGCACGGGTGCTCGGGCGGCCCAACTGGACCACCTATCACACGGAATTTGACCGCAACTGGTCGCAGGTCAGCACCCAGCGATTCCCGTTGATGCGCGATTGGCGCGAGCGCGAGTTCAAGAAGATTGCCGACGCTTGCGACGTGCTGTTCTACCCGTTCGGGGGACCGGACTTCCTGAATGCCTACCTGCTCTACCCCGGCTGCAATTCGTATCTGCTGTTCGGTCTGGAGCCGGTGGGTTCGGTGCCGGCGATCGAGAAGCGCCCGGCCGAACGCATCGACAGAGCGCTGACGGAGGTGCGCGCGTCGCTCTCGGATATGTTCGTGCGCGACTACTTCATCACGAAGACCATGATGGACGAACTGAGAACGCCGGAGGTGGACGGCACGCTGCCGCTGATGCTGGCATTCCTGGCGCGCCTGGACGGGCGCGTGGTCAGCATCGAGTTTGACGGCCCGTGGAACCCGAACGTCACCGCCGGGCCTGCGGCAATGCCCGCCGCGACCAGAACGGCTGGTCCGACCGGAACCGGCAGCAAGCCGTCCGCGCGTCCTGGCCGCGTGCCGGGCGTCACCGTCAGGTTCGTGCAGGGCACGTCAAGCCGGGTGCAGGCGCTCACGTACATCCGCGTGAACATGCAGGATCCCGACTTCGGGAAGAAGACCGGCTTGATCAGTTATCTGACCGGGCTCGGCCAGGTCACCACGTTCATCAAGTCGGCGTCTTACCTGATGCACGATGACCGCTTTTCGCGCGTGCGTGACATGGTGCTCGCGCAATCCCGATCGCTGCTGCAGGACGACACCGGGGTGCCCTTCAGGTTTCTCGACAAGGCGACGTGGGACATCACCCTCTACGGGCGGTACACACCGCCGATTCGGGATTTCAACTACGGCTTTCAACGAAACCTTGACGAAGCCTTCAAACAGCCGTCCGCGGCTCGTGATCTGCCGTTTTCGTTCGGCTACCACTGGCGCGAGGGCACTTCGAGCGTCATTCTGGCCGTCCGGCGGGCAGGATCTCATTGAGAATGGCCGGCAGCGCGCCCCACGTGGCGGAATCTTGCGCGGCCAGCGTCATCAGATACAACCGCACCGCACGGCCGGGAAACTCGGCAGCCAGGGCGGCCGTCGCCTCGCGCAGCGTCTGCTCGGCCGGGGCGTGCACGCTGGCGTCGGCAATCACGCCCCCTTCGTGGGAGATGCCCACGCGATTCAGGAATGCCTCGAGCATGGGGCCTTCGGAAGCCAGGTGGTACACCACCAGGGCGCGACTGGCTACGCTGTCTGGCACCTGGTGCAGACTGGCTAACTGACGCACGCGCGTCTCGGGCGGCAAGCTCAACACTCGCTGCGGGCGGAAGCGGAACTGGCGCGCAATGGCGTGGACGGCCTCGACCTGCTGGGCCGCTGAATCGGCGTCGGCCCAGAAGGCCAGCGCCAGCGGCGTGCGTTCCGCAGCGGTCAGATCGCGCCAGATCCGGGCCGGTCCAGGATACTCTCGTTCGTTCGACACACTCCCCTCCCCTTGTCCGGCGCCAGCGATCCGGCACCCGCTGTCCATTCTACTCAACCACGGTCGGCCGCAGGGCGGCGTTGCATGCGGTCGCGGCAGCGAATAAAATGCCAACGCGCGGGCAGCAAGCGCCCTTGGGCGAGGAGCACGCATGACTTTGTCACGCTGGTGGCGGGAGCGGGGATTCGAGCGGTCGTACCGCAACACCGTGCGGCAGGATCTGACTCGCATCCGGCTCGAGTACGCGGTGAAATTCAAGGACGCTAAGACTGGCCACGACTTCGATACGGCCATGAATGCGTACTTGAAGGATTGCCGTCTGCCCGACCTTCGGCTGGAAACCCTGAGGAGCCGGACACTGAGGCGCACCGCCGAGCGCTACGGCATCGACATGCCCCGCGAATGGTGGGAACACAACGAGGAATACGATCTGTGGTACCTCACGCCCGACGGAAAACGACAACTGGGACACCGCGTGACCCAGGAACGCATCTGGACGGTGAAGCAATGGTTCAACACGCTGACGCCATTCGTGGCGCTGTTGGCAGGCCTGATCGGCGTCATCATCGGCTTGCTGGGCATGTGGCGATCGCCCTAGGAGCATTCTCAGGCCGCACGCGGCCCCATCACATTTCTGTAACTTCGCCCGCCCCAGCGGTCGTAGTTACTTGGAAGCGTGTCCGAGAAATGTGAACACGCTCCTAGTAGGCCGGCTCCGCCGGTAACACACGGCCGCCATTCGCAGGATCCCGTCTCGCGAATTGCGCTACTAGGAGCCCGGGGGGTATGACTCGCACGGGCTCCTAGTGTCGAGGTGGCGTCATGAATGCAGCATGCAGATCGGTTGGGATGTCGCTCCTGCTGGCCCTGGTGGCGGCCGCCGCATCTGGGCAAGACGAATCTGCCAGACCGCGCGCGAGGGACCTGGGCATCGCTCCTGGCGTGCTTGCGCCAGGGCCGCTCAATGCGATCACCGATGTGACGGGTGTGAAGGTCGGCCAGACGACCCTGGTGCAAGGTGACCTGGTCCGCACCGGTGTGACGGCGGTGCTGCCGCACGCGGGAAACCTGTTCCAGGACAAGGTCGCCGGCGCCGTATTTGTGGGCAATGCGTTCGGCAAGCTCGCCGGATCGACGCAAGTTGACGAGCTGGGCACGGTGGAAACGCCCATCGTGCTCACCAACACGGTGGCGGTAGGCGTGGCCGTCGATGCGGTCATTGGATGGACACTCTCGCAGCCGGGAAACGCGGACGTGCGGTCGGTCAACGCCCTGGTCGGCGAAACCAATGACGGCGGCCTGAACGACATCCGGGGCCAGCACGTCTCGCGCGATCACGTGCTGGCGGCCATCACCAGCGCGCGTGGCGGCCCGGTCGAGGAAGGCTCGGTCGGAGCTGGCACCGGCACGCAGTGCCTCGGGTGGAAGGGTGGCATCGGAACGGCTTCGCGTGTGGTGCCCGCGTTGTCAGGTACGTACACGCTGGGCGTGCTCGTGCAGACCAACTTCGGCGGCGTGCTGACCATTGACGGCGTGCCGGCCGGCAAGGCGCTGGGCCGCCACGCATTCGCACCGACGCGGCCGGGCGCCGACCGGGACGGGGGCGACGGGTCGTGCATGATCGTGGTCGCCACCGATGCGCCGCTCGATGCCCGCGACCTGAAACGCCTGGCGGCCCGAGCCGTGTTCGGGCTGGCCCGGACCGGGTCGTCGTACAGCAACGGCAGCGGCGACTATGCCGTGGCGTTCACGACCTCGCCCGATCTCCGCACCCGCTTCGGCGAGCGCGCGCCCCGGGCGCGAACCATCCTCCCGCCCGATGGCGTGTCCACCCTGTTCGAGGCTGCGCTCGAGGCCACCGAAGAGGCGGTCTACAATTCGATGTTCCGCGCCACGACGGTGATGGCCGGCTCGCGCACGGTCGAGGCAATTCCGATCGATCGCGTGCGCGAGCTGCTCAAACGTTATGGACGTTAATCAGGGTTTGCCGGGAATCAGCGGCTCGGTAGGAATCGTCTGCGGTCCGTTCTCGGTGCAGACGGCGTACCGCGAGTCGTACATCGAGACGCCGGCGTATTCGCCCTTGGCGTTCAGGATGTAGAAGTTGATCTGGAAGTTCGGGTTGCCTTTGGCATTGAGCAGGCGCTTCTCAACCGTGCTGGCCTTGATCCGCTTCAGCGCTTCCATGCCGGCGTCTTTCGGCGCCATGCCGCGCCGCATGTTCTCCACGACCAGGAACGAGCACAGATTGTAGAGGTTGGCCTCGCCGCGACCGGTCGATCCGGCCGCGCCGATGTCGCCGTCGACGTACAGCCCCGCCCCGAGAATCGGCGAATCGCCGACGCGCCCCGGGATCTTCCACGCCAGACCGCTTGTGGTGGTCACACCGCAGATCTCGCCGTTCGGACTCAGACCGTTGCAGTTGATCGTCCCCCAGAAGTGATCGAACTCGATCAGGCCTTCCCTGACCATCTGGAGTCCCGCCTGGTAGCCGGCTTCCAACCGTTTGATGGGATCGAGGTAGTGATCGGGATCGGTGCGACGCTTCCACTCGAGCCAGAGTGTCCGTGACCGATCGGTGTTCAGGTCGGCTTCAATGGTAAACCCCATGTTGCGGGCGAAATCTTGCGCGCCCTTGCCGACCAGCAGGTGATGGTCGGTGCTGTCCAGCACCGCCTTGGCCACCAGCGACGGCGTGCGCACGCCCTCGATGCACGCCACCGCACCGGCACGTTTTTTCGGCCCGTGCATGCACGACGAATCGAGCTGCACGATGCCGTCGGCGTTGGGCAACCCGCCGTAGCCGACGCTGGTGTCTTGCGGGTCGAGTTCACACACGTTCACGCCGGCAATGACGGCATCCAGCACGTCGGAGCCGCCGGTGATCAGCGTAAACGCCTTCTGCACCCCCGTGACGGGGCCGCCGTTCTTGAACTGGTTCCCGTTTGCCGATGACACCACAATCGGCTTCACGGTCTTCCTCACCATCATCGTGGGCGCCTGCCCGAATGCCGGGGCCGGCGGGACTGCGGCGGCTGCCACCACGGCGGCGGCGCCCGACAACACGAAATCACGACGGTTCACTTTTCTGCTCATGCGGTCTCTCCAGGATGACGCGACGTGCGCCGATTCTACTCGCAGACGCGGGGCCGCCACAAACGCCAGCGTTCACGCCAGCGTCGACACCCGGCCTTACAACAGGTTTGACGCAGGACGCTGCCCGCCGATACGATTGCAGTCTCGTGTCAACAACCCAGGACGGACGCGCCGCGCAATGACTTCCACGTTTCCGCAATTCCCCGAACGCATCAAGGACCTCGGCGAGCTGGCTTCCGACCTGTGGTGGAGCTGGCAGGATCGCACCCGCGAGATGTTCCGCCGGCTGGACTACCAGCTGTGGCGGACGACCGCAGACAACCCGGTTCGCATGCTGCGGTTGATCGCACCCGAACGCCTGAACGACGTTGCACACGATCGCGCGTTCCTGGCGCTCTACGACGATGCCTTGCGGGGGCTCCGGGCGGCACGCGCAGCCCGGGACACCTGGTGGGTTCAGACCTACGGCGAGACCAACGGCAGAACGATTGCGTACTTCTCGGCCGAGTTTGCTCTCCATCAATCCTTGCCAATCTACGCGGGCGGCTTGGGCGTACTGGCGGGCGACATCTGCAAGGAGGCGAGCGACCTGGGTCTGCCTTTTGTGGGTGTGGGTTTCATGTACCCGCAGGGGTACTTCCACCAGAAGGTCTCGGCCGAAGGCTGGCAGATTGAGACCTACGAACAGATTGACTGGCACGATGCACCAGTCGAGCCGGCCCTCACGCCCGACGGCGAGCGGTGCGTCGTCTCGGTGCCGCTGGGCACCCGCACCGTGCAGGCGGCGGTGTGGCGGGTACGCGTCGGTCGGGTCACGCTCCTGCTGCTCGACACGGCTCTCGACGCCAACGCGCCCTGGGATCGCGAACTGTCGGCACGGCTGTACGGCGGCAACCAGGAAATGCGCGTGCAGCAGGAAATCGTGCTCGGCCTGGGCGGCGTCCGCGCGCTTCGCGCGATGGGCATCGCGCCGAAGGTGTGGCACCTGAACGAAGGGCATGCCGCATTTGTGGCGCTGCAGCGCATCTGGGACCACCTCGAGCAGGGTGCGACCTTCGATGCTGCCCTGGCGCACGTACAGCGCACGACCGTGTTCACCACCCACACGCCGGTGCCGGCCGGACACGATGCGTTCCCGTTCCAGTTGGTCGAAACGCATCTGGCAGGTGCCTGGGGCAGCCTGGGCGAGTACCGCGATCGGTTCCTGGCACTGGGCGCGCACGACAATGGAGTCGGGCCGCAGTTCAACATGACGGCCCTCGCCATGCGCACGGCCACCGGCATCAACGCCGTCAGCCAGCTGCACGGCGATGTCACCCGCCACATGTGGACCTCGATCTGGCCGGCCACACCGGCCGCCGAGTCGCCAATACGTACCGTGACCAACGGCGTACACGCCGGCACCTGGGTGGCCACACCGATGGCGAAACTCTTCGACCAGGCGTTGGGGCCGGACTGGCGCGATCGTCTCGACGAGCCCGAGTTCTGGGATCGCGTGCTCGACATTCCCGACGACCAGTTGTGGCACGTACGCCAGATGATGCGGTCCGAGCTGTTCGCGTTCATCCAGGATCGCGCGCGCGAACGCTGGACCCGCGACATGGTCAGCGCAGCACAGGTAGTCGCCACCGGCACGTTGCTCGATCCATCGGCCCTGACCATCGGGTTTGCGCGGCGCTTCACCGCGTACAAGCGACCCGAGCTCGTTTTTCACGATCCGTCGCGACTGGCGGCTATCCTCTCGACGCTGCGCCGACCGGTCCAGATCGTCTTCGCCGGCAAGTCACATCCCGCCGACGATGTGGGCAAACGGCACCTGCAGCAGGTGTACCGGCGGGCGGTCGACCCCGTATTGGGCGGCCGCATCGCCTTTGTCGACGACTACGACCTGCACGTCGCCCACTACCTCGTACACGGATGCGACGTGTGGCTGAACAACCCCCGCAAGCCCCTGGAAGCCAGCGGCACCAGCGGCATGAAAGCCGCCATCAATGGCGTGCCGCACCTGAGCATCGGGGATGGATGGTGGGCGGAAGGCTACAACGGGTCGAATGGCTGGCTCATCGAGGGCCATCCGGCCGGCGACGATCAAGCCGCGGTGGACGCCGCTGACGCCGACGCGCTCTACACGCTGCTGGAGACGCAGGTGGTGCCCGCGTTCTACGACCGGGACGCACACGACGTGCCGCGCGTGTGGATCCGGACGGTCAAGGAATCGATCCGCACCATCATGCCGATGTTCACCACACGCCGCATGATGAAGCAGTACGTCGAACAGATGTACGGGCCGGCGCTGGCCAATGGCACGGACACCGGACCGAAGACGGAAGACAGAAGACAGCAGTCAGAAGACAGAAGACGGAAGACAGAAGACGGTCGACTGTAGCCGGAAGACAGAGGCCCGCACGACACGGCTAACCTGCGGTGCTGATGGGCGGGTGGTGCATGATCTGCACACGGTTGCCGTCGGGATCTCGAAAGTAGCAGGAGCGGGCACCGTCGCGGTGCGTCTTCGGCTGCATGTCGAGAACGACGTGGTTGGCCTCAAGGTACGCAGCCCACGCGTCGACGTCCGCCGGTTCGGCCACAATCAAACCCAGGTGATCGAGGGCTCCGAGCACGTGCGCCAAGAGGCCCGAGGCACGGTGCAGGGCGAGATTGTCGCGCCCCGACGTCAGGTACACGTTGTCGGGGTCGGGTTCCCATTCCACGCTGAAACCAAGCAGGTCGACGTAAAACGCCTTCATGGCCGGCAGGTTCCGGACATTCAGGGCGAGATGGCGCATGCCGAGGTGGGCGGGACGGGCCATCACACGATCCTAAGCCCTGAGCTCACTTGTGTCGATGGCCTCTGCCGTGGACCGAGTCCGTTGGCAGCGCGCTCGGCTGGCCCCGCGCTCTGTCGACATAACTGAGTCGAAGGGTAGCGCGGCTAGGTTCCCAGCGGGCGGCCGATCCGATTCTGGGATAAGATTCTTGCGATGGCACGAAAATCGGTCGAAAAGCCGCATTGCGCCCTCTGCGGGGCCAAGGAAGTGTCGGAACCCCGCGGCGACGAACGGTACTGCTCTGATTGCTGGGACAAGAAGATTGCGGTGGAGGAAATCGTCGCGAAGGAATTCGCGGTGAAGCGCTACATCCGGGCCCATAGCGCCGAGAAATACCTCGTCTATCATTCCACCCTGAAGCGCCCCTGCGGCCAGTTGATCGTCATCGACGATGGGTACGACCTCTTCCTGACGCTGGTGCTGTATCCGACCTTCCTGTGGGACGATCCCGCCTACCACCTGGAAGGCGACACCGAATCCCGTAGTTTTGCTGAGATTCTCGTCGATGTGGTGGTCACCGAGGTGATCGAACCGTGGGGCGGCGGGAAGTGGCACCTGGAGGTCTACCGTTCTGCTAACCCCGATCCGGAGGATTGGAACGGCGAAATGTAGCCTGGGGGGCCTGGCGATTTGAGCTTTGATGGCCCGGCGTCTTATAATCCCGCCTGTCATAGTCGGTGGTCTCGGCATCATCCTGCCCCTTGGAGGGAATATGACTCGCCTGGTTCACGCTGCGCTTGCCGCTGTTGCAGTTCTGGTCTTGTGCGCGGGCATCGCGGCCGCGCAGGGAACGTATGTGGCCCCGATTCGGGGCGAGGCAGACCTCGCCTACATGACGCCGGTGACCACGGTCGACTACAAAACCAACATGGTCATCACCGTCATCAAGGTGAAAAACATCTCCACCAACGGGTCGATTGCGGGGTTGAAGGTCGAGGAGTACTGGTGGGACAAGGCCAACAACCCGGTGACCGGATCGAAAGACCGGTGGCCGAAACCGCTGATGCCCGGCGAGATCGCCACCCTCACGTTGAAGACGCCGAAGGATCCGCGGATGACGCGCAACAGCTACGTCTTTACGCACGCCAACGGCAAGGTGAAGACCAAGCTGGTGAAGGTATTCTAGGCCGGGCGTCACCAGAACGGACACGCGGTCATCGTAGGGACGACCGACCGGTCGTCCCTACGGTGTGATGCGAATCTGCACGTCCCGGCCGACAAGCCCGCCAGCGCCAAGGCTCGACTTGGCTTCCACTCTCAGCAGGTACAGGCCCGGCGCGAGTTCCCCGAGCGGAATGCGCGCGGTGTAGCCAAAGCCGCCGCGGCTGCCCCCCAGCTCCTTGCTCTGGCGGCGTTCGTTGTTGGTGAACACGACGTGCCCTTCATTCGATCGCAGTGTCGCGGTGATGTCCACGGCATGGTTCACTGCGGCCTGGTTGTCGTAGATCTCGACCACCAACGCCAATTCGTCGCGGGCGCTGAACTCACGTGACGTCGTGGGCGGCGTCGGCAACATGTCGCGCAGGTCGGGCAACGTGCCAGCGGTGGGCACTTGGCCGGCCGACGACGACGTGATGGCCAGGCCGCTGATGGTGAGCGGCTCTTTGGCGAAATCTGGGACGATTAGGTCGTAGTGCACCGAGCCAGCCCGGCCGCCGCTTTCGCGCGCCGCCAGCTTCAGCGTGTACTTGCCCGGCGGCAGATCGAATGTCGATTGCATGCGGAAGCCGGTCCGCATCACCTGCCGGTAGGTGTCGGGCTTCAGCGCCATGTTCAACGACTCGCGGTTGCCGCCGGCTACCTTGCCCTGCTCGTTGATCGCCAGATACGACATTTCAAGCGTGTTCAGGAACTTGCCGTCTTTCTCGGTAAACGCCATGTCACTGCCACGCACTTGGGTGACCACCACGACCGACGCGTTGGGCGCGGCTCCGCGGAACGGCGCCGCGAACACCGACATGGTCAGGCCCGTCGTCTGCAACGGGTTATTGAGCGCATTGCGCAGTTCGGCCGACGTGCCTTCCGTCGGATTCAACGTGTTCGGCGGAGGCACCTTGCCGGTGGGCGCCATGTACCCCCGACGCGCGCGCACCTTCAGACCGGGACGGGTCACGCGCACGTCGATCGGGCGGAACCGGCCGTCGCGTTTGTCGTTGGACGGGTAGTACCCGAGCACGTAGTACGAACTGTTCTCATCGACGATGCGCTCGAAGGCGCTGCCGAAATCATTGCTGCTCACCGAGGCAAACCCGCCGGTTTCGTCAGACAGGACGCGGAGCGTGTCCTGCGAGGCGCGGAGTTCGTTCTGCAGGTTGGTCGCGCCAAACGGCATGTCGGGCGCCTGGGACGACATCTGGATTATCTCGTCGCCCATGGTGGCCAGCCCGCGCGGATCGATCGAGTAGATGTTCACATTGGCCCGCGTGGCCGCCGCAATCGCGTCACGGGTTTCGTCGCGGACGGCAAACGCCTCGCTATTGTCCTTCCAGTTCTCGATGTTGTAGTCGATCCCTTCCGAGATCAGCACCAGCGCTTTGCGCCGCCCCCGGACACCGGCGAGGAACTCGGATACGTTCTTCAGTGTGGACAGCATGGACCTGGCGTTGTAGGCCCGTTGCTGTTCGTCGGCATCCTTGATCGGGTCGTTTCCCAGCCCTATCTCGCGCAGCCGGTTGTACTCGTCCATCTTGTTGAGGACGGTTGACCGAAGCTTTCGGCCCATGAACTTGTCGACGGCGTTCTGCAGCAGCTGCCGGTTGTCGGTGAAGTCCTGGCTGGCGTCGAGCTTGCCGCTGGTCTGCAGCACCGCCATTAGGTCGTTTGATCCCAGGTTGCGAGTGATGAACTGCTTTGCCGCCCTGCGCACGTGAGTGGACCGGAGCGGATCGGTGTGCATGTCGTCGAGCAACAGCACGTAGATCCGGCCGCTTGGGCCCGCGGCGTTCGATCGCACATCGGGCGGAATCTCCTTGGTGGAGAACAGGGGGCGCTCGGCGCGCTCCACCGGAATACTCACGGCCGCAAACGCAGAGATCGTCTGAAGCTTGTCGGATTCGAAGATCTGGAAGTCGGCCTTCCCCAGATCGCGAACGAAGTTGCCCTGGGCATCTTCTACGATGGCGTCCACCTCCACGTAGTTCACTTCGGCGCGGAAGGTGATCGGCGGTATCTGGGGATCGGGCCTGGCCGGTGCGGCCGGCAAAGCGGTCTGCTGGCCCGCTAGCGACACACTGAACAACGCGGCGGCGAGGAGTTTGGATGCTGGTCGGAACACGGTCACTCTCTGCGCAACCCCCGGCGGGCGCCGGCGAGGCACCCGCGGCGGTCGCGATCAAACAGCACAGACGTCACGGCAACAAGGGCTGGCTTCTAGATTATAGACGCCCGGACCCACCAGCGCCTCCTCCTTCCAAACTTCCGCCGCTGGGGCGGCGTCAAAGTACCGGAGGGGCTCCTCGTTGTCAACGCGCTGACGGAGACCGCCCGGGCACGTGCCGGTCTGGTGGAGGGCAGCGTATACTTGACCGTGGCGCCTTGCTAGTGTCCCGTCCCGGCTGGCGAAACGCTGGACGGCTGTTGAGGGTGTCGTTTGTTGGAGGATTGGGAATGTCAAGCCGCAAGACCACGTTGTTCTATGGTGTGCTGATTGCCGTCGCCTCACTGGCTGTCGGCATGGTGATCGCTTCTCGTCTGGATCTGTCGCCGCGTTCCGAGGCACAACCGTTGACGCCTCAGGTTGGCGCCAGCACGCCGGTCACCGGGGCGCTCGACTCCCAGACGTTCCGGAGCATTGCCAAGACGGTCACGCCGTCGGTGGTGAACATCCGAACCACGTCAAAGAGGCGCGCGCAGGATCTGTCCGACTTCTTCGGCGGTGGCAACGATCAAAATCCGTTTTTCAACATGCCTCAACCGCGCGGCCGTCAGCCCCGCGAAGAGACGATGATGGCGGCCGGCACCGGGTTCATCATCAGCAAAGACGGGTACATCGTCACCAACAACCATGTGGTGGAAGGCGCGACGAAGATCGAAGTCGGGTTTTTCGGCGACGAGCCGGACGAGGTCTACCTGGCCAAGGTCGTCGGGCGCGACCGGTTGACCGATACGGCGTTGATTCAGCTCACCGAGAAGCCCGCCCGTCCCCTGCCTGAAGCCAGGCTCGGCGATTCGACCCAGATCCAGCCCGGCGATTGGGTGATGGCGATCGGCAACCCGTTCAACTTCAACTTCACCGTCAGCGTGGGCGTGATTAGCGGGCTCGGGCGGCCCCTGCAGGTTGCCGACGGACGCACCGAGGACGTGCTTCAGACCGACGCCGCCATCAACCCGGGTAACTCGGGCGGCCCGCTGCTTAACCTGCGCGGGGAAGTGATTGGCATCAACACGGCCATCTATACCGACGGCATGCGCAGCGCCAACATCGGCATCGGCTTCGCGGTGCCGATCAATGCGATGCGCGACATCCTGCCGCAACTGCAGAAGGGCAAGGTGGTGCGCGGCCGGATTGGCGTACAGGTAGGGGACATCCCTCGAGACGCGCTGGACGAATTCGGATTGAAGGAGCGCAAAGGCGCACTGGTGTCCTCCGTCCTGCCCAACAGTCCGGCGGTCAAGGCCGGCCTGGAACCCGGAGACGTGATCCTGGAGTTCAACGGCAAGAGCGTGAAGAATCGCAACGCCTTGGTGGCAATCGTGATGGCCACCTCACCGGGGGCCACCGTGCCGGTGCGGGTCCTTCGCGACAAAGCCGAAAAGAGCTTGTCGGTGACGGTCGAAGAACTGAACCTTGAAACCGAAGGCAGCAACCGCGACACCAGCCCGACGGAAGAAACGACGGGCAATGGCTTCGGCCTGACGCTCGGGCCGCTGGGCGCGGAGATGGCGCGCAGGCTGCAGGTGCCGCCTGGCACACGAGGAGTGCTCGTGACCGACATCGACGCGGCCGGTCCAGCCGCCCGCTCCGGTGTGCGACCCGGCGACGTGATTCTGCAAGTCAACCGCCGGCCCGTCGAAGCGGTGGCTGAGGCGCATCGCGCGCTGCAGGCGATCAAGTCGGGCGGTACGGCGTTCCTGCTGTTGTGGAGGCAGGGCCAGGAGACCTTCGTCACCGTCACCAAGGAGTAGCCGGTCCTCTCCGGCTCATCGTGATGGAACCGGGCTGTTGCACGCTGATCGCCAATCGCATCCGGCAGCAGGGTCCCATCACGGTGGCCGAGTACATGGACCTGGCGCTCTACGCTCCAGACGCCGGCTACTATGCCCGTGCAGCCCAGCGATCGGGCCGCACGGGCGATTTCTACACGAGCGTCGATGCCAGCCCGCTGTTCGGTGAGCTGCTGGCGCGGCAGTTCGCGGAAATGTGGCGTGCGATGGCTCCGGCCGGGGCGCCGCCCGCCGTTCCTTTCGAGTTGGTGGAAGCCGGCGCCGGCAACGGACGGTTGTCGCGCGACGTGCTGGACGGCGCACAACGCCGGGATCCCTCATTTTACCAGTCGATCGCCGTGCACCTGTCCGAGCGCAGCGCAGCCGCTCGCCTGGCGCACGCCGGCGTGTATGCGGATCACCCGGGCAGGTTCGCCTCGTCATCCGCCGATTTGCCCACCGCGTGTTCCGGCGTGTTGTTCGCCAACGAATTGCTGGATGCGTTTCCCGTGCACCGAGTGGCGATGACCGCACAGGGTCTCTGCGAGATCTTCGTCGACATCGAAGCCGGCCAGTTCGTGGAACGTCTCGGTGAGGTCTCGTCGCCAGCCCTCGCCACGCATCTCGAACGCCTGGGGATCACGCTGGACGTCGGCGCGCGGGCCGAGATCAATCTGGCCGCACTGGCGTGGATCCGGGCGGCCGCCAGCAGCCTGACGCGCGGCTTTCTTCTGCTCGTCGATTACGGCCACGAAGCAGTCGAGCTCTACTCCCCAGCACACGCCGACGGCACGCTGACCACGTTTTACCGGCACGTGGCCGACGCGGCCGACCAGCGTGGTCGCGGCACGCCTGCTTGGCTGGCTGCGCCTGGCACGCGCGATCTGACGTCGCATGTGGATCTCACCTCGATTCGGCGCGAAGCCGAGCGTTCGGGCCTTATTACTCTCGGCGTGGTCGACCAATCACGCTTCCTGCTGAATCTCGCGGAACACACGGGCCTGCTGGCCGAGGTGGCCGGTCCCGACCGCCTTCGCGATCGGCTGGCCCTGAAAACGCTGCTGCTGCCGGGAGGCCTGGGCAGCACGCACCGGGTGATGGTGTTCGGCAAGCAGGTCGGAACGCCGGCGCTGACTGGTATGCTGGGGCGCAGATAATGGGGAGGTAACGGCGATGGATGAACCCGTCGAGCGAGAGATCAAGCTGCGATTCGACACGGCCGCCGACGCCCGAGAGGCGGTGCGGGGGCTTGGTGCGTCGCTGCACAGGGGCCGGCGCTTTCAGGAAGACTGCCTCTTCGATACCGACGATGAGCGGCTGCGGATGGAGCGGTCGGCGTTGCGCATCAGGAACGAAGGACAGCGCAGCCTGTTGACCTTCAAGGGCCCGGTCCAACCGGGCCCCATGAAGGTGCGCGAGGAACTGGAGACCGTGGTGGCCGATGGCGAGATGCTGCGGCAAGTGCTCGAACGGCTGGGCCTCCACGTCTGGTTCCGGTACCAGAAGTACCGCGAGGAATTCGCCTGGACAGACGTGGTCATCGCGGTCGACGAAACACCGGTGGGTACCTTTGTCGAGATCGAGGGGGGCGAGGCTGGCATCGACGCGACCGCACGGGCCCTGGGCCGGAGCCGCGGAGACTACATCCTGGATTCTTACCATCGCCTGTTCCTGACTAATCGCGAAGCGCTCGGCTTCAAGGGCTCGAACATGGTGTTCGACGATCCGGGCCGGGAATCGTGATGACCGGCGGGGCGCAGCCTCACCATCCGGCCTGTCCATGGCCAGTGATGGTGCTGACGGCTGGACTGGGTACGCGGCTTCGGCCGTTGTCGCGGCTGCGGGCCAAGCCGGCGATGCCGGTGGCGGGCGTGCCGCTCTCGGGGAGGATTCTGCGCTGGCTCGCGTCGGAAGGGGTGCGGTCGGCCGTCCTGAATCTGCATCATTTGCCCGCCACGATTACGGCCGCCATCGGTGATGGCCAGGCCTTCGGTGTGGCGGTGCGTTATTCGTGGGAACGTGACATCCTGGGCAGCGCCGGCGGCCCTGCCCGTGCGCTGCCGTTGCTCGAGGCTGACCGGTTCTTCTTGATCAACGGCGACACGCTCACCACGCCGAATCTCACTGCGCTGTCGGCGCAACACGTGGCAAGCGGCGCGCTGGCGACCATGGCGCTGGTGGTCAATCCCGACCCGATGCGGTACGGGAGCGTGACGGTTGACGCCGGCGGCTTCGTCATGGGATTCACGCGGCCGGGATCTGGCCGTGGCGGTTGGCATTTCATCGGCGTTCAGGCCGTCGAGTCGCGCATCTTCGCGCCGCTCGATCCGGATGCGCCGGCTGAGACGGTCGGACAGGTGTACCGCGCTCTCATTGCCGCATCGCCCGGTTCTGTGCGTGCGTTCACCTGCACCGCGCCGTTCCGGGATATCGGCACGCCGGCCGACTACTGGTCCACTTGCCTGGCCGTGGCACGTGACGAAGGCCTGGGTGATGTGGTGGCGGGGCCGGAATCGGTGGTGGATCCACAGGCGCGTGTCGCACGCACGGTGCTGTGGGATGATGTGCACGTGAGCCGCGCCGCCTGTCTCGACTCGTGCATTGTCGCCAGCGGCGTGACGATTCCGGATGGAGCCCACTACACGCGATCGGTCATCGTACCCCGCACTGGCCTGGAGCCGGGTGCGAACAACGAGGTGGCGGGTGGACTCCTGATCTCGCCGCTCGAACCTCGGTAACTGTTTACCGGGTCGATCGGAAGCAACTCGGCAAACAGTTACTAGTAATTGTTTGCCGCTTGATCTCTAGGCGGTAAACAATTACGAACCTCGTAACATCGCGTACAGAAACGACTGACATGACGACGCTGAAAGCGACCCCTGATAGTCCGCTGCCCGCGGCGATCGTGACCTACCTCGAGCGAGCCGGCCTGGATGGCCCGCGAGCTCTGGTGTTGCCATTGACGGGTGACGCGTCTGACCGCCAATACTTCCGCGTGATCCCGCGCGATGGCGCTACCTTCGTACTGGCGCTCAACAGCTCCCCGTTTCGATTCGAGGAGCTGCCGTTTGTAAATGTCGCGCGGCTGCTGGAGGAGGTACCGGTGCCCATTCCGGCGATTCAGGGCCACGCTGACGATCTGGGCATCCTGGTGCAGCAAGATCTTGGTGACGTGACCCTGCAGGCGCACCTGGGCGCGGCAGCACCAGCCGAGCACACGGCGCTCTACCGGCAGGCCATCGGGTTTCTGGCCGCGATCCAGCACCGGGGCCAGGAATTGGTGTCTGACCGGTACGTGCCATACCGCATCGCGTTCGACGTGGACAAGCTGACGTGGGAGCTGGACTTTTTCGTAAAGCATTTCGTGGTGGCCTACCGGGGCGCCGACATTGCACCGGCGGCGCGCGCGGCCATCGGACAGGAATGCGCGGCCATCATCCAGGAGTTGGCTGCCGAACCGCGGGTGCTCTGCCACCGCGACTACCACAGCCGCAACCTGATGTATCGCGACGGTCAGTTGTTCATCATCGACTTCCAGGACGCCCGCCTTGGGCCCGACACCTACGACATGGTGTCGCTGCTACGCGACTCGTATGTGGAAATCAGCGAGGACGCGGTCCAGGCCTATATCGCGTACTTCCTTGCGCTGAAGGGCCAGCCGGCGACGGGCGATCAGGCCGAGGAATTCCGCCGGCGATTCGACCTGATGGCGCTCCAGCGCAACCTGAAAGCGCTCGGCACGTTCGGCTATCAGACGGCCACCCGGCGCAACGCCGTCTACATCCAGTACATGCCGCGCACGTTGCGCCACGTCGCGACCAATCTGGCCAAGTACGCACGGTTTTCGAGGCTGCGCGACCTGCTGGCGCCCTATGTCGACGAACTCCGCTAAGTAATCCAGCGAAGCGCCACCTCGACATGCCGAGCCCTCCGACGGGCGCCTCCGCCTTCGGCTACGGCCGCCCAAGGTTGATCAGCGCCGGGAGCGGCGCCGTCCCGTCATTCCCGCGAAGGCGGGAATCCAGGACTGGACCCCCGCCCCGCATCAAGTGCGGGGCAAGCTTATTGCGGGGGTGACGACAAACTGGCTTCGTTCGGTGCGATGAAGCCCATGGAGGCTGTCTCGCCGGCACGTCGATGACGACCGCCGGAGAGAATCCGCTACAATAGAGGTTTCATCATACGGAGGAGCAGGCTCTCGTGCAGTTCGGAGTCTCCACCCAGCTCTACCACGGCCAACGACTGCGCCACGAACATCTGGCCGAAGTGGCCGCGCACGGATTCGAAACGGTCGAGGTCGTCGCCACCCGATCGCATGTCGATTACCACAGCGCGACCGCGCTCGACGAGCTGGCGGCGTGGCTCGCGTCGGAGACGTTGCGGCTGCATGCGATCCACGCGCCGTTCACCGATCGCTTCGAGCACGGCCAGTGGGGATCGCCGTTTTCGAACGCCTCTCCGGACGGGAAGGTCCGGGAGCGGGCGGTTCGCGAAACGGTCGCCGCCTTGGATCTTGCGCGTCGCGTACCGGTGGGTTTTCTGGTGCTGCACGTGGGCATCCCCGACGCGCTGGTGGTGCCCGGGGGCGACAACCACAAGGACGCCGCGCGTCGCAGCATCGGGCAGATTGCGGAAGCGGCCGAGCCGCTCGGCGTGCGCGTGGCGCTGGAAGTGATTCCAAACCGCTTGTCGGCTCCCGACGCGCTGGTGTCGTTGCTGGAAGACGAGCTGGATCTGCCCCGGACCGGCGTGTGTCTGGACTTTGGCCACGCGCAGTTGATGGGCGATCCGGTTGAGGCCGTCGAAACGCTGTCGGGACTGCTCGTCACGACACACGTGCACGACAATCATGGCAGTCGCGACGAACACCTGCCGCCGTTTGACGGCGTGATCGAGTGGCCGGCGGCGCTGATGGCGCTGCAGAAAATCGGGTACGACGGCGTCATGATGTTGGAGCTGGCGGCCACTGCCTCTCCTGCCGCGGTGCTGCGGCGCGCGCAGGCTGCCTGCGCGCGGATGGAGGAAGCAGTGGGGAGTTGGAGATGACACACGAAGGTCGGATCGCCTACATCGAGGATATCGCCAGGTACGAGGGACAGCCGGTCGTGATTCGCGGCTGGCTGCACAGCCGGCGATCGAGCGGCAGGATCCACTTCCTGACGGTGCGCGACGGCAGCGGCTTCATCCAGGTCGTCATGTCGAAATCGTCGGTCGACGACGCCACGTTTCTGGCTGCCGACCACCTGACCCAAGAGACGTCGCTGATTCTCTCCGGTCGGGTCAGGGCCGACACGCGTGCGCCCGGCGGATACGAGATCGACGCGGCCTCGCTCGAGATTGTCGGCCTCGCGGCGGACTACCCGATTACGCCGAAGGAACATGGTGTCGACTACCTGATGGATCGTCGGCACCTGTGGATTCGCACCGAGCGGCAGCACGCCATCCTGCGCGTCCGGGCCGAAGTGATCGCCTCGGTCCGGCGGTTTTTTGACGACCGCGGGTTTGTCCTGGCCGACACGCCCATCTTCACGCCAGCCGCCTGCGAAGG
This sequence comes from uncultured Vicinamibacterales bacterium, assembly GCA_964358795.1. GTDB lineage: Bacteria > Acidobacteriota > Vicinamibacteria > Vicinamibacterales > JAKQTR01 > CAYHRK01. The sequence goes on from CAYHRK010000025.1 coordinate 21,893, forward strand.
CACGACCACGCTGTTTCCGGTGGCGTACTTCGACGAGCAGACGGCGTACCTGACTCAGAGCGGGCAGCTGTACAACGAGGCCAACGCGATGGCCCTGGGACGGGTGTACTGCTTCGGCCCGACATTTCGCGCGGAGAAGTCGAAGACGCGGCGGCATCTGACGGAATTCTGGATGGTCGAACCCGAGGTGGCGTGGGCGACACTCGACGATGTGATCGAGCTGGCCGAAGATCTGGTCGTGTCGGTGGTCGCCAGCGTGCTGGAGCGCCGTCGCACCGAATTGACGCGCCTCGAGCGCGATCTCTCGAAGCTCGAGCTGGTCAAGAAGCCCTTCCCGCGCATCAGCTACGACGAAGCCGTGCAACTGCTGCACCAGAAGGGCCAGCCCTTCGAGTGGGGCGGCGACTTCGGCGCGCCCGATGAAACCATCCTGGCCAACAGCTTCGACCGTCCGGTCGCCGTGCACCGCTATCCCTCGCAGGTGAAGGCCTTCTACATGGAGCCTGACCCGACGCGTCCCGAGGTGGCCTTGTGTGTCGATGTGCTGGCGCCGGAAGGCTACGGCGAGATTATCGGCGGCAGCCAGCGCATTGCCGATTACGCGCTGCTGATGAAGCGCATCCAAGACCACGGCCTGCCACCTGAGGCATTTGACTGGTACCTCGATCTTCGCCGTTTCGGCGGCGTCCCGCACGGCGGATTCGGTATGGGGATCGAACGAGTCGTCAGTTGGATCTGCGGCCTCGATCATCTGCGCGAGGCCATCCCCTACGCGCGCACGCTGAACCGGATCTACCC
>CAYHRK010000025.1:22790-25677 GCA_964358795.1 uncultured Vicinamibacterales bacterium
TCGATCATCTGCGCGAGGCCATCCCCTACGCGCGCACGCTGAACCGGATCTACCCGTAGACCGAGATCAGGGATTGGCAGCGAATCCCTGGTCCCTAAGCCCTGGTGACAAGTCTCGGTCCCCCAGCCCATGAAGATTGGATTCATCTCGCTCGGCTGTCCAAAGAACCTCGTCGATTCCGAGGTGATGATTGGACTGGTCCAGCAGGCCGGCCACGACGTGACGACCGAGGCCGGAGAGGCCGACGTGCTGGTGGTCAATACGTGCGCCTTCATCGACTCGGCCAAGCAGGAATCGGTGAACGCGATTCTCGAGATGGCCGAGTTGAAGCGCACCGGCCGCGCACGGAAATTGGTGGTGACCGGGTGTCTGGCCGAGCGCTACCGCGACGAACTGCGCGCGCAGATCGGCGAGATCGACGCGGTGCTCGGCACAGGCGAGGTGCCGGACATCGTCAACGCGGTCGCCGCCGCGACCGGGCCGCCCCGAACGGTCCCCGCGGGCCCGGCCGCCCTGCCGGTCACGCTATTTCGCAGCAGGGCGGACGCCCAGAGGAAGCCGGCCAGCCCGGCGCCGCTGCCGGCCTATCTGTATGACGCCGACACGCCGCGCACGCTCATCACGCCCAGGCACTTCGCCTATGTCAAGGCTGCCGAAGGCTGCGACTACACGTGCGCGTTCTGCATCATCCCGATGCTGCGGGGGCACTATCGGAGCCGCACGTCCGAGTCGATTCTGGCCGAGGCCAGACGGCTGGCCGATCGCGGCGTGCGAGAACTCATCCTGATTTCGCAGGACACGACCTTCTACGGCGTGGACCGCGGTGAACGCGGAGCGCTCGGGCGGTTGCTGCGCCAGCTGAACCACGTCGATGGGCTGGCCTGGATCCGGCTCTTGTACCTCTACCCCACCACCATCGGCGACGATGTGCTGGACGCCATGGCCGAGTGTGACAAGGTTTGCCGCTACGTGGATCTCCCACTGCAGCACGCGGCCGACGGCGTGCTCAAGCGCATGAGGCGGCCGGGCACCGGCGCGTCCTACCGGCGCCTGCTGGATCGGATCCGGACCCGCGTGCCAGGCGTCGCGCTGCGCACGACGTTGATTGTGGGGTTTCCTGGCGAAACGCCCCAGGATTTCCAGGCGCTCTCGAGCTTCGTGCGGGATATCGCGTTCGACCACCTCGGCGTGTTCACCTATTCTCATGAAGACGGCACCAGCGCCTTCGCGCTCACCGACACTGTGCCGACATCGGTGAAAACGCGCCGTCGCAACAGCTTGATGGCCCTGCAGCGGCGCATGGTGCGCCGAGTGCAGCGGGGCCGAGTGGGTGAGATAGTCCGCGTGCTGGTGGACGGCCCGGCCCCCGACCATGGTCTGGTGCTGCGGGGCCGGCTGGCCAGCCAAGCACCCGAGATCGACTCCTGTGTGTACCTCACCGACATCGATCCGGGTGCCGTGCGCCCGGGCCAGTTCGTGAACGGCACCGTCGTGGGCTCGCACGACTACGACCTGATTGTCCGGCCGTTGCCCGGCGTCGAGCCCGAGTGATATACTACAGTGCTTTGGAAGTCGCGTCTGAGACTGCTGAAGTGGGTGTCGGTACCCACTTTTTTTCGTTTCAGAGACCGGTAGGTTCATGGAGAGCGGAGCCGAGGTCAGCCGTCTTGGTCGGATTCGGGCCATCGCCGAACGCGTCGCGCGCTCGCGGGGGCTCGACGTATTCGACATCCAGTATCGCCGCGAGTCGTACGGCTGGATGCTGCGCATTTTCCTCGATCGGCCGGGTGCTCCGGTTCACCCCGGGCGGGCCGGCACGGCAGCAGGCGTTGGGGTCACCATCGAGGACTGCCAGCAGGTCAGTCACGAGGTGGCCACGTTGCTCGATGTTGAGGACGTGATCGAGCACCACTATACCCTCGAGGTTTCCTCGCCTGGCCTCGACCGTCCGTTGCGCGGCCCGGATGACTACCGCCGGTTCGCCGGTTGCCTGGCCAAGCTGGTGCTGACCGACGCGGTGGATGGACAGAAGCAGTTGAAGGGTCGACTGCGGGGTCTGGAGGACGAGCACGTGCTTGTCGCCGATCTCGGCGGACGAGTCCGGCGAGTTCCGGTCGGGCTGATTGCGCGCGCCAGGTTGGAAGTGGAGTTTTAAGCATGGCAGGTACGAACAACCCCGTCCAGCAGACCATCGAGGCCCTCGCCAAGGAGCGGGGGATCGGGCCCGAAGTCGTCATTGCCGCCATCGAGGACGCGGTGCTGACGGCATCGCGGAAGGTATTCAAGACCGGCGAAAACCTGAAGGCGCGGTTCAATCCCGACACGGCCCAGGTGGAGTTGGTTGCGGTGCGGACGGTGGTGGAACAGGTCGAGACGCCGGCCACCGAAATCAGCATTCAGGAGGCCCGCGATCTGTATCGCGATGCGTACGGCGACGAGGTGGCCGCCAGCGTCGAAATGGGCGACGAGATGGAGTTTCCGAAACCGACGGAAGGGTTCGGACGCATCGCGGCCCAGACGGCCAAGCAGGTGATCTTCCAGAAAGTACGCGAGGCCGAGCGGGAGCACATCTTTGCCGAGTACAACCAGCGCATCGGCGAAGTGATCACGGGCGTGGTGAAGCGGTTCGAGAACGGCGACATCATCATGGAAGTCGGTCGCATCGAGACCGTGCTCCCGCGCAAGGAGCAGTCCCGCGCCGAAAGCTACGCGCCCGGCGACCGCGTGCGCGCCGTGGTGAAGGAAGCCACGCGCAGCAGCAAGGGCCCGCAGATCATCTTGTCGCGCACCGACCCGGCGCTGCTCATCAGGTTGTTCGAGCAGGAAGTGCCGGAGGTCTACGACGGCACCGTGGTGATCAAGGGGGCGGTGCGCGAGGCCGGCGATC
>CAYHRK010000026.1:0-25226 GCA_964358795.1 uncultured Vicinamibacterales bacterium
TACCTGCTGATCGATGTGAACACCTGGGCCTACGAGAAGCTGGAGACCTGATCACGTGTCCCTGCCGCCCTTTCTCGATGCGATTGACGAACGGGTGCTGGTGTGCGACGGCGCCATGGGCACGTGGCTGTACGCGAAGGGCGTCTTCATCAATCGCTGCTTCGACGGCCTGAACTTGTCGCAGCCGGATCTGGTGGCCGAAATCCACGGCGAGTACGTGAAGGCCGGCGCCGATATCATCGAGACCAACACGTTCGGCGCCAACCGCATCAAGCTGGCCAGCTTCGGCCTGGGGGACAAGCTGCACGCCATCAACGTGCAGGGAGCCCGTCTGGCCCGGCAGGCCGCGCGCGATCAAGCCTATGTGGCCGGCGCGATCGGCCCGCTTGGCGTCCGAATCGAACCGTGGGGCAAGCTGGGCGTCGACGAGGCGCAGGAGTACTTCCGCGAGCAGGCCGTGGCGCTGGTTGAGGGCGGTGTCGACCTGTTCATCATCGAGACGTTCCGCGATCTGAACGAGATTCGAGCCGCCATCGCGGCCGTTCGCGCCGCCTGCGGGCTTCCCATTGTGGCGCAGATGACGACCGAGGAGGACGGCAACAGTCTCGACGGCACGCCGCCAGAGGAGTTCACACCTGCCCTGGAGTCCACCGGGGCCGATGTGATCGGGTTGAACTGCAGCGTGGGTCCCGCACCCCTGCTTGAGTCGATCGAGCGGATGGCCGGCGTGACCTCGGCACGATTGTCGGTGCAGCCAAACGCCGGCAAGCCTCGCGAGGTCGAGGGTCGCACCATCTACCTGAGCTCGCCCGAGTACATGGCGTCCTACGCCAAGCGCTTCATCCAAAAGGGTGTGCGACTGGTCGGAGGCTGTTGCGGCACGACGCCCGAGCACATCCGGCACATCAAGGCCGCCGTGCGCCTGCTCTCGCCGGACCAGGGACGCGTCAACGTGCCGACCATTCTGCCCATCCAGGCGCGCTCGCACGGCGTCGACATCACCCCCACGCCGCGCGAGCAGAAGTCGCGGCTGGCCCATGCGATCTCGCGCGGCAAGTTCGTGGTGATAGCGGAAGTCACGCCGCCCAAGGGACACGAAACCGCGCCACTGGTCGACCGCGCGCGGACGCTGAAGATCCGGGGCGTTGATGCGATCAACATTCCCGATAGTCCGCGCGTGCGGGCCATGACGAGCGCGCTGGCGTCGGCCGTGCTGGTGGAGCAGCAAGCCGGCATCGAGACGCTGCTGCACTACACCTGCCGCGACCGTAACCTGATGGGGATGCAGTCCGACCTGCTTGGCGCGCACGCCATGGGCCTGCGCAACCTGCTCATCACCACGGGAAGTCCGCAAATTGTCGGCGACTATCCCCACGCCACCGGGGTGTTCGACGTCGATGCGATCGGGTTGGCCAACGTGGTCTCACGGCTGAACCACGGTCTCGACGTGGGAGGCGCCTCGATTGGAGCGCCGACCAGCTTTCATCTTGGGGTGGTCGCGAATGCGACGGCCCTGGATCCCGAATTGGAGTTGCGCCGGTTCGCCTACAAAGCAGAAGCCGGGGTCGAATTTGCGGTCACGCAGTCGGTATTCGACGTGGACGCGCTACTGGCGTTTCTGGCACGCATAGAGTCGTTCCGCTTGCCGGTGATTGCCGGCGTGTGGGTGTTCGATTCCCTCCGCAACGCGGAGTACATGGCCAACGAGGTGCCGGGTGTCCGTGTGCCGCAGGAGCTGGTGGACCGGATGCGCCGCGCAGACGATCGCGGCACGGCGGCAGAAGAGGGGATCGCGATTGCGCGCGATATTGTCGCCGCGATCAAGCCGCGCGTGCAGGGCATCCAGCTGGGAGCACCGGGCAAGGACCTGACGGCCATCCTGGCCGTGCTGGACTCCGTGGTGTGACAGACGCTGCGTTTCAGGTATGCCTATGAGTGAGCGCCTCTCGCACTGGTCAGATTTACCCGAACATCTGGTCTTCTGGAACGGCATGCTGCGCAATCCGCGATCGGTGGGAGCCCTTGCGCCCAGCTCGCCGTATCTGGCTCGGCACATGGTCCGAGAGGTGAGGCGCGGGTCGCGAACCGTCGAGCTTGGACCTGGTACCGGCGCCTTCACCGGGGAGATTGTGGCCCGAGTGGGACCCGATGGGCGTGTGCTAGCCGTCGATATCGATGCGGAGTTCTGCAAACGCGTTCGCCTGGCCTGGCCGCAGATCGACTGCGTCTGCGCGTCGGCCGAGACATTGCCTGCACTGGCAGCCCAGCGCGGCATGTCGCCGGTCGATCACATCGTGTCGGGCCTGCCCTTCGCCTCGTTGCCCGCCGAGACGACGCGGCTCATTCTGGATGCCGTGTGCGAGACGCTGCGACCGGGTGGGACCTTCACCACCTTTCAGTACGTCCACTCCTATCCGCTGCCGCCTGCTGTCGCGTTCAGACGCAATCTGACGGCGCTCCTGGGATCGCCACCAGACTTGGACCTGGTCGTCCGTAACGTGCCGCCCGCGTTCGTGCTGACCTGGCACCGCGCCCAGTGACGGCACCCGCCGTCCACTTCGCCGTTCCAGACTAGATCCCTCTTGGTGCGCCTTTGCGACGGATGAGGCACGTTCTCATCGTCACTCCCGCGCCACTGCCGTCACCCCCGCGTCACTACTTGGAGGCCGGAAGCTGCCGCCTGAAGTACGCCGTCAGTGCCACGCTCTGTCCGGCCCGCAGCACGGTATACGCGGCGGAATCCGCCCAGCGCTTCCCGGCCAGCAGCCGGTTCAGTGTCTCGCGATCCTTCAGCGGTGTGCCGTCCATCTGCTGCAGGATGTCGCCAACCTGGAAGCCTGCCAGGCCGGCCACCGAGTCTTTCGGCACGTCGATCACGGCGAGCGGATACTCGGCCTTAGCGTCCCGGGTAGAGAGGCCCAACGTTGGGTAGGCGCTGTCACCTTCCGGTGGAAGACCCCACAGGTAATCTGCGTACGACGCCTGCACCGAGGTCATAGGCTTGCCCTTCTGGTCCGCTACCGGGACGGGAATGACGGACGCCATCTTGCCGTCGTACCACAGGGCGGCCTGCCGCTGGATGCCGAGCCCGTACGCCACATGGCCCGATCCGATCAGCACGACCATCACGCTGGTCGGCCCACCGAACTTCTTGAGCGCCTGAACGGCGTTGTAGCCCATCGAGGCATCCCAGGTGCACTGGGCGGCAAACATGCCCTCGAACATCTGGTCGCTCATGGTGTGCATCATGCTGGCGTCGCCGGCGAAGAAGACGCGAAACAACTGGCGATGCTCGACGTTGGCGGTATCGATCTTGGGCGGAATGCGCGCGGCCTCTTCGGGGGTCAGGTTCTGGATGCCCTTCGTGCGCACCGCCGTCACGATCTCGCGTGGCGTGTTCACGCCATACATCTTGATGCCCTTCGCCTTGGCGAACAGGAAGATGTCGCGGTAGTAGTTCCAGTGATACCCCCAGTTCTTGTACCAGTGTGATGTCGCCACGAAATCGTCTTCACTCTCCGATCCCTTGTTCCAGATATCGAGCGAGGCCTGCTCGGTAAAGGGATACATCTCGAGCCCGATGAGCACGTCGCGGCCGCGTTTCTGCAGCTCCTGGATAATCTGCAGCTGTACCCCGTGGAAGGCCAGATCGGTGTGGCTTTCGCCGATGAAGACGACTTTGACGTCATCGAGCCGCGTGGCCAGCTCTCCACTGGTCAGCGTCTTGCCCGACGCGGTGTCGGTAATGCCATCGAGCACGACCGCGGCCTCGCGGTTCTTACGGGCCGGGTCGCCGATGGCCAGCTTCCACGACGAATCCTGGGCGACCGCCCAACCAGGAACCAGCAGTCCCGTCATCACGCACGCCAAAGTGACCCGTGTTGATTTCATCAGTCCGTTCTCCCAACCTTCCGGGCGCCGGGGCGCCCACCTGTTCCCACCTCTGCCGTTTCGCTATCTCTCCACCAGCGTGACCGCCAGCGTCATGATCCGGCCAGCCCGGTCAATCTCCACGTTGACACTCTGGCCCGGCGAAAGCGTCCGCAACACATTCGAGAATCCCTGAAGATCTGCCACCGTCTGGCCGTCTATCCTCAGCACGACGTCGCCTTCCTTGATGCCGGCCTTGGCAGCCGGCGAATCAGCCACCAGGCCGCTCACCTTGACGCCGGGTCCGGCAAAGCCGAAATCGGGCACGGTGCCGAAGCTGACCCTCCGGCCAGCCGGCTGGCCACCTGCCGACGGAGGTGGGCCGCCGGTCACCGGTGGTGCCGCCGCCGGTCGAAGCATGTTGGTCAGCGGCTCCGGTCGTTCTGCCAGGTACACCACACCTTCCTTGACGAAGGTGGCCACCTTGGCCAGACCCGCAACGTCGATCTTATCCGGCGTGTCGCTGGGACGGTGGTAATCGGCGTGCGCGGCCGTGAAGATTTGCACCGCTGGTACGCCTTTCTCGGTGAAGCTGACCTGATCGGACGACTCCAGCGATTCCGGCACGTTGCGACTCTCGACGCCGGTCACAAACGAGGCCCCGCGGAAGATGTGCTGCCATTCGGTGGCAGATCCGGTGCCGAGCACGGTCAGCGGGTGCGTGCCGAGACGGCCAACGGTATCGAGGTTGATGACGCCCATCACCTGGCCAAGCGGCAAAGCGGGGTGCGCCGCGTAGTACTTCGATCCAAGCCGGCCAGATTCCTCGCCGGTAAACGCGGCGAATACGATTGTGCGAAGCGACTTCTCTCCCGATCCCATCGCACGAGCCAGTTCCAGCAACACCGACACGCCGCTGGCATTGTCGTCAGCGCCCGGATGCACCTTCCCTTCGTCGCCCTTGCGCACATCGGGCCAGCCGAGCCCCAGATGATCGAGGTGCGCGGCAACCAGCGTGCTCTGGTCGTGCCAGTCGGCTCTGGATCCGGGGATGATGCCAATCACGTTCACCACGTCGTGAGGTTGGCCGTCTTCACCCTGCTGGACGCGGAACCGTTGAAAGAACGTGCCGTTGTCGCCGCCAGGCGCGAGCCCGGATGCCTTGAACTTGTCCGCCACGTACCTGGCGGCTTCATCCAGGCCGGCGCTGCCAAGGCCGCGTCCTTTCAGGGCCGGTGACGCCAGGAACTCCACGTGTTCGCGCAGCGCCTGTTGCGAGAAGACGGGCGGCAAATCCGCCAGCGCCTTGCGAGCGTCAGCCGGTAAGTTTTCCAGTGTGGTGGCACGCTCGCTGGCCGGCCGCAGATCCAGTCGCAGAGGCGAATCGGATGGCTGCCACTGGCCCTTGATCACGTTGACTGGCTCGTCGCCTTCGAAGCCGAGATACGAGTACTTGCCGTAGTGCGGCAGCTTGCGTCCCAAGCCTGGCAACGCCGCCAGCGCGTCCGCCACGATCCAACCCACGGCTTTTTCCACGTTTCGGGGGTTGCGAAGCGTGGCCACCAGGATGTGTCCCGCGAAGGGCATCTTGTCGCCGTCGATGTCGACGTGGAGCGTCGTAAGGCCCAGGCCCGGTTGTCCTGTGAACAGCTTCTCGGCCAGGCGGTTCGTGCGTCCGACCAGCCACGCGGCCCGCCCAGGCGGCAGGTCCACGACCTCGGCATCGGTCTTGATCTCGATGGCGTGGTTCTCGCTCTGCCAGCCCTTCAACAACTGGCGATAGGCCAGCAGCGTGGCGGCGTCGGCGCCGGCCGGCAACACGGCCAGAATGGACGGCTCGCCGAAAATCTGACCAATGGACGGCGGCGTTTCGCGCGGGTCGAGGCGACGGAAGACGTCGAACCGGGGATCGACGTGCAACGCCACCGGCTTCGCCTCGGTGGTGATGGAAAACGCCTGCGTGGCCGTATCCATGTGGACCGTGCTCGCCGTGACGCCTCGTTCGGACTGGACGATGAGCGGGACCTCGAGGTGGAAGGGGACACCCGGTTGGGTCTGGTGCAGCGTGCCGCTCACGACGAACTTGGCGCCATCTTGCCGCACGGTGACGGGAGATGGGTGGCCGGGTGCCGGGCTCACCTGCAGGACGGGCGCACCGGGCCGGGTAATCAGATCGTCGAAGAGCCACCCGAGCGGCTTGCCGCCGACGGTTTCGGCCACATGCTGGAAATCGCGGAACGTGGCGCGCTTACCGCGGTACTCGCGATAGAAACGCGCCACGGTGGATCGGAACGCCTCGTCGCCCATCTGACGCCGCAGCACGTGGAAGCCCATCAGCGCCTTGCCGTAGCCGACCGCTTCGGTGGCCGCGCTGAACCGGCCGCGAAACTCAGCCAGCGGGAAATCGCGGCCGCTCGTCACGTAGTCTCGGTATTTCTGGAGCGTGGAACGGCGGTACTCGTCGCCCGCGCCTCGCTGTTCCTGGATCAGGTGGTCGGCCATGTACGCCGTCAGACCCTCGCACCAGTTGCCCGAGGCGTAATCCACGAACACCGAGTTGCCCCACCAGTTGTGCAGGATCTCGTGCGGGTAGGACGAGTTGATAATGAAGGGAAACCGGATGATCTCGCGGCCCAGCAGCGTGAAGGTGGGCATGCCGTAGCCGGTTTCCCAGAAGTTCTCGACCAGTGCGAACTTGCCGTACGGATACGGCCCGATGAGCGACCGGTACATCTCGATGTACTGCGCCGTGGCGGCCAGGTACTTGTTGGCGAGCGAGGCATCGTTGTCGTGCAAGTACACCAGCGTCTCAACCGCTCCGGCCGAGTCCCTGAAGACTTGCAGCGGGCCACCAACCAGGTGGATTTCGTCCATCATGCCGGCCGAGTCCCACCGGGCCTTGCCATCGGCACCTCGCGAGGTTCCGTTGCCCTGGCTGATGACGTGCCAGCCGTCGGGAACCTGCGCCTCGAGTGCGAACGTTACCAGTTCTTCCCCAAAGCGGGGATACCAGAAGGTGGCGGCCGACAGGTACACCCCCTCCGGTCCTACCAGTCCCGACGTCTCTCGGAAGCCCCGCGTGTACTCCTCCTTCGGATCCGACAGCGGCACGTCGATCGGGCCCTCGTAGGTCAACGCGATCGACGTGACGCCGGCGGTGTTCAGCGGCCGATAGCGCTTCACGTTCGAGGCATCTAGCGGGTCGAGTCCCGGCGCACGTCGGGCGGCACCAGCCGCCATTGCCTCGACAGGCGGCACGGCGTGTGTGATGCGCAGCTTCGCAGACAGCACGAATGAGAGATCGCCTGGCGGCGTGCCACCCGGCCAGCTGACCTCATCGCTGATGGTCACCATGTGTGAGGCTGGTGCCATCTGCACCCTCAACCGGTGATGTACACCAGTCGTTGGGGCCGGCGCTGGAGCCTGCTGTTCGCCGGTCGGGGCAGCCACAAGCATGGCGCCGACCAGTGGAATGATGACAATGGCGTGCGGCTGGATCTTCATAGGTCTCCGGGAAAGAACGTCAGGTGTGATCCTATCGAATATTTCCTCCCGGGTCCTAATCCGTGAACGCTCTCACACGCCATCCCACCACTCCACGCGGAGGCGCTCGGGCTGGCGCAGGACGAGCACGACCAGGGCACCGGCGGCACCTCCGACCATGGGTTCGAGCCAGAGCGCTGCCGATGGATGGGCGCCGATCGCCGCCAGCGCGCCGATGGTGCCCACCGCGTGCGCCAGCAACCAGAAGCCCATCACGATGAGCGCGGGCACTTCGACTAGCTCCAGACCGGCCGGGGTTGGCACCAGCACCAGCACGAGCGATCTCGGGAACAACATCACGTTCGCCCCGATCACGCCGGCCACGGCCCCGCCGGCGCCAGCCATCAGCACCGCTGCCGGGGCTCCGGCCACCCAACCCGACGCCGACGCGGCCACACCGCACACCGCGTACAGCGCCACATATCGCCCGTGCCCGACACGGTCTTCGACGCTGCCGCCAAACACCCAAAGCGCAGCGACATTGGCACACAGGTGCAGCCAACTCCGGGACACCATGGGCAGCAGGGCGAGGAAGGGCCAGGAGTCGGTGGCGGGACACGCGAGCAGCGCCAGGAAGGCCATGAGGTGCCCGGCCATCAGCCCGAGCGTGGCAAGGGGGCGGGTGCGACACGGGATGACATCCCGCAGCGGAATCATCTGCGGAGTATAACGAAGGCCATGTGGCGTGTGCTGATGCCGGCACGTATAATCAGATTTTCCCGAAGGGTTGCCAGACGTGACGTGTCAACACTGCGGTACGGTGATTGCCGAGAAAGCGCTGATCTGCTACAAGTGCGGTCGGTCCACGTCCGATCCCTTGTCGGGCGCGCGATCCTGGCGGCCGGCGGCGCCGCGGCCGGTCTGGCTTGCGGGGCTGGGGTTGGTGGTGCTGGCCGCCGCGGGGCTGTTCATGGCTCAGGCGGCTGCCGGACAGGCGCCGCGGTGGCTGTCGTGGTCTATCGCGGGGCTGGCAGTTGTGGTGCTGGTCTGGCGTCTATTGCGACGAAGGTAGGGATGATGACGGTACGATTGGAAGTGACCGATCCGTCGGGCAGGCGCGTAATGTCCATCGAGGACGCGGTGATCACGCTTGGCCGGCGCAGCGAATCGCACGTGCGCTTGACGGGCACCGATGTGTCGCGCGACCACGCAGAAATCGTCCGTGATGGCGAGCGGTACCTCATCAAGGATCGGGGCTCCCGGTTCGGCACGTTCGTGAACGGCGAGCAGATCACCGATCGGGAGTTGAAGCACGGGGACACCATTCGCCTCGGACAGGCGGCCGACAGCCAGGTGGTGTTCCTGGTCGACAACGCCACCACGATGAGCATCGAGCGGGCTGCCACATCGGCGGCCGGCGATCTGCGCCAGGTGGCTAAGCTGCTCGAGGGGCTGCGGGCTCTGGGCTCGGGCCGCGTGCTGGACGAAGTGCTGGCCATGGTGATCGACTCGGCCATCGACGTGACCGGGGCCGAACGAGGGTTCATCATGCTGTCGGGCGCGGCCAGCCGGCTCGAATTCAAGATGGGCCGGGCCCGCGGCCGGGTCACCCTGCCGGGCAAGACGTTTGAAACCAGCCGGAAGATTCCCGAGCAGGTCTTCGACACCGGCGAGGCGCGCATCGTCGCCGATCTGCTGGACGGCGATCTGTCCAGCGTCCACACCGGCACCGTGGCGTTGGGCATCCGCCACGTGCTGTGCGTGCCGCTGGTGCTGATCCGGTACGTCGAGCAGGCCGAGGCCGACAGTGGGCAGAAGCGCATCGGCGTGTTGTATCTCGACAGCCGCGAACGCGGGTCAATCTTGTCGCCGATTACGCGCAGCGCGCTCGAGACACTGGCAACCGAAGCGGCCCTCGCGATCGAAAACGCGCGTCTGTACCGCGAGGCGGCCGAGAAAACGCGCCTCGAACAGGAATTGAAGATCGCCGCCGAGATTCAGCAGGCCCTCATGCCGGAAGCGGAGCGGAATGGCGAGTTTTTCCAGGCTGCCGGCAGCACCGTGCCCTGCCGCGCGATCGGCGGGGACTTTTTCGATTACCTCAGCCTGCCCGGCAGTCGGCTGGGATTCGCGCTGGGCGACGTGTCGGGCAAGGGGCCGCCGGCCGCACTGCTGACCGCGATGGTGCAAGGCATGTTCACCGTGCAGGCCAGCACGGCAGCGGGGCCGGCCGATGCGCTGAGCCAGATCAATGCCGGGCTGAAGCAGCGGTCGGTCGAGAACCGGTTTGTCACGATGTTCTTTGGGACCATGTCGGTCGGTGGCGAACTGGTCTACTGCAATGCCGGCCACAATGCGCCGGTGTTGCTGACGCGCGACGGGGTACGCCGGCTCGAGGTCGGGGGCATGATCCTCGGCCTGTTCGACTTTGCCACTTTCGAACACGAGTCGATTCAGCTTCAGGACGGAGACACGCTGGTAGTGTTCAGCGACGGCGTGTCGGAGGCGCAGAGCATCACTGGTGAGGAATTCGGCGACGATCGGCTGATTGCCGTCGTTGTACAACACCGTGGCGCGCCGCCCGCCGTCATGCGGGACGCGCTGGGCGCCGCGGTACGGGAATTTACGGCCGGCGCCAGCCAAAGCGACGACATCACCGTGTTGATTGTGCGGTATGGACGGTAGCGCGGCCGCCGGCACCGACGCCCGGGGTTGGACGGTGCGGTTCCGGATCGCGATTGCGTTGTGGCTGTTGTTCGGCCTGGTGGTGTGGAACGATGTGTTTGATGCCGCCGTCCTGCAGGGCGGTCTCGACTACCTGACCGCCCAGGCCCTGCACCAGCAGGGCGCCGGGCCGGCGGCGACGATTCCCGGCGTGATGCGGCCGGCCATTGCGACTGGCGCCGGGCAAGCCACGGCCTGCGGCGCCAGCGTGGCCGCGATCGGATTGCTCGGCGTCTGGATCGCCAGTCGACGCCGCGCGGCCGACCTGGCGCTATCGGCCAGGCGCGAGTAGCCGAGCTTCAATCTTCGGCAACGCCGCCAGCAGCACTTGTCCCACCACTTCCAGGCTGCGGGCGCTCACCTTGTCGAGCGTGTCGTCGGCCGTGTGCCAGGGCGGGTAGTGCAGGTCGATGAGGTCCACCGCCGGCACACCGGCCTCCAGAAAGGGCTTGTGATCATCTTCGATGGGTTCCTGCTCGGCGAGGAAGATGTTCGAGAAGCCAGCGGCTCTAGCTGTTGACCAGATGAGGTCGGTCAGCCACGGTGTCGAATACGCCTCGCGCCGGATGTTCAGATTGCGGTCGCCAATCATGTCGACCAGAATCATGGCTTTGATGCGCGCCAGATCGCCTGATTTCCTGGCCTGTTCCACGTAGTACCGGCTGCCATACGTGTGGTCGGTCCCCGTCCACTCGATGACCGCTTCTTCGCCGTCAAGGAACAGCAACTCGATGGTCCAGGGGTTTTTCCTCCGTTTCAGCACACGGGCGATTTCAACAAGAAACGCGCCGCTCGACCCGCCGTCGTTCGCGCCCACGAATCGGAACTGCCGGTACAGCTTCGTGTCGTAGTGGCCGGCAATGATCACCCGCTCCGGCCGCGTGCCGGGTATAGTCGCCCGCAGGTTGACCATGTGAATCTTGCCAATCGGCGTGTCGGCGTCAAAGGCCTGGTCCTGAACCGTGATGCCGAGCGCGGACATCTGTCCCCGGATGTACTGCCGCGTTTGCTCGAGCGCGGCCGATCCGGCCGGCCGCGGCCCGTGTCCGACCATGGCGCGCAGATGGTCGAACGCCCTGCCACCGTCAAATGCCGGCGTCTGGGCAGATGCCATGGGCACGGCGCTCACGGCGATGACCAGCCAGCACAGGGCCGGCGCCGCATGAGCGACGAGGGATACGACGCCGCGATCGGATGCATTCATTGAGGTCTCCCTGAGTGTCGATCCGCCGCCTGCCCGTCAGACGGTCGATTCCTGCCGCGCCCCAGACCTGTTTTCCGCGCGCGGCCGTGGAGCAGGCGCACCGCGCGCCCCAGTTGCTCGGAAAACAATCCGGCATTGCGTTGGGCCGCCCACAGCTCCAGTTCGATGTCGCCGCGGCCGTTGACGCGCAGCAGCCATTCCTTCCCATGCCGCTGAAAATCCACCGAGTCCACCAACTGAGCCCGGCTGCGGTCCAGGCTTTCCGCTACGCGCAAGATCGCGGCCAGCCACCTGACGGCATCGCGGGCCGGCCGTCCCATGGTGGCGAATCCCGGATGGGACTTCTTCGGTGTTCCGCGCCGGTGGTAACGTGCCACGAGCGCCATCACTTCGATCTCGTCCGGATCGAAGCCGCGCAGGTCGCCGTTCTTGATGAGGTAGTACGAGTGGCGGTGGTGGCGCTCGTAGCTGATGTGTTCCCCGATGTCGTGCAGCAGCGCCGCCCACTCCAGCCACGCGCGGGCGCGGTCGTCGAGGCGATGCTGCCGACGTGTCTGATCGAAGAGCGACAGCGCGAGCCGGGCGACCTGTTCGGTATGGTCGGCGGCGTAGTTGCACCGTTGTGCTAGCTCAATCACGCTGCGCCGCTTGATATCCGGGTACCGCTCGATGCGCTCGATCCGCACGCGGTTGCGCCGGATGTAGTCCAGCAACACGCCTTCCCGCAACGACAGGTCGCTGAGCGTCACGTCGGGCGCCCCGAGCTGTTGCAGGATGATGTCGAGCAGCACGGCGCCCGACACGACCAGATCGGCCCGCTTGGGATCGAGTCCCGGCAACGCGAGACGGTCGTCCAGTGTCAGACCAACCAGATGGTTGCGCACCCGCTTCAGGGCGCGAGCGCTGACGCGCCGGTGGTGCAGCGTCGTGTCGGCCGCTCCCGTCGCCAAGCCGAGCGCCAGCGCCCCCAGCGTCAGCACGGTACCGGAGGTGGCGATCACCCGGGTGTAGCCGGACTTGGCGAGACCGTGCACGTAATCGCCGAGCATATCGCGCACGTGCCGGATCAGGCGGCGCTCATCTCGGCGCGTCAAGGGGTCGCTCGTGACGTAGCGCTCGGTAAGCCGGATGACGCCCAGCCGGAAGCTGCGGGCCTGCTGGGCGCCTGCCGCCGTTCCCAGCGTGATTTCGGTACTGCCTCCGCCAATGTCGACCACCACGGCCACGTCGGATCCGACATCGATGCCGTGCACCGCCGCGCGGTGAATCAGTCGGGCCTCTTCGGTACCGGTGATGACCCTGGCGGCAATACCGACCTGACGATGGACGGCCGCGAGGAAATCGCCGCCATTGGGGGCTTCACGCACGGCACTGGTGGCGACGGCGATGATGTCGTCGACGCCGCGGGAATCGGCCAACCGCTTGAAGCGTGACAGGGTCTGCAAAGCGGCCGCCATCGCGCCCTCGTTCAGCGGCCGCCCTTCGAGGCCGCCCGCTCCGAGGCGCACCATGTCCTTCTCCCGCCCCACGATCTCGAAGGACGCGTCGGCGGTGACGCGCACCAGGATCATGTGCAGGGAGTTGGTGCCGATGTCGATTGCCGCCAGTTGCATGTGGCCCGGCCCAACGCCGCTGTCGCGTCCAAGGGGTGCCGTGCGGTACGGTCGTGTCTACTATAATAGCGGGATGCGCACTCTGGCTCCTGCCGACCGCATCGTCCGCCGCCGGCTGCAGGCCCTGACCACTCAGGTGCCGCTGGCGCGGGGAGGCGATCCGGAGGCCATCCATCAGGCCCGGGTAGCCAGCCGCCGGCTGAGGGAGGCCATTCCTCTTGCCGATGGCGTGCTGGAAACGGGTCGGGTGCGGCAGATCCGGCATGACATCCGGGTCGTGACACGCGCGCTGGGCCCGGTCCGGGAGCTGGACGTGGCCCTGGAGACGCTGGCGGCGTGTGCGGCGACAAAAGCAGCACATCTACCTGCCATTCGCACCGTCGACATAGTGCTGCGGGCCGAGCGCAGCGCCGCGTTCAGCCGGCTGCAGCAGGAGTTGACCGCCGGACGATTGGAGCGGGTGTCGCTTGGCAGCCGGGAAGCGGCATCGGCCCTCGGCACCCAGGCGGCGGCTCGGCACGCGGCGGGACTGCTGGCGGCACGGCTTCGGCGGCGCGGTCGAGAGCTTGGCGACGCCCTGCAGGCAGTGGGTCACCTGTATGCGGCCGGACCGTTGCACGCGGCTCGCATTGCGCTCAAGAAGCTCCGCTACGCGCTCGAAGTGGCCGAGCAACTCGGTCGATTCCGGCTAGCGGGGTCGCTGGTGCGGCTCAGGCACGCGCAAGAGGTGCTGGGCGAGTTGCACGACTTGCAGGTGGTGTCGGGCCGGGTGCGGGACGTGCCGTCCACCTCTGGAGGGCAGGAGAACCGGGTGGCCCTGGCGGAACTATCCGATGACCTGGATCGCGCGATTCGGCGGCTGCACGTTGGTTTCCTTCAGGAACGTCATCGACTTGCGCCTGTGCTGGCGAGGATCCAGCCCCTGTGTCTCACCCTGGGCGTACTGCCGGTTCGTATGGCCGCCGGCGGCCGAGGGCTTCATCCACGCCCGGTCGTCAGGATCGGCAAGGCGTCCTGATGCCTTCTTCACGTTCCCTCTACCTGGTCCGGCACGGCTTGGCGTGCGATCGAGGCCCGACCTGGCCGCTCGACGCCGATCGCCCGCTGACCGACGAAGGCATCGCCCAACTGCGCCGTCAGTTCAAAGGACTACGCGAACTGGAGCCGACCATCGATGCCATCCTGACCAGTCCCCTGGTGCGGGCGACGCAGACGGCCGATCTGCTGGCGTCGGCATGCGATGGGAAGCCCCCCATTACGGTCACGGCGGCGCTGCGGCCCGACGCCGACGCGTCGGAGATTCTGGCCGAGTTGTCTGCCTTCGTCCGCGCATCCGGCGTCGCGCTGGTCGGACACGAACCCTCGATCGGCGTGATTGCCGGAGCGGTGCTCGGAATTCGCCGGCCATTTCCGTTCAAGAAAGGCGGCGTCTGCCGGATCGACGTCAACGCGTTCCCGCCGGCGCGGCCCGGCGAATTAATCTGGTTTCTGGCTCCCAGGGTGTTGCGGGCTGTCAGCGGCGCATCCCGCTGAGGTACGCGACGCCTGCGCGCGGTGCCAGCTAGCAGTCCTTGGTGCAAGTCCGTCTGCATTCGGCCGGCGCCGGGAGAGGCACCGCCATCCCGTCATTCCCGCGAAGGCGGGAATCCAGGACTGGTCCCCCGCTTCCGCGGGGGTGACGACGGGAACTTGTTTCATCCGGTACGATGAAGCCCATAGAAGATGTCTACACGATCGTCCCGTCCCGGATCACGCCATTCTTCGGCACCACGATGATCCCGTTGCGGATGACGTAGTTCTCGCCGTCAGCGTGGTCGATGCCTTTTTCGTTGACCAGCTTCACCCCGCAGCCGATCCGCGCGTTCTTATCGACGATCACGCGATCCAGCACGGAATCCTGCCCGATGCCCAGCGGCACGGACCGTTCGCCCACCTCGTCTTCGTAGTAGTCCGCTCCGAGCAACACCGACCGCGACACACGGGCGCGTTCGTCGATTCTGGTCCGGATGCCGACAATCGAGGCGTCGACCGTGCAGCGGTTGATGTAGCAGCCCTCGGCCACCAGCGCGTGATCGATGTGCGAGTCGATCAGCCGCGAGGCTGGCAGGAACCGCGGCCGTGTGAAGATGGGCTTCTTCGGATGGTAAAAGCGGAACGGCGGATGGTCGCGCGTCAGCATCATGTTGGCTTCATAGAAGGACTCGATCGTCCCGACATCCGCCCAGTAGCCCTGGTAGAGAAACGCGTTCACGCGATGCGTGCCCAGCGACGCCGGGATGACCTCGCGTCCGAAGTCCGTCGCGTCGTGGCGTTCCAGGATCTCGAGCAGCACATCGCGGGAGAACACGTAGATGCCCATCGAGGCGACGAAGGGCTGCTCGGGCGTGTGGCCGGCGAAACTGGATCCGGCGGGAATGCTCCGCCCCATCGCTGCCAGGCGCTGGGCTGCCGGCTTCTCCTCAAAACCGACAATGTGCCCGTCGCGATCGAAGACGAAGATCCCCATTTCGGTGGCGGGTCCGGGTTCGACCGGCTTGGCCGCGATCGTGATGTCGGCGTCGCGATCGATGTGGGCATCGATCAGCTCCGCGAAATCCATGCGGTAGAGATGGTCGCCCGCCAGAATCAGATAGTAGTCCGCGTTGTAGCCGGTCAAGTGGCGCGCGGCCTTGCGCACGGCATCGGCCGTGCCTTGAAACCAGTGGGGGTTGTCGGGCGTCTGCTCGGCGGCCAGGATGTCCACGAAACCGCCCGAGAACATGTCCATCCGGTAGGTCTGCGAGATGTGCCGGTTCAGCGAGGCCGAATTGAACTGCGTCAGGATGAACATCTGCCGCAAGCCGGCGTGCAGGCAGTTGCTGATGGGGATATCGATCAACCGGTACTTGCCGCCGATAGGCACGGCCGGCTTCGACCGCATGTTCGTCAGGGGAAAGAGGCGGTTGCCCCGGCCGCCTCCGAGGATGATGGCCAGCACGTCCTTCATGGCCCCTAGCGTAGGGCATGCCGATGGCCGCGGCAAGACCAAACGAGCCGGGGCGACCCGGCTTAGTCCTTCGATGCACAAATACGGCAACGTATCTGTGCCCTCAGGACTAAGTGCTGAGGGAGCAACTGCGGCCCATGCGATCGAAAGCGAGACGGGGCCGTACTTGCGACTCGAAGCACTTAGCTGACCGGCAGGGTGATGGTGAAGACGGCCCCACCGGTCGGGCGATTGGCCGCGCGCACCTCGCCGCCGAGCACTTCGATCAGGTGCTTCACGATCGACAGGCCAAGGCCGGTGCCGCCCGATTCGCGAGAACGGGCTTTGTCCACCCGGTAGAACCGCTCGAAGATGCGCGACAGATCCGTGTCGGGGATCCCGGGCCCCTCATCCGCCACGGTGATCTCCACGCGGGCCGCCTCGACTCGGGCCGCCAGTTCGATGCGCGTGCCCGCCGGGGCGTAGGCCACGGCGTTTTCCACCAGGTTCCGGACCGCGTCGTGAAGCTTGGCGGCGTCGGTCATCAGCATGGCGGTGCCGGCCTCGGCATGGGTGACCATCCGCTGCTGCTTGTCTTCGATAGCCGGCGCCAGCTCCGTCACGACGTCCGCGAAAATAGACGACACGGCCGTCGGTGCCTTCGCGACCGGTTCCTGACCGCCCTCGATGCGGGCCAGTCTCAACAGGTCGCGCACCAGACGCTCCATGCGGTTGGCATGCCGCGCGATGATCTCGAGGAAACGGTCCGCCTCCTCAGGCTCCGGTTCGTCGTCATCGAGCAACGCCTCGACGTAGCCCTGAATCGCCGTCAACGGCGTTCGCAACTCGTGCGAGACGTTGGCGACAAAGTCGCGCCGCATGCGATCGGCTCGGCGCAGATCCGTGATGTCGTGCAGGACCAGCACGGCGCCCCGCGACCGCGCCGTGGTGATGGGGGCTGCACGGGCAAACACGGTGCGTGCCGGATCGCGTGGAGGCGAAAACTCCAGGGCGTCCGGGGTGTGTCCGTCGAGCGCTTGACCCAGCATGCCGCCGATGTCCGGATGGCCCAGGATATCGCCGTACGACTGACCCGGCCGGATCGCCTCGACCCGGAGCAGCTTCGCCACCGCATCGTTGGCCAGTAACACCCGGCCGTCCGGATCGACCACCAGCACCCCCTCGAGCATGCCGGCAAGCATGGCTTCCATGCGCGCCCGGTCTTCAGCCAGCTCCGACATGCGGCGGCCAAGTTGGCGCGTCGTCTCGTCGAGCACCCGGGCCACGGTGCCGAGTTCGTCGGTGCCGTAATCCCGTGTTGGCTCCGAGAAATCACCGCTCGCGTACCGCCGGGCTACCGCCGCGATGCTCTTCATCCGTCGCGCGAGCAGCATCGACGAGACCCACGCCAGCGCGAGCGCGCACGCCAGCGCGACAGCGAGGGCCAAGAGCAGGCTACGCCGCACGGCCGCCACCTGGTCGTCCACGTCGGTCAGCGGCAAGGCCAGCCGCACCACCGCCACGTGGGGCGACCGCACGGTGATCGCGACATAGAGCAGGTCTGTGCCCACCGTAGCGCTGTGCCGGCGCTCGATGCCGACGCCCGCCCGTCGCGCCGCGATCACCTCGGGCCGGCTGCCGTGGTTGTCGAGCAGGCCCAGCGCGCGGAGATCTTCGGCCGAGTCGCCAACCACGCGGCCATCGGCGGCCACGAAGGTGACTCGCGCTGAGGTCAACAATCCGATCCGATCGGCCTCGCGATCCAGTGCCGCCACCGATCCGTCGGTCTCGCGTTCGGTCAGCAATGCGGCCGCCAGCCTGGTCTCGGCCAGCAGATTGCGCTCGATGGCACGCAGCAACTGATCCCGCAGCGCGATCGAGATGAGCGCCGTGGCCACGACCAGCGCCACCGCCGAGACGCCGAACACCGCCAGCAGCGTTCGTCCACGCAGGCCGGGCACCGTCACCGGCGGGGTCCGGTGGCGCCGGGCCGGTCGCTGGCCGTGGCCGATGGTGCGGGGTCCGCCATCCGATAGCCGAACTGCTTGACCGTGTCGATGGCTTCGGCCAGGACGGGCAGTTTCTCGCGCAGCCGGCGCACGTGCACGTCGACGGTGCGTGTGCCGCCGGTGTAGCGGTAGCCCCAGACATCGGTCAGCAACAAATCGCGGGACAGGACGCGGCCTCGGTGCTGCAGGAAATACTCGAGCAGTAGGAATTCCTTGGCGGTCAGGCGGACGTCGAGGGTGTCGTGGGTAACCAGATGTCGATCGCGATCCAGCACGATGGGCCCGTAGGTGAGCGTGGTCTCGCCCGATTCGGCCCAGCGTTGTGCCCGCCTCAACAGCGCGCCGACGCGTGCCACCAGTTCGTTTGGGCTGAACGGTTTGGTGACGTAGTCGTCGGCGCCCAGTTCGAGCCCGGCGATGCGGTCCGATTCTTCCGAGCGGGCCGTCAGCATGATGATCGGCAGGGCTCGGGTGTCGACTGATCGTCGCAATTCCCGGCACACCTCGAGGCCATCTAGACCGGGCAGCATCAGGTCCAGGATGATCAGATCCGGCACGTGCTCCTGCACCCAGGCAAGCGCCCGGTCGCCGGCATCGAGCATCTCCACGTTGTGTCCGGCCCGCGTGAGATAGCGATGCACGAGTTGTGCAATATCCGCGTCGTCCTCAACGATCAGTACGTGGCTCACGTGCCGAGTATACAAGAGCGGGGCAACGCCTCTCCCGACACGCCTAGATTTGAATCAGACATTCCAGCAGATCCGCCACGTGTTAATTCTACGGAAAATCTGAGCGCACGAAGGCACCGCTCGGGCCGTTCCGATACGATACAAGAGCCTCGAGGCGAAGGGAGGGCGTGTGGCACGATCAGTTGAAACTGATAGAATAGTTGCGCTCTTGGGAGCAGCCGGTCGGTTAGGCTGGAGCCCAGAACCGCTGGGTCAAGGAATCCTGCTTGTGACGACATCCCCGATGTCCCATTTCGAAGTGGCGCTGCAGCGCGACACCGATCTCATCCGCACGAAGGTGCTGGAGATGGCGGCTCTCGATGAGCAGGCCCTGACGAAGGCGTTTCAGGCCTTCGTCACGCGGGATAGGCAACTGGCGTACTCGGTGATTCTGTGCGATCAGGATGTGGACGCATTGGAGACCGAGTTGGATCGGTTGTGCCTGGAGTTCATCGTCCGGCACCAACCGGCAGCCAGTCATCTGCGGTTCGTGTACTCGGCCAGCAAGATCGTCAACGAACTGGAACGCATTGGCGACTACGCAGAAAGCATCGCGCGGCAGGTGCTGATGCTTGATTCCTTGACATTCGACGTGTCCCTCGACCAGTTCAGCGAGATGTCCAATCTGGCGATTCCCATGGTGCACAACGCGGTGCGGGCGTTCGTCGATCGGAACGCGGATCTGGCCCGGGCGACCATGGAGGTCGAGCCACATGTCAACCTGGTGCGCGACAGCCTGAGTACGCAGTTGGTGGAATGGCGCGAGCAGGGCCTCTTGCCGCTGGAGGCGTTGCCCCCCCTCATCAACGTGGCGCGGCGATTCGAGCGTGTCTCTGACCAGGCGACCAACATCTGCGAGGAGGCGCTCTACTTCGCGACGGGCGAGTACCTGAGGCATCTTCCGCGAGAGGGCTTTGGCGTCCTCTTCGTTGACGAGACCAACGGGTGCCTGAGCCGGCTCGCGGAGGCGATCGGCAACGGTTTGGGCGCGAAGCGCTTTTCATTCGCCAGTGCCGGCCTGACGGCAGGACCGGTGGATCCGCAGACCATCCGGTTCCTGGCGGACAAGGGTGTGGACATCTCCCATCAGCCATCCAGGTCCGTCGACGTGATTCCGCAGCTCGACCATATCCAGGTCATCGTCAGCTTGTGCAAGGGCGCTGCACGCGCACTCCCGCAGCGGCCGGCCAAGAAGACCGTTGGCCTGGACTGGATTCTGCCGGATCCGTCGAAGGCACGCGGGACCGCCGCGGAAGTTCAGGCTGTCTACGAACAGGCATATGAGACACTGACCACCCACGTCCGGGACCTAGTCCAGGCGATTCTCGGAAAGGACGAGCGTCAAACCAATGAAGACACCACTCGGTCGTTCTAGCCGGTCCGTCACCAAACCGGTCATTGGCCTGATCCTGCTCGCCGCGCTCGCATGGGGGGCCGTGGCGTGCTCGGGTTCCACGTCGAATCAGCCCGAGAAGACCGTGATCCAGAACACCGGATCCGACACGATGGTCAATCTCGCCCAGGCGTGGGCTGAAGCGTACGCGAAGTTCGCCCCAACGGTGTCCGTCGAGGTGTCTGGCGGCGGGTCGGGGACCGGAATCGCCGCGTTGGAGAACGGCACCGTGGACATCGCGAATACCAGCCGCCGCGTGGAGCCGCAGGAATCAGCAACGGCAAAGAAGAACACCGGCAAGGAGCCCCGGGAATTCATGGTCGGGTACGATGCGCTCGCGGTGTATGTCAGCAAGAGCAATCCGCTGGACGAGATCACCTTGGAGCAACTCGCCGAGATCTATGCCGAAGGCGGGAAGGTCATGAAGTGGTCGCAGATGGGCGTGACAATGCCCGCCGGCGCCGATGAGATCATCCGCGTCAGCCGGCAGTCCAATTCTGGCACCTACGCGTATTTCCGGGAGGCCGTACTCGGCAAGGGACGGGACTTCAAGCTCGGCTCGCGCGACATGCACGGGTCGAAGGACGTGGTTGAACTCGTCTCGAAGACGCCGGGCGCGATCGGATACTCCGGCATGGGCTACGCAATTTCCGAGGTCAAGATGCTCCGCGTCGCCAGAAAGGCGGGGGAACCCGCCTTCGCGCCGACGGTCGAGAATACGCTGAATCACACTTATCCCGTGGCCCGCCCGCTGCTCATGTACACGCTGGGTGAACCGGCCGGCGAGGTGAAGAAGTATCTCGACTGGGTGCACTCCGACGCCGGACAGGACATCGTTCGGACCAGCGGCTACGTGCCCCTGCCGAAGGCTGGCGCCAGACAGTAAGGCTCGGTCGAATCGGAACGCGACCTCTATGCAGACCCGGCGCCGGTGGGAGATCCTTGTCGAAACCGCGATTGAGTCGCTGATCCGCCTGTGCGGAATCAGCGCGATTCTGTTCGTCTTTGGGATTTTCTTCTTCGTGTTTCGCGAAGGGGCCGGTTTCCTGTTCTCCGGCTTCAACCCTCGCGAGTTCTTCACGAGCCCCGAGTGGTATCCCACTTCCCAGAGCCACGTGCGCTACGGCGTGCTCGCCTTGATCGCGGGCACGGCGAGTGTGACGGCGCTGGCGATGGCCCTGGCGGTGCCGTTCGGTATCGGTGCGGCGATCTTCGTGTCCGAGTTCTGTGGTCCGAGGTGGAAAGAAACGCTCAAGATCACGATCGAGCTACTGGCCGCTATCCCCTCGGTGGTGTGGGGATTCATCGGTCTTACCGTGCTGAACCCACTCATCATGCGGACGTTTGGCGTCCCGATCGGCCTCACCGTGTTGAATGGGGGCCTTGTGCTGGCCCTGATGAGCGTGCCGATCATCGTGTCGATCGGTGAGGATGCGCTCAAGGCCGTGCCGGACTCCTACCGAGAGGCGGCGCTGGCACTCGGCGTCACGCGGTGGCAGTTGGTCTACCGGGTCTTGCTGCCGGCGGCGAAGAATGGCCTGCTGGCGGCGGTGCTGCTCGGCGTGGGACGGGCCGTGGGCGAGACGATGGCGGTGCTCATGGCCACCGGGCACGCGGTCAAGATCCCGACCAGCGTGATGGACTCGGTGCGGACCCTGACCGCGACCATCGCCGCGGAGTTGGGGGAGGCTCCAGTGAATTCCGAGCACTACCAGGTGCTGTTCATTATCGGTATTCTCCTGTTTTTCATCACGTTCATCGTCAATTTGACGGCCGATCTCGTCGTGCGCGGGATTCGACACCGATAACGTTCTGCCAGGTCGAGGGGGTAGTTCCAGGGTGTTCCAAGCCACACGGTTGAGTCGTCGGAAGCGTTACAGCGAGGTCGTCGCGCAGACGATCTTCCTCGCGATGACGTTGATGATGGTCCTGCCGCTCGTATTCATCGTGGCGTACCTGTTCTACGAGGCGTGGCCGATCCTGTCGTGGGAATTCCTGTCGACGGTCCCCAAGCACGGGATGCGGGCGGGCGGCATCTGGTCCCCGTTGCTGGGCACGCTGTACCTGGTCGTGATCTCCCTGGCCGTCGCCACGCCGATCGGCGTGCTGGCAGCGGTGTTTCTCAACGAGTACGCCCGCGAGACCTGGTTCACCCGCATCATCAACCTCGCCGTCGTCAATCTTGCGGGTGTGCCGAGCATCGTCCACGCGCTGTTCGGCCTTGGGGCGTTCGTGTTGTTCGCCCACTTGGGCAAGTCCATCCTTGCCGCGTCGCTGACCTTGGCGATCATGACCTTGCCCGTGATTATCGCCAGCACCAAGGAAGCGCTGGCATCGGTGCCGATGGCGTTCCGCGAAGCGTGCTGGAACGTCGGCGCCACTCGGTGGCAGACGATCTGGCACGTGGTGCTTCCCAACTCCATCAGCGGCATTCTCACCGGCGTGATTCTGCAGGTGTCGCGAGCCGCTGGAGAGACCGCGCCGATCATGTTCACCGGCGCCGTGTTCTACAAGGCCATCCCGGAGGGCAAGCTGTTCGCATACGGCCTATTCGACCAGTGCATGGCGCTGTCGATGCATCTCTTCACGATTTCGACCCAGGTACCGGACCTGCCAAAAGCGCTCCCATACGGAACGGCCGTCGTCCTGCTTGGCGTGGTGCTGATCGTCAATGCCATGGCGATTGTGTTGCGCGTCCACCTGCGCTCGCGGAAGAAATGGTGATGTCCGACTCCAAAGTCGAGTTCGTGGATCTGCGGGTCCGGTACGGACGCCGGGAGGCGCTGAAGGGCGTGACCTTCGACGTCCGCCATCAAGAGATACTCGGCATCATCGGGCCGGCGCAGTCCGGCAAGACCACCCTGCTGAAGACGATCAATCGCACGATCGAAAACGTGCCCGGCGCTGTCGTGGCCGGCACCGTGCGGGTCGACGGGGAGGATGTCCGTCAGGCCAGGGACCTGTTCGGCCTCCGACGGAAGATCGGCATGGTGGCGCCGTTGCCGGTTGGCTTGCCACTTTCAATCTTCGACAACGTGGCGTTCGCCCCGCGCATGGCCGGTATTCGAGACCGCCATGACCTTGAACGGCGGGTCGAGAGCTGCCTGCGCCAGGCGGCGCTGTGGGATGAAGTCAAAGACCGGCTCAGCAGCCTCGGCACCAAGCTCTCGGGCGGCCAGCAGCAGCGATTGACCATTGCCCGCGCCCTCTCGCACGACCCCGAGGTCCTGTGTCTTGACGAGTTCTCGATTGCCATCGATCCGGTGACGACGATGCGCATCGAGGACGTGCTGAGGGAGCTTCGGTCGAAGATGACGATCATCCTGGTCACGAACCTCGTGCAGCAGGCACGACGGCTGGCAGACCGCACGGCATTCTTGTTCAACGGCGAACTGGCGGAGATAGACGCGACCGAGGTGATCTTCTCCGACAGGCCCGCCAGCCGAAAGACCTACGAGTACGTAAACGGGATATTCGGATGAGTCCCACCACGTCTGCCGACTTCTGCATCGTGACGAGGGATCTCAACCTGTGGTACGGAGACTTCCAGGCCGTGAAGCACGTTGACCTGGGGGTCCGCCGAGGCCAGATCGCGGCGTTGATCGGACCGTCCGGCTGCGGCAAGACGACGCTGCTCCGATGCTTCAACCGCATCAACGAGCGCTATGGGTACGTGAGGACGACCGGCGAGATTGCGATTCTCGGCCAGAACATACACGCGCCTGACATCTCCCTCGTCGAGCTGCGCAAAGCGGTCGGCATGGTGTTCCAGCGTCCCAATCCCCTTCCGATTTCGGTCTACGAGAACGTCGTCTTCGGCCTGCGCATTCACAGCGGATTCGGCCGGCTCCACACGTCCGATCTGGACGAGGCGGTCGAGAAGGCGTTGACCGAGGTGTCCCTCTGGAAAGACCTCAAGGACCGCCTGCACACCCGGGCGACGGCCCTCCAGCTCGAGCAACAGCAGAAACTCTGCATCGCGCGCCTGCTGCCGCTGAAGCCGGACGTGATCCTGATGGACGAGCCGTGCTCGGCGCTGGACGTCGAGGCGACGCTCGGCATCGAAGAGCTGATGCGGACGCTAGCCGGCAGATACACGATTCTCATCGTGACCCACAACATGGCCCAGGCGAGGCGCGTCAGCCAGGAGTGCGCGTTCATGCTGATGGGCGAGGTCATCGAGCACGCACGCACCGAAGATCTGTTCCTGACGCCCCGCGATGAGCGGACCGCAGACTACGTCGAGGGCCGTTACGGCTAGAACGCACCCGGGCCGGCGCCCGGATGCGTCCCGGTTACCGACGCACGCGGACGCCCGGCGACTATGACGCCCGACGCTACTTCTTCAGGTACGCCTCCGGACTGCTGACCCGCTCGGCCACGAACCCCACAGGCTCACCCTGGCTGATTGGCGGCGTCGCCACGACGTAGAGCACCTCGCCCGCAAACGGCGATCGGATTTCCTGCAACACCTTGCCGTGAAAATCGGTGACCCGGGCGATGAGCGTGCCCTCGGCCACGGTCATGCCTGGTTCCACGGCTGGATACAACAGGCCGGTGAACTGACTGCGGAGGACCTCGTTGCGGCCGAGCCAGACGGGGTGAGCCACCGGATCGGGGCCGACCGCGCGCATCTTCAACGCGCGAAGCAGGCCGGCCACGCCCCGCTCGATGCGCGCGATCGATTCCTCGTCGGTGCGGGCCCAGCCGCCCGATTCCACCGTGATCGCCGGCTTGTTGCGGGTGATGGCGGTATTCGACAGGTAGACCGACACGCCGGGATCGGTCGGGCGAGACGTGTCGATGATAATGTGATCCATGCCAAAGGCGAGGGCCAGTTGCTTGCCGGCGGCGGCGACGGCGGGGGTGCCGGTGGTTTCCCAGTAGGTGTAGGGTCGCAGCCACTCATTGCCGTCACCGCAGTGGATGTCGACCAGGTGCGTCGCGCGATCGATGACCTCGCGCGTCAACACGTCGGCAATGCGATCCGACAGCGAGCCGTCGCGATTGCCTGGAAAGACGCGGTTCAGGTTCTTGCCATCGGCCGGGCCGTAGTAAATCGTGCGCTTCAGGAACGACGGCATGTTGGCGACGTGCACCAGCACGAGCGTGCCCGCGAGCGTCTGCGCGTCGATCTGCATGCGCACCCGCTGCAGAGCGAGAATGGGCGGGTATTCGGCGCCGTGCGTGCCAGCCACCAGCACGAGCACCGGGCCGGCTTTGGTGCCGTTGATGAT